>DATDFS010000085.1:0-24170 GCA_036522495.1 Nitrososphaeraceae archaeon | reverse complement strand
GATCCTGCTTCAGCTACCTACATTAAAAATAAACAAAAGGCTGCTAATGAGGTTGGAATTATTACAAGCGACTATAGATTATCTTCTAATTCAACCCAGAGAGAGCTGCTAGAACTTATTGATTTGTTAAACCAAGACAATTCTGTGCATGGAATTCTAGTACAACTTCCTCTTCCCAAAAATATTAATGAATTTGCAGTAATAAACGCTATCAATCCAGCAAAAGATGTCGACGGTCTGAGCCCCTTCAATGCCGGTATGTTGCTGAATGGGAAAGGGACCATCAAACCTTGTACTCCGTCCGGCATTATGGAACTATTAGACTTTTACAGAGTTGATGTCAATAGAACGGACGCTGTAATAGTGAATCGTAGTAATTTAGTTGGAAAGCCTCTTGCTCTACTTTTGCTAGAGAGAAATGCTACTGTGACTATCTGTCACTCGCTAACAAAAGATCTCAACGCCAAGTTGAAGAGTGCCGACTTGATCATAACTGCAGTCGGTAATCGTGAAAATTTTAAACTCACCTCCGAAACAGTGAGAGACGGCGCGGTGGTCATTGATGTCGGGATTACAAGGATTGAAGGAAAATTAATAGGTGATGTAGATTTTGAATCTGTAAAAGAAAAGGTATCTTGGATCACGCCAGTGCCTGGTGGTGTAGGACCTATGACGGTATGTATGCTATTAAAGAACACCCTTTCCGCAGCGGTGTCCTTCAAAAAAGAGATGAATCAATAACTGCTATCTGATGTAACATTCTTTAAAAATATACTCCGTAGACGAATACTTCAAAAACGTAAAGCATTGTCTAAGGTCGATATCCTTAGAAGGAGCAAATTGATTCAAACACGCATTATTAATTCGTCTGAATTTAGAACTGCGAAAGTTGTAGCCGCCTACTTTGCAATTGGCTCTGAAGTTCGAACGGATTATATAATGAAAAGTGCTTTTAAAAATCATAAAGTATTAGTATTACCTAAAACAGAGGGAGACCAAATTGTGTTTCATAAAATTTTTGAATTGGATTTTGAGAGAAAAAAACTAACCAAAGATAAATTCGGAATTTATGGACCTCCAGGCTCATCTGATAGTGTGGACAATATAGACCTACTAATCGTGCCCGGAATTGCTTTTGATAGCAATGGATATCGCCTTGGTTACGGAAAAGGATATTATGACAAATTCATTGAAAAAAACAAAAGTCGTTTCTCGATAGGTTTAGCATTTCGATTTCAACTGTTGAATTTTGAACTCCCTCATTCTAATTTTGATCAGAAGCTCGACGCTGTGGCTACAGAAAAAAAGATGCTGGTTTTCCAAGATTTGAATGCTTCATAGCAATATCACTTCTATAAAAATAGTCGTTTTCTCCCCATGATACAGCATGTACAGAAGAGTATGCAATATTTCTGGCCTTGGCAATGCTATCTCCTAGTGCTGTAATTCCTAAGACTCTTCCTCCATTGGTTCTAATCTTATTTTCTGAATCCCTTTTCGTACCCGAATGAAAAACCATTACGTCGGAACCAAAATCACGTTCAAGGCCTCTAATTAAGTGTCCTACTGAATATTTTCCCGGATAACCGCGCGACGCCATAACTACGCAGACAGCAAATTGATTTTTCCATTTCACAGGAGGAAGTGAATCTAATTCCTCGCTGGTAGCTGACTGTAGGTATTCAAAAAGGTCGGACTGCATTCTCATAATTATAGGTTGACATTCCGGGTCTCCCATTCTTACATTAAATTCCAATACAAATGGTTGCTGAGTTTGTTCCTCAATCATTATACCTGCGTACAGGAAACCTTTGAATGGACTTCCGTGTTCTTTCATTCCTCCGACGGCAGGCTCCATTATTTGGTTGATTATTTTTTCATATAGATTGTTATCGATAACAGTTGATGGTGAATAACTGCCCATACCTCCTGTATTTGGGCCCTCGTCATTATCGAATACGCGTTTATGGTCTTGACTTGAAGCGAGAGGAACAATTGTTCTGCCATCACAAAATACAATAAATGAACATTCTTCACCCACTAGTTGCTCCTCGATAACGATCTTGGTACCAGCGTTACCAAATTCTCTTTTCACCATTAACCGATCTATTGCATCTAGGGCCTCATCGGAATTATTGCATAGGATTACTCCCTTGCCAGAAGCTAAACCGTCCGCCTTGATTACGAGTTTACTTTTTTGTCTGAGGGCATAATCTTTGGCTTCTTCTGGTTCGGAGAAAGCGCGGAAAAAGGCGGTTGGAATGCCATTTTTCTTCATGAATTGTTTTGTAAATTCTTTGCTCGATTCCAATAATGCAGCTTTTTTTGTCGGTCCGAATATTTTGAGTCCTTCATCAACGAACGAGTCAACTATGCCGCTAGCCAATGGAGTTTCAGGTCCGACAATTGTAAAACATTGATTCTGTCTTGCAAATTCAGTCAGTTTGTGAATATCTGCTGGGTGAATATCAATATTCTCGTAGGTTCCCCCATTACCAGGGGCAAAGTAAACTTTCTTTACATGTTCGCTTTGTAGAATTTTCCATCCCAGGGCATGTTCTCTACCGCCTGAACCTATGATCAGAACATTATTTTTTGCCATCCTACAAAAATAATGCTTATCACAATATTAAATTAGTTGGAATAGAAAGGTTCTCTAGCTTTGTTCTAATCCCCTTTTATGTGATATAAGTGATTGACTTGTATGGAAACTGAGCACACGCAGCATGTAAAAAGAGGATTAGCCTCAGCAAGTGATGAAACAAGATTGAGAGTGGCAAGAAAGGGAGGCATTTCACCACACCACATAAGAGGTCTCGCAGCAGCAAACCATGAAACTAGATCGAGAGTGGCGAAAGCTGGAGGTGAAGCAAGAGCACAAGATAAGGAGGGACTCAGAGATGCAGGAAGAAAAGGCGGGGAAACAGTAAAAGCGGAATACGGTATTGAATTTTATCAATCAATAGGAGAGAAGGGCGGTGAATCGGTAAAGGAAAAATATGGTATCGATTTTTATCGAGAAATAGGAGAAAAAGGCGGAGGTATAGTGAGGGAAAAATATGGGACTAAATTCTATAGTGAAATCGGAAAGCGTGGTGGCGAAACAGTAAAGCAGGAGCGTGGACCAGAATTCTATAGTGTAATAGGTCGAAAAGGAGGCGAGGCAAAAACAGAAGAAACGACGACGACAGAGAATTTTTCAGCCGCTCAGTAATTTGATTGCATTATCTGTTAATAACGCACTAACAAACCCCACATATTCAGAATCATCAAACATTATAGAGACGAACTCATTCTTCTCTTCTGCTTGCTGAACGCTTTTCAGGTGATAGCATATTACCGAGTCTGAAAGAGTTTTATAATAATAATTTTTGCAAGAGCAAAATTCTAAGTCCGGATCTGTCCAATGTTCATTATCTTTTCCTACAACTGTCCAAATCTTCCTGCCGCTTGGCTGAAAAATATGAAGCTTTACTGCCCCAGGACTTACTGTTCTTTCTTTACGTTTCACAGCTAAAGGTTCATTCTTACGTATTTAAATCTTATATATAGATAGATAAATATATATAAAATAGTCATAAATAAATTGGATAACGGGAAACTCCTACTGCTTCTACTGCTTTAAATTAGTAGGATCATATTGCAATGGCATTCAAAGAAGGATATTTTTAGACTGTCTTAAATTGAACAGCATAGCGCAATATGAAGACGTTTATCTAACTGTAATGCATGTATTCTCTACTGTGGTCAATGTTCGTCCCCTGCACCCTCATCCAGCGCTCCTTCTAGACGGGATATGGAACGGAAAAGAACACAGATATATTGCAATCTCCGACTTGCATATTGGTTTTGAGTCTGCACTCTGCATGAAAGGCGTCCGTATGGACTCAAGCCTATTACTCAGAGAAATGCTCAAGGAGATTTCTGATCTCATTAAATTTCAACAAGTCGATGGCGTAGTGTTACTCGGAGATCTAAAAAACACAATTGGATGCATAAGCAAGCAGGAGTGGAATTGGATCCCGCAATTTTTTAAATTACTTTCTGATAATGTGGATGTATACTTGGTTCCAGGCAATCATGATGGCAATATTAGGTTTTTAACTCCCCATAGTATCAATATGGTTAGTACTAAGGGGATGGTTCTAGATGAGGATACTTTGCTGATTCATGGCCACACTATGCCATCCCATATCAGCTCATCAATAAAAAGGATCGTAATGGGCCATATCCACCCAATTTTCCAAAAATCCACTAGCGTCATTAGTGGCCAAAGAGTGTGGATATATCTTAAAGTAAAAAGGGAAAACATATTTCTAGGCGTTGAGGGGATTCTTGATATTATAGTTATTCCCGCTTTTAATAAATATCTATCTGCAGCGCCTGAACGACGTTCTAGAAAACCTATCTCTCCGTTAATTGAAAAAGCTTTAAAGGATAATGCTGTCCAACAGGCAATGATTGTTACGCTTGATGGATCAATAGTTGGGGATACAACTAGTACGCTAGAAAGCGTTTTCTGAAAAAATTCTCTACGTAAATAGAAGAGTCCTTAAAACTTAACATAACTTCTGAGCGGGCTTAGTGTGGGAATATTTGTCTTCAACCACTCAAGGGTTTTGACAAAAGAAGAAGCTGCTTCCATTGTAGTTAGCACAGGAATGCCCATTTCTACGGCCTTTCTCCTAATCAAGTATTCATCGTACAACATGCCAACATATTTTTCAATTGTAGAGGTGGACGGAATATTTATAATAAAATCAATTTTGTGTTCAAAAAGCAAATCCGATATATTGGGTTTACGATTAGGTTCACTAATCTTATAAACTTGCTTGATATTATCGAACTTATTTTTCAGCATGAATTCTGCTGTATGTTCGGTTGCCATAATGTTATATCCCATAGAACAAATCAATGAAATTAGTGGCAACAATCTCTCTTTGTTTTTTTGCCCTCCGATTGTAATTAATGCCGAGCCCGATAGCGGAAGTGAGTATCCTGCAGCAGTGTATGCTTTAGATAATGCATCATAAAAACTATTCCCAAAACATGCAACCTCGCCAGTTGATTGCATTTCCACGCTAAGAACGATATCTGCTCCTTCAAGTTGCATAAAGGAAAATTGAGGGACTTTAATTCCAAATCCGGTACTCTTTAGCCACAAGTCCTTCGCAATTTCTGGGAGCGGATTATCTGTCATACTTCTTGCAGCGAGCTTTATCAAATTTACTCCGACAAACTTTGAAACAAAGGGCATCGATCTAGAGGCTCTGACATTGGCTTCAATCACCGATACTTCATCTTCTTTTACAAGATATTGTATATTAAAAGGTCCCTTAATATCAAGGGCTTTTCCAATTTTGATTGAGTAGTCTAGAATAGTCTCAATAGTTTTTCTATCAAGCCTCCACGGAGGGATGCACATAATAGCATCGCCAGAATGGATACCAGCA
Organism: Nitrososphaeraceae archaeon; assembly: GCA_036522495.1. Taxonomy (GTDB): domain Archaea; phylum Thermoproteota; class Nitrososphaeria; order Nitrososphaerales; family Nitrososphaeraceae; genus Nitrososphaera_A. The sequence continues at coordinate 18,717 of DATDFS010000085.1, read as the reverse complement.
TTATCAACATGTTCAATAAGTGAACCTATTATCACTTCTTTTTCTGACGCTACTGCATCAACTTCCACTTCTGAAGCTTCCTGCAAGAACTTACTTATTACTACAGGATGATCCGGACTAACATTTGTTGCATCTGTCAAGAAGTGTTCTAACTGCTGTTCACCCCAAACTACCTTCATTGCTGCGCCGCTTAGAACATACGATGGTCTGACAAGTACAGGAAATCCTACCGTATCTGCAAATTCTTTAGCTTCTGATATGTGGGTGAATTTTTTCCAGGCAGGTTGCTTGATACGTAATGAATCTAATAATTGCCCGAATTTTACTCTGTCTTCTGCTCTATCTACATTTTCGCTACTGGTGCCGATTATATGAACTCCTGCTAGGGCAAGTTTTGGAGCTAAATTATTTGCGGTCTGTCCCCCTACACAAGTTACGATCCCCTTTGGTTTTTCTTTTTCATAAATGTCCATCACCCTTTCAAACGTTAATTCTTCAAAGTATAACCTTTCAGGGACATCATAGTCAGTGGAAACTGTTTCAGGATTACAATTAATTATAGAAACTTCCCTAATTCCGTTTTCTTTCAATCCCCATACCATGTTGACAGTTCCCCAATCGAATTCTACGCTACTGCCGATCCTGTATGGGCCAGCTCCAAGGAATATCGCACTTTTTTCATCCTTATGTTCTACCTCAATATCATCAGTTTGGCCGCCATAAGTTAGGTACAGGTAGTTTGTTTTTGCTGGCCATTCAGCCGCCAACGTATCAATTTGTTTAACAACTGGCTTTATGCCAAACCTTTTCCTCAAACTTCTTAATTTGAGCTCGTCAAGATCCAGACATCTTCCGATCTGCTTATCAGAAAATCCAATTCTCTTAGCTTCTTTAATTACATCTTCATCAAGATTTGATCTTCGCATTTTGTCTTCCATATGAACTATGTTCTTTATTCTTGCCAAGAACCACGGATCAATTGACGACAGCTGGCTTATTACCTTGATAGACAATCCGGCCTGAATTGCCTTTACAATCGTGAAGAGTATTTCATCATTTGGATGCAATAATGCCTGCTCAATAGTTTCGATATCTCCGTTCTCTGCTTTCACATCATTATTAGCTACTAGTCCATCCTTGCCAATTTCGCACATCCTAATCGCCTTCTGGATAACTTCTTCAAAGGTTCTGCCTATGGCCATTACTTCCCCTACAGATTTCATGGTACTACCTAATTTCCGTTTGACAAGTTCAAATTTTCTAAAGTCCCACCGTGGCATTTTTAGAACGATGTAATCTAAAGATGGTTCAAAATTTGCAGTTGTGACCTTGGTAATTCGGTTGATTAATTCTGGAAGCGAGTATCCAAGGCCTATCTTTGCGGCCATGTACGCCAGCGGATAGCCTGTAGCCTTACTGGCAAGTGCAGATGATCTTGAAAGTCTAGCATTAATCTCAATGGCACAATATTCTTCTGACATTGGATCTAAACCGAACTGAATGTTACATTCTCCGATGATGTTGCAATATTCAGTGGCACGCAGAGCTGCTGAACGCAGCATATGATACTCGAAATTATTCAATGTTTGGGACGGAGCGACCACTATATTATCACCAGTATGGACACGCATCGCAAGAACATTTTCCATATTACAAACAGTGACACCATTTCCTCTGTAATCGCGCATTACTTCATATTCAATTTGTTTCCAATGGCCAACATATTTCTCGATCAATACCTGATGAACTAAGCTAAGAGTAATACCTCTTTGAACAATTTCTTGCAGTTCATATTCGTTGTAAGCAACACCACCTCCTCTTCCTCCAAGAGTATATGCTACTCTTACGATAACAGGATAACCAATCTCTTTTGCTATCTCTAAAGCTTCCGCCAATGAGTACGCAGGAGCACTATGCAAAACGGGTATGTTGCTATTTTTCATGGCTTCTTTGAATTGAAGTCTATCTTCTGTGATCTCTATTCCTCTGATTTGGGTGCCTAAAACTCTAATTCCATATTTTTCTAATATTCCACATTTGTGCAATGCTACACCGCAATTGAGTGCAGTTTGTCCGCCAAAAGCTAACATGATAGAATCTGGTCTTTCTGCTTCAATCACTTTTTCGACGTAATTAGGGTTAATAGGCACCAAATATACTCTACCTGCAAACGTAGTGTCTGTTTGTATAGTTGCTATATTCGGATTTATTAAAACACTCTTGACCCCATCTTCATTAAGTGCTTTTAGGCATTGTGAACCGGAGTAGTCAAATTAGCGGCCATGTTAGTGACTTTCGCCTGCTTCTCCGATCTTGATTGCCCCACTTCCGAGAACAAGAACGTTTTTTACTGTTTCGTACTTTGGCAACTTTCCTCCCTTGTCTCGACACCTGCGATGGAATTACGAGATCCTATTAATTTTACTGTTTTCTTCTCTTCTTCTATTAATTCCCTCAATCTGTCGAAAACAAACATACAATCATACGGTCCCGGAGAAGCTTCAGGGTGAAATTGTACCGCGATAATTGGTTTTGATTTATGTTCAATCCCTTCTATTGTCTCATCATCCGCGTTTGAGAACCATACTTTAAAGTCGGTCTTATCCAGGCTGCTCAGATCAATTCCATATCCATGATTCTGGCTCGTAATATATGCTTGATTATCTTGCAGATTGATACATGGTTTATTTTGACCACGATGGCCGAACTTTAATTTATAAGTGTTCGCTCCACCTGCCAATGCGAGGATTTGATTTCCCAAGCAAATACCCAATGTTGGCATAGAGGTTCGGATTAATTCGGAAGCAGTTTTGATGGCAACCTTACAAACCTGGGGGTCTCCTGGGCCATTACTAATTACAACGCCTTTTGGTCTATACGACATTATTTTTTCAAATGGAGTATCCCAGCTAACACGGACGACTCTATATCCCATTCTGAGGATATTACGAATTATGCTATATTTTGTACCAGTATCTAGCAAAACAATACAATCTCTGTTAATATCTCCATATTCACGAGGCTCAGTTACGGACACCTCAGTAAGGAAGTTCTGGCTATCATATCTTTCCATTTTTAACAGTTTTGACATTCCCATCTCCTCAACTGAAGTTTGTGAAACCGACATCGCACCCATCATTACTCCCTTAGTCCTCAGCTTTTTTGTTAGCTCACGTGTATCAATCCCATAAATTCCCGGTATTTTCTCTTCATTTAGCCATTCATCAAGTGTTTTAATACAGCTCCAGTGGCTTGCAACACTTGACAACTCATAAATTAATAAACCTTTAATCTGAACTTTGTCAGATTCAAAATACTTTGGTAATCCCTCTTCGTCTTTAATATCCATACTAGGAACCCCGTAATTTCCTATCAACGGATATGTCATGCATAATATCTGACCATAATAAGAAGGGTCGGTAAGCGCCTCTGTGTAACCGACCATGCCTGTATTAAAAACTACCTCTCCTGCGATTTCGCCAGGATAGCCAAACCCAATACCGGTGAAAGTACTGCCATCCTCTAGCATTAATTTAGCATTATACCCTGTATAGCGTCTTTCAAGTATCGGAATTTTTGACCCTCTGCATATCTTTTGTGTTACAAATTTAAGTTTTGTCATATTTCTATAGTTACATCACAGATTCCATTTACATACACATCCTTCAATTTGGTTAAGACACACAATAATTGCATTACACCCAATAGGAGTGTATGCATCACGTTTATGGTCGTAACCTTGACACACACTTTTGCGTGTAAGAAGTGTTAAGCCTCCTTCCAAGATCCATAGATTGCTCCACAATAATTAGATAGCCGGCTCTAACAGTACATCAAACCTAACAACGTTGTCAACAATAATTTGACACGTAATAAATAAAGGTAGGAAGATAGCACGTCAAGTAAGGAATGACAGCTGAATTAAAGGTACATCCATCGTTTTTTCGAGAGTTTGCAACCAAAACTTGGGTTTCTCCAACCGAAATTGTGAAAGAGTTAATTGAGAACGCCTTCGATGAAGACGCTACACAGGTAATTATCACCACTCTAAAGGATGGATCTATAATCATAGAAGACAATGCGGGAATGGACCAAAGCAGCATGGAAAAATTCTTGTTACTGGGATCGCCTCATAAGAGCCAGGATCCGATTTCACCAAAGTTGAAAAGGATTAGGACAGGAAGATACGGGACTGGACGATTGTCGTTTCTTACTTCGTTCGAAAAAATGAAGTTAAGAACAACACGAGATAACTTTAATCTGTCAATTCTAATCGATGGTAATACCCTGGATAATCTTTCTTTCGGAAATGCCAAATTAGAAGCACTAAACGAACCGCCTCTTAGTCGAAACGGAACTGAGTTGACTTTGATAGGTTCCAAAGTAGTCATGGACAACTTTAGGTTATCAAAAGACATTCGTAAACTAGCAATTTTAAGGCATCCTATGTTCGAAGTATTTCTTAAAAGTCCTGATCGTTTCATAGAATGGGACTTTAATGGTGTCCAGCCTATCAAAGCTCCTGATATTCAGGGTCATAGAATAGCTGTGAACCTTGAGAATGGGCAGATAACCGGTGAAATAGTAATAGCAAGACGACCGCTGTCAGAAGATGAGAAGGGAATCGCAGTCATGGTTGGCAACCATGTTGTGACCCGCAGCAATTTTGGGTTTGATACCAAATTAAATAGGGTAACTGGATATATCAGATGTGACGAACTTACGTCTCGGTTTGCTGACAAATCTGCCTTAATTGAAGACGAAGAATACACAAAATTTAATCAACAAATGAAGGCATTTATAATAGATACAGTCCTTCCGGGCTTGACACAATACGAGGATGTATTGATCACAAGAGAGGAATCCAAAATATACAAGGAAATAGACAAGGTTCTTGGACAAGCAATTTTTGACAATCTTGAGACCAGAGAGGAGGTACAAGGATATGAGATGATTGATACAAAAGAAGTTGTTGTCAATTCAGAGGAGTCTGGTGTATCTGATATTAGAAAGGACGAAGGGATATCTTCGACACCATCCGAGTATGAAAACGATGACCACAGGAATTTAGCAAATCAGCAGCAGGGTTTTGAAGAGATGGACGCTTCTGCTCAAAATAAAAACTCTGACTTGGCGAGCGCAAATTATTATGCTGAACAACATCAACAGATGATCCCAAAAGGTGAATCCGCATTGCAACTGACAGAACCGATTACAAACAATTTTTCTGAGCAGGCAAAAGAATTAGATCTGATTGATAAAAAACAGGCCGATCAAACGTTAGTAAAAGTCAGAAAACCTATAATTAAAAAGACATTCGCACTAAAAAAAATTGGCTATAAGGTGGTTCCGTACGAAGACGAATCAGATTTCCGGTACAGTTTTACAAATGAAAATGTCGTATTCGTAAACAAAGCGAATTCCACTTATCGTGCAGAAGCCGCAAGAGGAGACGAGTTCTTGCTAAGGCATATTATTGGGATAGTTGCAGAGGCCATAGCCGAGACAAAACACCCGGAAGGAAAAGTTGCTCTAGAGTTCCAGAATAGACTAGTCTCTGAAGCAATAAGAATACACGACTATTCTGTAATAAAGAAATGACGATTTCTTGATATGTCTTCGGATACGTTAAAATACTAATTCATCCGGTCAATGGAAGAAAAGCTCACTTCATTTAAAAATAGAAACGACTAAATCTCACTGTTATCGGATATATGCTGGAAATAAATGGCGTTTCAATTTATGCCGGGTGCAACGGCCGTGGGAATCTCTTATGATAATGGAATCGTTCTAGCATCAGAAAAACGTGTTTCATATGGTAATTTTGTGGTAAACAAGAATACAAAGAAAACTTTTTCTGTGACGAATCAGGTGGGCGCAGCATGTGCTGGAATGGTGGCTGATATGCAAGTTCTAGTAAGACAAGTGGGTGCCCTTGCCAAGATCAGAAAACTTGAGACGAGACGAAATGTCGCACCAAATTCTATTGCAAAGTTGATGTCAGTCATCATGTTTGAAAGAAGGTTCTTTCCGTTGCTAACGCAGGTCATAGTAGGAGGGATTGAGATCAAACCAGAAATCTATACATTAGACCCGTTGGGCTCAGTTCTTCCTGATGAATATGCGTCGGTGGGGACAGGCGCAGAAATGGCACTTGGCATCTTGGATGCTGAATACAAGCCCAACATGTCGGAAGAAAAAGCTAGAGAGCTGGCAGTTAAAGCAATCAAGTCATCGATACAAAGAGATTCATCAAGTGGTGATGGCATAGATTTATTGCTGATAACAACAAAAGGAGCACGTGAAGAATCCTTAAAATTTTAGCCATCCCATATTTCTCATCATAACAACCGGTTTTGATGGTTTGACGCGCCATTAAATTGTAATGTATTTATGGGCTTACTGCTGTAATTTCAGATATGAAACATCACAAAAAAGAATATACTACATTAAAACAGCAAAATGTTAATGTGTTTGGAGATACTACGTCCATGATAGGCAAAGATATCCTTACCTTAACGTTTAATGTAGACGTGGCGAATTCTTTGAATTTTAAACATAATGAATCGCTGAGTTACGAAATAGCCAAGGATCGATTGATAATAAAGAAGAAGGAAAAGGAAGTTGCCTAGCGCTGCGCATTGAAGTTATAACAAGAATTGGCAGTTCATACAACACCTACAACAATGATACTGTGTGAGACTTAAAGGTATGAATCGTGTTGTCATAAATGAGTATTCGAAGATGACTGCAGGGAGGGGGGATGCACCTATTTATTCTTGGGCGAAAGACTCCCTTTAAATCTTCACACCGCCTTTTTCCTCACCCAACTTTAGATTTCGCGGCGACCTTTTCTTTGTATCACATATACATATACCGCAGGCCTAGATAGCAATTATATCCAGGAAAGCTAGATAATTACTAAAAAAACGAAGATGGTGGTCGATGGGCCTGGAGATTCTAAATAACTAGGTCTATATTTGTGAATTAATATACTATCATATATTATGAAGAAGGAGTTTATAATATCAAAAATTGAGACTTCCCAAGATGGCAGTCCTTACGTTTACCTTGTATTGACTGATACCAAAGATAATTTTGCTCCCACTAGAAGGCAGCAGGGTTTTCCCGAAAATCCTTTTGGAGTAGCAGCCATACCTATTACTTCATTAGACGATTTGAAGGATTTACCTAAGAAAATATCAGATGCAATAGAAGGGGCATTTGGTGGCAGTAGGAATAATATATCAGAATACACTAGCTTTAAAATGAATGTGATTGAATATGAAGAACTCGGTATAAAGACAGGAGACAAGATTACTCTAGAAATTAAAATATCTAATAATGATAATAGAGCATAAAGGATCCCATTAAGGTTGAAACTTGTTGCCTCAGTATTGTATAAACCGTCTCGACTCCAAAAGAGTTAGTACTCGCGGTTCCCGTGAAGAATAGAGTATGATAAGCAGTTCCGTTAATCTACATTTCAATTTGTTAGGCGTGGAAAAGGTATAGGTGTATAACACTTGCAAAAGAAAAACATGTATGCTAAACTATAGATAAGAATTTTTAATTTCCTCCTAATGGATTTTTGCAATCAATACAAAAAGACATTCGTTGCCACAACAGCAGCCCGCAATTTCCGATTACATACTTTGTCTTTCTCGAAGGTAAAAAAATGCTACTGGAGCAGTTTCAACAGGTAGGGACGGTAAAGCCATTTAAAAGAATAATACGTGATGGTCTCCGATTTCAGCGCTCGAATATAAAGGAAGTCCGTATGATAATGCAGGATAACACGTCTTGTGATTGGTGATAATTTCTGCAGAATTATCATAGATGAGGCAGACTAGTCATAAACTTGTTCAAAAGATTGAATGATCGATCGCGTCTTGCCATTTAACAGTTGTTTTCTAAATTTAGACTTCCTTTGTATGCATGCATGTAGTGCACCTCGATTTCCCTGAAGAGTCTTCAGATTTGAAAGGAAAAAAACAAAATCAAAATTGAGGAGAAGGTTGGTTGGTTGGTTAGTTAGTTGATTAGACGCTAAGCATTCCGTCCCTGGCTATAGGGGGCTTTGCCGGCGGATTATTGAACGTGTTGGGCTGGAGCGTCAGGTTCGTGATCATGTTGACTCCGAGCCCTACCGGGATAGGCTGGCCTGCGAGGTCGAGCGATCCGGCCCTTGGGCCCAAGATCCATATCTGCGCGTTGTTGAAGGTATTGTTGACCACTCGTATGTTCCTCATGGGCAGCTGGAAGCTCAGCTGGGTGAACCCGCCGCCAATCTTGACATGGCCGTTTGTGATGTTGTTGCCCGTGATTTCAAAGTTGTCGTAACCGGGCTCCGCATGAGGCTCCAGCGATATTGCCGCTCCCTGCGACATTGATGCCGGCCTGATCATGGTGTTGTTCCTGACTGTGATGTTGGTTCCGTTCCCGAAGGTCAGCGAGGAACCGGCTCCCTGGCCATCGCGCCTGTCAAGCAGATTGCCCTCGAAGAGCCCGCCGTTGATGGAGGCTATGGCCTGCTGGTCGGCTCCGTTACTGGCGCCCGTATAGATGCAATTTCTGACTAGGAATGTGGGAACGAACCGCCCGAAAACCGATGTTATCCTGTTTCCGCGCATCAGACGGCAGTTCTCCAAATGCACCGACCCCGGGCCGAAGGCGGTTAACGCGTTCTGAACAACATAAGCTCCGTCGATTGTGAGATTGGAAAGCTTGACAGTGCTGTTTATATTGACAACCGAGCTGTTCTGCTGCGCCGCCCCTGCGAACGGGGCCTGCGCCCGCAGTATTGTCGTGTCCCTGTCCTGCCCAATGACTGCGACGTTCTCACCCCATGTGAGGGCTGACTGGAGTGTTGTAGTGAACGTATGAACCCCGCTGGGTATCGTTATGGTCTTGACCGGCGGAATGGTCGGGGCAGCGGTACCAGGGCGATTATGTTCGAAAACCCCGCCAGAGGGATTATTATTCGTCTACATCATCATCCATTTTACAAATTACCCTGCAAGCTCCTATACCATATCATATTTAAGGAGGATACATGGTTTGAAAGTGACCACTTCTATTAGTCTTTTCTCATTGAACCATCACCATAAATTGAATTGCTTGTTCGTCGAACAGCTGGATAGAGGTGTTACGCCTGTCGACATCATACCGTTAAAGTAAGCAACTGGCTGCAGGGTTCCAGCAGCTCGTCGTCGGCTGGCAATTCCTGAGTAGAAACATTCATCATTGGCGGACTCCTCTTTTCACTTTTCATGGCTTAAATATTACTTTAGTTGTATCTGCTTTCTTGTCGAACAACTCATAGGCTTTAGGCGCTTGATCAAGCTTCATCAGATGGCTTATAATCTTGGTTGCATCTATACGGCCTACTTCAATAAGATGAAGCAATTGTTCATTATACTTTTTAACAGGACATTGCCCCATCCTGATTTGAAGTTCACGGTTAAACAATTGTCCTAGTGGAAATTTATCATAAGCAGATCCGTATACTCCTGGTATTGATATAGTAGAATATTTTTCGAGAAATTCAGTTCCTGCATCACCGATAGTATTTTTTTTAGCAGTTTGGCATATCCAATTAATTACCTGTATAGGATTAGCTGATTCATAAGCAGGATTAGACACTCTTGAATGATCATGGCCTTTATTATTACCGTCGCCGCCGACATGGCCGACCGCGTCATCTCCAACAGCATCTATACATATTGCTCCTCTTCCATTGGTCTCTTTTTTTATCCTTTCAACTGGATCCACATTATCAAAGTTAATTACCTCAGCTCCTAAATCTTTTATCTTTCTTAAACGAGTCGGCCAGTGGTCAACTAAGAAAATTCTAGCAGCTCCGGGTAAAAATGAGCTCATCGTCGCAAAATACCCTACAGGTTCGGCCAAATATTGCTACATCATCTCCTGGCTGTACATTAGCAATATCTGCTCCAAAATATCCTGTATAAAGAATATCGCTAAGAAACAGCACTTGTTCATCAGTTATAATATTATCTGGAACCTTTAATGCTGCTACTGTATTTGCAAATGGTACTCTTTTACGTATTCAGCTTGTCCTCCATCATATCCTCCCAGAGTTTGAGTATATCCAAAAGAAGCTCCCAGTTCCCCTTTAGGATTAGAGCTATCGCATTGAGACCACAATTCATGCCTGCAGGACCAACAATGACCATAGTCAATATTGAAATGTATTACCACCCTATCACCTACTTTTACTTCATGTACTTCTGTTCCTGCTTCTTCTACTACTCCCTTAAATTCGAGTCCTAATGCTTGTCCTGGTTCCATTCCCTGTACAGTACCATGATAAAGATGCAAGTCAGAACCACATAACGCAGTCAAGGTGACACGCAAAATAACATCCAGTGGATTTTGTATATTGGGACGAGGTTTATCATCTATTTGAACATCCCTTGGACCATGGCCCAGTTAACAGAGCCACCATGATAAACTAAAGCTTTTATAATTAGCTCCATTTGCTTTACATAAAATATATGGATTACATTGTATGGGAGCCCCTACTATCACAAAACTAATATCTTTTAACAAGACACTTATTATATTTTATTATACTACTGTAAACATGGAGGAAGAAAAAAATATCAGGAAAGAGACATTGAAACCAATTACTAGAGTAAAATCCAAAGAGGACAAGGAATTACAAGAATTAGAGGTAGAATCAACAGGTGGAGGAACGGGAGGCGGTGGAGGATAATATTCCGTACGCTTGGCTACGATAAGCTAATGAAGACATAATGTTTCTAACCTTTAATTTTGTATAGCAGCAGTTATGTAATGACCTGAATTCTGGCTGGACTGTTTCAAGATCATCAGTTGTTAATAGGACTAGTACCTGCCTGCAATTGGTTCCTTTATCATTACAAAAAGAAGACTTTGTTTAGGCAGCATATGTAGCTAGATAGATTTTAGAAATTGTTCTGGACAATCAAAGAAAAATAGAGGAGGATGGTTACCCAGGATTGTTGCCCGGACCACAGGCGCCGTTCTTGGAAACTCCTGCAGCAAACGCTAACTGGTGATGTTGGTTTATCAAAACATACACAGATTCTGCTTATATGAAGGCTTTTGACTGTATTGCTGCTGTGGCGGTGGCGGCGGAGTACGGTATTGAGATCAGTATATAGTAGTCAGCGTCTAGGACTTGAGACACCAGTTACGACGTAATGAACCGAATCCCCAATGTAACAAGCATGATCTGAAATACGTTCTAAATATCGCAATATTAACAGAGCGGAAATATAACAACGTGGATTATTATTATTACTGGCTGTAAGCCTTTTATCATTTTGTTGTTCTTGTGATGGTGTAATTATGTCTCGAAGGTATTTTCTATACAGTGTATCGACTGTATCATCCATTCGGTAGAGCTTTTCTCCAGCACTTTTATCACGGGACTGCAAGGCCTGTAAGCTTAGAAGGATCATTCCTCTGACTGTTTTTGCCATTTCTAATACAGCAGATTTATCGCAGTCAGAAATAGACCCCATTGTTTCAAGCAGGTCTACAATATCATATGAATACCGGCCGAATCGGGAAAATCCATATGAAATCTCCATACAAGATTTGATAAATCTAAGATCGCTGGCTACAGGCTGATAACGGGCAATCAGTTCTATGGCCAGATCAGATACCTCCTCTTGCAAAACTCTGAGTTTTTCTGACCAATCAAAAATTTGTTTCTTTATATGAGTGCTTTCCTGATAGGACTCTATTGCAGCAAATACTGAATTCTCAGATATTTTCGCCATATCCATAATTACGTTGCTTATACGATCGATGCCAAGGTCTAGCAGTCTAGTCAAGAAAAAAATATGTCCACCATTAAACCATCATCGTTATTATCATTATCATCATTCAAAGTTAGATGTCATCCGAATTTACCTGAGATATAGCGCTCTGTTAGCTCTTTTTGAGGAGTCTTGAATATTTGACTTGTCGGTCCATACTCAATAAGCTCTCCTAGGTACATGAAAGCTGTATAGTCTGACACTCTTGCTGCCTGTAGCATATTATGTGTTACAGTAATTATTGTTAGTTCTTTTTTTAATACATGGACAAGCTCTTCAATTTTAGAGGATGCTATTGGGTCTAAGGCAGAAGTAGGTTCATCCATAAGTAATACTTCAGGCTGCATTGCAAGCGCCCTTGCAATACAAAGACGTTGTTGCTGACCTCCCGATAGTCCAATCCCAGGCTTATCAAGTTCGTCCTTTACTTCATCCCAGAGAGCAGCGGCTTCAAGGCTTTCCTTAACAACATCATTAATTAGTCTTTTGTCCTTAACACCGTTAAGCTTTAGTCCTGCTGATACGTTATCATAGATACTCATCGTCGGGAATGGGTTTGGTTTTTGAAAGACCATGCCAATGCGTCTTTTTATAATCACCGGATCTACAGATTTATCATAGATATCAATATCACCATCAATTATGATATGCCCTTTTGCAGTCGCACCAGGAGTCATTTCATGCATACGATTTAAACAGCGAATAAGAGTGGTTTTGCCGCATCCCGAAGGGCCAATAATCGCTGTTGCAGCATTTGGCTTGATATCTAAATTGATATTTTTTAAGGCTTGTTTGGTTCCAAACCAAGCATCGAGGTTTTTGATGGATACTTTGTATCTTTGTTCCTGCTTCAAATGAAGATCATGAGCCTTTTTTGATGGAGGATTTAGCAAGGTGCCATCAAGAAATTCCTCGTTCTCGGGTGTCAAGCTATATATCTTTGCACAATGAGTAATTATTCGTTGCCTCATTAGATGATATAGAACTATATAGAACTCTATACATGTGACGCCTTCACTTTGAATCCTTTACGTTGTGTCAAAAGTCTCAGAGCCATGCTCAAGATCATCACAACAATTATCAGTATTAACGCCGCTCCCCATCCTTGGGAATGAGCAGAATCATAGGGTTGTGAGGCTAATCTCCATATTCTAAGTGGCAATGCATCAACTGGGTTAGTAAAGCTTGAAAAGAACAGACTTGTACCAAGGATAGTCATAATTAAAGGCGCAGTTTCGCCCGCAATTCTTGATATGGCCAGTACAATACCCGTGATAACTCCACTCTTGGCACTTTTCAGAACTATGAATAACGTTATCTTCCACTTTGCAATTCCAAGCGATTGGCCAGCCTCACGAATTGAATTTGGTACGATCTTGAGTGTCTCTTCTGTAATTCTCACTACGATAGGTATCATGATGATTGATAGAGAGAAGGCCCCTGCCAAAACGGAGAATGAGCCGGTCGTAAGAACTATTGTTAAATAGCCAACTATCCCAATGACCACGGAAGGTAAACCGGTAAGAACATCACTAAATAATCTGACTGCAGATGGAAATAGCCCATTTCCTGGAGCAAATTCTGACAGAAATATGCCAGCAAGGATTCCTACCGGCGCTCCAATTAGTGTCGCTAATCCAATAACAATCAATGTACCTTGGATGGCAGGAGCGATACCGCCGCTTGTTGCGGAGCCCATAGCACCAGGGGGTTGAGTCACTAACTCTATGTTGATAGCCGAGGCACCGTTCTTAATTACCTCTAATAAAATACTCCCTAACGGAATTATAGCAGCTAAAACACAAACTACCGCAAGGATACTTACAATCTTATCCATTAACCTGCGCTTAGAAGAGTGCCTCAACATTATATCCTGGATTTTTCGTCTGTTACCTGAGATTTGTTCATTTTCATGCATGTATATTATTCTCTACCTCCTGCGCTAACCTTTACCATTCTTGAGACAAGCAGTCGCGCACCAACGTTGATACCCATTGTTAAGATGAGCAGAACTGCTCCAAGACCGATCAAAGCGGAAAGTTGTAAATTTGACGATGCTTCATTAAATTCGTTAGCAATTAAACTTGATAATGTCTGACTTTGAGAAAATAGCGCTGTAGGAATAGCGGATATCCCAATGGTATTTCCGATAATCATTGTAACGAGTATAGTTTCACCTATGGCTCTTCCTAATCCAAGAATAGCGGCTCCAAGCAATCCAGACTTTGCATACGGGAAAATGGCAATTCTAACTGTTTCCCATCGAGTAGCTCCCAAACTGTAGGCAGCTTCTCTTTGAGAATTTGGTACTGCTTTTATCACTTCTCGAGAAATTGATGAGACAATTGGTATAATCATTATAGCAAGGACTATTCCAGCTGTGAAAATATCCAAACCAAAAGGTGTTTTGGCAAAGAAAGGGATTGATCCTCCCAAAGCATTATGTAAAGGTGTTTCAACCAAATCTCTGACCCAGAATCTAAATACAAACAAAGCCCATAGACCGTATATTATACTTGGAACAGCCGCTAACAATTCTATAATAAAGGATAATGGCACACTCGCCTTTGGTGGTGCCATCTCAGAGAGGAATATAGCAATTCCAAGGCTTATAGGAACCCCTATTGCGACGGCTAAGGCCGAACTAATCAAAGTTCCTATGATATAGGGTAGCGCACCATATGACTCATGACCCTCGACTGAGTTCCAATCAGTACCGCTTAAAAAACTAAAAAAACCTTCCTTCAAAAATACATCTTTTGATCCATTGCCGACCGAAAAGGCTACAAGCATAATCATAACCAACGTATAACATGCTGCAGCAGTCACGACGCTGCGAAAGATTTTGTCTCCTCTTCGTCGTCCTCTCAGAAAAAATGAAGATAAAACCTTCTTTCTGTATTGTTTGTTAGTGACTTCCCGGCTAATACTCGGACACCTATCTTAACGATAGGGATAGAAGTGAAATATCATATATTACATTTACCTATGATGATGACATAGATCAACGTGTTCTATATAGATAATTAACAATCTTCATCCTAATGAATCATTACGTCACATCTCCCATTGACGGTGATAATGGAAAGCGCATTTCATATAGACTCCCTCGTACCTTTATTTTTTGACTACTCACCTCCGACGGTAACTGTTATCACATGAAAATGGAGCCAAAGCAGATAGAGCGCATATTTGTCTGAATATAACAGGATTTGTACCGAATATGGAATAATTAGAACTATAAGATCATTTTTGCTCTTCCTCTTTCTTTATTTTTCATCTATATAATGTACAATAAATAAAATCATCTTACAACTAGATGCTGAAAATACTAACAATCAGCAGTAGATTAGAATCGTAAAGTTCCTATCAACATTTTAGTAAATTCTGCTTTAGGCCTGAGCATTACTTCGTCTCTTACCCCTTCTTCGACGATGTTTCCGCCATTTAAAATCAATATTCTGTCAGCCAAACCAAATGCTTCATTTGGGTAATGCGTAACATAAATTACCGGGATCTTTACTTTACTGAGAATCTTCCTAAGTTCTTGTAGAAGATTAATTTTAGAGACAATATCAAGATTTGTGAGGGGCTCATCCATGAGAAGAAGACGTGGTTCTGTTACCAATGTTCTAGCTAGTGCAACTTTCTGCTGCTCTCCAGCACTTAGGCTTTGAATATCCCTTGTTAGCAGTGATTCTATGTGAAGCATCGAGATGACTTCTCTCGTCTTTGTTTTCGATATATCAGCTGCACCTTTTCGTAGTCGTCTGCTCAAACCAAAATTGATGTTGGCACATACATTCAGGTGCGGAAAGAGATATAATTTTTGGAACACATATCCGATCCGTCTTTTCTCCATGGGTAAATAATTCAGAAGGTCTTGTTTAAGAAAAATGCTTCCTTTGTCAGGTTTCAATATCCCTGATACCAGGTTAAGCAGAGTACTCTTTCCAGAACCATTCTCTCCTAAAACTACAAGAACCTGTCCTTCACAGACTTGTAGATCTAGCGGTCCTAACTGAAAATTACCTAATTTCTTTGTCAATCCTTCAATACTAATCATCGTTGTAGTGAACACCTATTCTGTTTGTTCTTCTTTCTCTTCTTCCACCAATATCTATGACCCAAAACCAGAACACCAGCGAAACAAACGAAAACACTATAACGAGTAAAACTCCAGGCATTACAAGTTTGAGTCCGCCTAGAGCATTGTATTCCCAAAGCTGTATTGAAATAGTCTTCGGATTATAAGCCATCATCACATTGGCACCAAATTCACCTATGGCTCTAATCCATGCAAGAATGATACCTGCGGCTATCTCCCTTGAAGCTAATGGAATAGTGACGCTAAAGAATGTCAGAGCGGCGTTCCTGCCAAGGATTCGAGAGGCGTATTCGTAGTGTTTGTCGACTCTTTCAATGCCGGCGGCTGCTGTTAAAACTACAAATGGTGATATTACAAAGACCTGCGCTAAGATTATTCCAATGGGTGATTGAGTCAATCTAAAACCCGCATGTTCAGCCAACACTCCTAGGGGTGAAGCTTCTCCATAAACGTTAAGAAGTAAAGCCCCTGCGATAAGTGGAGGTATGGCCAAGGGCATCGCCATAGTTATTCTAACAAATTGTGTAAGTCTGGATTTACTTCTTGCAATAATATAGGCTAGCGGTACACCCATAACGGTACAAATGGCAGTTGACGCTGTAGCCGTCTGCAAACTCAGTAGCAAAGAAGATGTAGTTTGAGGATTCATTACGGCTGATAGATCTTCCTGATGATATATGCCCACCCTTAAGATTACTCCAAAGATGGGAAGCAGAATGTAGGTAAGGAAAATTATCGCTAAAACCAAAAGCAAAATAGGAAATAACCCCAATGATCTCCCTTCTCATCTAGCGTCTCTTGATTAAAAACTAATACATATTGGTATATGATTTATTTTCACAAATACCCATGACTTTTTCGAACGCTAATTCTTCAAAAGATAACCTTTCAGGAATATCGTAGTCAGTTCTCTCTTGGCATAGCTACGCTATCACTTTACTGTTCATCACAAGAGAAAAATCTTTATATCATAAATTTGTTTTTTATTTATTTGAACTGACATCAAAGAAGAAGAAGGAAAACAAATTCAGTACAAGCCACACTTAAGAAATCTTATTTTCGTGTTGTTAGTCTCTGCAATAATTACGAATTATATAATAATTTCCTCTGATTCACACAGTAAACATTCTTTTACTTTGATAGGGCTAGATGTAACTGCTAGTATTGCCTCAAGCTTAGGCGTTATTGCTGTTTGGAGACATAGACTCAAAGGACATCATGGTAAATCATATCTCTTCCTTACTTTGGGCTTGATCTCATGGCTTTGTGCTGATATTGCCCTTACATATTATTACTTTGGGCTAGGAATCAGAGAACATCCAGTTGCATCTGCTGCAGACGCTTTCTGGTTTGCAGGTTATGGATTCTTTTCTGCACATTTAGTTATGGCACTAAGGTCTATCCAAATTAGATTTGATAATAATAATAACAAAAATAGTATTGTCATTGTCATATCTTCTATTGCTTCGGTTTCATTTCTCATTTATTCAGTAACTCGTACCTTAATATCGTTTGAATTTCATGGTTTTGGTGATACAATAGCATTACTTGTAAACATTACCTATCCAATGTTAGATTTGATACTAATCGTTCCTGCTATCCTAGTACTTGTAAATCTAAGAAAAGATTATCAGCTATCGGTTCCTTGGTTTCTTTCTTCAATATCTCTCTTAGTCAATGCAATAGCAGATGATGGATTTGCAAACGACGTTGTAAGTGGAAACTCACGTAATCTCTGGTTTTGGGATTTGTTCTTCATAACAGACTATCTGATTATGGCTGCTGCATTGTATTGGTATAATAGATTTCATATATCAAGTAAATTAAATAAATCAAACAAGATTGAATTATAATACTACAGCTGACCTGACCTGGCAATATACTGTATTTGGTTAGACCAGACTAGTATTGTAGTCAGAAGGAAGGCATGGGGAACAGGATGTCCACCTTACTACTAACTTATCCCATCGTTAACAAGACTTTCAAAACTACTATTTGGATAAATTTTATCATTGATTACGATAGCCAGATTAAATGCAGGATGATCGTTATCAACAATATAAGACCATTTCCAAAATGCACCTTCGTATACGTTAAAATGCTTTAACCGCTTGATATATTCTTTGAACCGTCTTCCATCTATTGACACCCTTTTGTTAATTCCCGCATTGAACTCTCCAACCTACATTGGAATCTTTTTCATCAGCGAGGATATTACTTTGTAGTATTCCATTGTTAGATATCTCGGTGGATACAGGTGGACATCAAACATGATATTGTTTCGAAGATTAATTGATGGCTCAGTTTTTGCCTGCTCCCATGGAAAATTGATTGCACCAAGTCGAGATGAGGAAGAAGTAAAGCAAAAAAATAGTGTTTTATCAGTTATTGCAGATATGTTTCTTATAATATGATCATGATAATTACCTACTTTCTAAAATCGACCTGTCTGAATACCTGCGGTTCATTTAGTATCTCAAATCCTAGTGTAGAATTTTTATCTTTTAATCTCTTTATCACTCCTTCTAAGAACTCTAATTGTGGATCCCAACCATCTTTTCCTCCGATAGTCTCGAATTTTCGGTCCCACCATCCGTTCCAGAATTTTTTTAGATCTTGTCTTGAAGGACGACTTGACGGATCTGAATGCGGTTCGAAAGATCCTATTAGGATCGAATTTGGAAAACCACTTCCTTCGCCAATGTAAGACGAGCATTCCCACTGGTGGTTATCGTATATGCATAATAATATGTCATATTTCCAAGCTGCTGAAGA
>DATDFS010000084.1:0-4237 GCA_036522495.1 Nitrososphaeraceae archaeon | reverse complement strand
TTCAGCTCTAAATTTTTTATTTCTTGCTCTAATTTTTCTTTCTCATCTGCCTTTTCTTTTATATAATTTGGAATCTGCGAAAAAGGTATAACGCCACTTGTTGAAAATTCAAGTAAATCTCTCAACTGAGAAGCAATATTTTCTGGTGTTAATCCAAGGTCCTTGCAACGATTGTAGATCTCTAAAATAAAAAACCTCAAAGCCATCTTCATTTACTCCAAGGTTAATCATTATTTTTTCAACTCTACAACCCGATGCGCATTGAGCAGGAGTAATGCCAATTAAGCTACAGCCAGCTCTCTTAGTTCATCTGCTACTGAAGATCCCAAGCCCTGTCTCCATTCACTAATAATATTTGTCACACCTCCACCACTCAAATCATTATTAGCAGCAATCGTATCGCGGGCAATCCCCTCCAACCATTGCTGTATTACTACCGACTTAACAGCATGAGATATCCTAGTTGGCATATGTAAATAACGAAAATCGTCGCTTAGACTACTAATAAGTCTTCGTCAAGAATATTTAATGTCGATACCTGGATAACCCTTCTTCTCTATCAGAACCTATCTATTAAAGCAGTCGTGATAGTTGCCTGCTAGAACAAGGTACTGTTTTTGTAGCATCCTTTTGTTTGCTTAATGGTTCTGTTAACTTAACAATAATTTCTCCCTTTTAAATTTCTCTATCTGCTTAATTGCTTTATCCCAATCAAATTCTAATTTCTTTATTTTAACAAATCCATTGCTAGTCAACAAATAAGTCAAGAGATCTCCATCTTTTACGCTCAGTTTTTCTCTAACTTTCTTAGGCATTGTAACCCTTCCTCCCTTCATTATTCTGGAGTCACCTAAAACTTTCTCATTATACATGCTATATCTACCTAAGAGATATAGAAAACCGTTAACTTAACAGAGCCAAATAATCAACACGAAAGTAGATATATCTCTGCTGGAAAAAACCACAACAATATAATTCAATTTTTGGTTATATAGACATTTTACAATTATATGAGGACAGGCATAATTTGAATCTCTTGTTGTTTTTTCTGTGTTATTCTCTTCATGACGATAGCGGGTAAGAAATTTGCTGAACAGCGGGCTCAGAAGGACAAAATCAGCTATTACGGCCAGCAAGAATATCGTTGCATTGTTGCTAGGCTGCTTTCTGAATATGCTCATAGAGTTTTCTCTTAAAATTGAGATTGTGTGTACATATTTTGGAACAAGAATTTTCATGATCGATCCAGGATAGATTAATCTTCAATATAGTACTGAGGGTAATAATGTAATATACTATCTTATGCAGTTATAGATAAAGTAGTTAACTGTCGTGATACCTCTCTTGATAATTGTCTCTTATGTCTTCATATTTACCAAATTTTATGTCCCTAACTTAACACAATGTCCCTGATTTAACAGGCTATCCAAATGTCCCCAAGATTGAAGAGTTTGCTTAATGTTAGAATGTTTTTAATACTGACATTCCGTTTGTTGATCCCCGATACAGCCTGTTTTAAATATATACGAAATAATTTTGATGGATTGGTTAACAGGTTATAAATTCATTCTTCTTGTTCATGTTGTCCACCCTTCTAACACTTTTTTTCTTCTTTTAGCCTGTAGCCTCATTAATTCATCTTCGACTGATTTTTGCATTGTTGTGTTGTAGACCTTCATCAAAGTCCTTCTGATGGCAGAGCAATTAGTCCTTACACTTGAGTGAGTTCGCAATGTCTATAACAAACCTGTATCTAACGTCACTCTTCACAACTCGCTCATAAGCCTCATTCACCTTCTGAATAGGGATAAGCTCGATGTCACATGTGATGTTCTGCTTGCTGCAGAAATCAAGCATCTCTTGAGTTTCTCGGATACCCCCAATAGCAGAGCCTGCAAGACTGTGACGACCACTTGTAAGTGAGAAGGGGGCGATCTGGATTTCCTTTTCTGGAAGCCCAACCACTATCATGGTCCCATCAACATCAAGCAGCTTCATGTACTTGTTCGAATCAAACTCCACCGAGACGGTGTTGATGATAACGTCAAAATACCCTCTGAGCTTCTTTAAAGCCTCCCGATTGGATGTGTCATAGAAATAATCTGCTCCCATTTTCTTCGCTTCTTCTTGTTTTTTAAGCGAGTGGCTGAGCACCGTGACTTCGGCACCAAGTGTGTGGGCAATTTTTACTCCAATGTGGCCCAGGCCTCCAAGACCGATAATGCCTACTTTCTTTCCGGGACCGGCTTTCCAATGCATAAGAGGCGAATAAAGTGTGATACCTGCACAGAGAAGAGGTGCTGCACGATCCATAGGAATATTCTCAGGAATTCGAAGCACATAATTTTCATCGACTACGATTTTGTTCGAATAGCCACCTTGGGTCGGTGTTTTTCGATCATCTCTTTCAACACTATTATAAGTCCATGTCGCTCCTTCGACGCAATACTGTTCAAGGCCTTTCTGGCAATTGCGACACTTTCTGCAAGAATCGATGAAATTGCCGACAGCCGCCCTGTCACCCACTTTGTAACGAGTCACTCTTGTCCCGACTTCTGAGACTATTCCTGCTATCTCGTGTCCTGGAACCATCGGGAATGTTGATGCCCCCCATCCATTATTCACTTGATGAATGTCCGAGTGGCAGATACCACTATACTTGATGTCAATTACTACGTCATGATCTCGAGGCTCCCGTCTTTCAAAGGAGTACGGAGCAAGAGGCCCTGTGGCCTGCTGCGCTGCATATCCACAAACTTGAATCATTATTTCTTTTTCCACTGTGAAAAATACTTTCACCCCTAGTTAAGAATGTAGCATGGCTTGACACGATAGCAGCCAACCAGCTATACTGGTGGATCGTTTGATAGTAGTTTCAGTGCTACTAAATGGTATTAAGTAAAGCTGAATGATATCTAAAATCTCTAGGATACTTGTAGAAATTACAATTTTCCTAATGCTATGTGGTCAAATGTTGGAATATGATGCAGGATTTAACGCTCCCCCACAAACAATAGAACGTGGAATTGTGACGTATACAACTGTTGACAGCAGAGGAAGGATTGAATATAAAACTACCGAAGTTGTGGACGAGGAGAAGATAACATGTTCTCTTAACATTCTTTACGACAATATCCAATGGCAAGAAAAGCGGTAGATGAAGGGATGAAAACAGGTAAAATTCCATAGCAATATTACCTTAGCCTATCAATTATGAAAAAATCGAAAGGGAGCGCGACGACGTTGCAACAGGTATGTATATTCGATGAGCGATTGAAAGCTATTAAATATACATTTTGTTCTGATTCTTTTTTGTGTTGTCTAGCTTTTTTCCATTGATATTCACGTTTGCCATCATCATGATCCTAGTTATTTTTAGGATTAGAAAGGTTATCCAAGGAACAAAATTAAATGTCAAAAAGACAATTATTTTTTCTGCTTATTTAGTTGCTATTACTTCTTTCTTACTTTACAATTCTTTTCTGATCGGTGGACTGCCGGTCGCATATCTTATTCCTTATTTTGCTATTGCACTAGGGGCAGTATATTGTTCCTATGGATATTCTAAAGGGACTCTTTCATTTCGCAAATTGCCTAATGATGAAGGTGGTAATTCTAGTATCTACATGAAAGGAGGATTGTCAATTTATCTGATATATATTGTAGCATTGAGTATACGAGTTGTAATCAACTTTCTCTTGATTGGTTCAGGGAAATTTTATTTTACTAATCAAGAATCAGTACTGGCAAATGGTACTGATATTGTTATTATGCCACTACTTCGCATGGGTCCAGCAACGACGATTTTGGCTTTTGTTGCTACTGACGTCCTTCTTATAGTTGGTGCTGGTCTGCTTCTAGGAAGAAATGCAAGAGTACTGAAATACTATTATAAAGATAAACAGATCGGTGTGAAGTAGGCTTTAGAAATAATAATAAAATCCGAACAGCTCTCAAAGACATGTGGCTTTCCTTTTAAGACTGCATTCACAGGTTCCAAAGCAGCCTTCTGGTTTGCCCTTGCCTCCATACGATTAGACTACCCCTATTCTCTCGAAGTAGAGGAATTACCTATTATCGTAGATATGACGGCAACTCATCATTCCTACGTACACAATAGGCCTTTACCCATTGTGCAGATTCTGAATGATGGATCGTTCTTCTCTCTTGGCTAGTCGGACAATTATGTAATATCTATTCGAGGATATAATTGTATACTTGAAATTTTTTGGATAAT
>DATDFS010000083.1:0-3048 GCA_036522495.1 Nitrososphaeraceae archaeon | reverse complement strand
AGTGAACCTGAATGATAATAAAGGTAATCACAAGCTCACTGCTAGATCGACAGATAAGACCGGAAACATTCAGACAGCTGAGTTAGCTAATCCCTTCCCAAACGGAGCAACAGGCTACCATGTGATCAATGTATAGAAATGAAATGGATTCATTTAATTCACTATATCTATTTACCTTTAGTAGAACTTTGCATTGCCCGTCAGCTTTCCAGTCCGCCGGCGGCAGTGGATGATCGTGCTGATGACTTACCTAACATCTTGGTAGTAATTGTGGAGTTCTACAACGCTTTTCCCGGCTCGCAGCGTGACTCGATCTATTCGTTAGAGTATCCAATCACTTCCCAGGGTTGTTGGATTTGAGGATGGAAGCATTTTATTCAACTAGTGCGTTTTGATTTAGAACTAAACTTCTTAGTGCACTACCTTTCGACAGGTTAAGTTTATTATCGGTCCGCTGATTTTCTTATACTTGGGTAAGCCATGTAACCAATTCCTTTGTGTAGCATCTTTCATTATAAACAAACTGCCATGTTCAGACGAGGATAAAAGTCGTTTCCATGACGGTCAATCAAAATATACACGCTCGCTGGAGGCTAGCCGACACATATTGATGTCCTAATGTATTGAATATGTGAAATTGGAATAGAGTTACATTGACAATTCAGCCACAAAGCCCTTTTCTAGGAATAAAGAAAAGCAAATTAAATCATTCAAGCTACGCTAGACTCAGCGAATGAAAAATTTTCTTATTCATATTCGACAATATGAATGAAGAGTAATGAAAAACATACATAAATATATGTAATATCGTTTACATTTTAGCATTTGGTCAGCTGGAGTTACATAGTTACTTGTAATAAGTGTGGATATATTTCTGCAGAAAAATTATCAGAGGAGAAAGCAAGAGAGCTTTTGCAATCCCATGTGGGAGGTAAGCAGAACTGCACTATTACAGATATTGAATTGTTGAAAGTAAGAACCTAAACTTTTGCCTTAGATAAGCCTACCGCGTTATACAGCATTCTGATACATTCAGAGTACGTCCTATATTTGAATTTGATTTCACTTATTGGAATGTCCTCTTCTAAATGATCTTTAAAAGTATCAATTTTATATTTCTTGGCGATATCATCCAATATTGAATTTACACTAGAATTCTGATACGATTCTACAATGAGATTAGCCATAAACATATTATAACTGCCCTACTATATTTAACTATAATATAGGTAGTCTGACGACCGGCTATTCATTAATACATGATAATAGTAACAGGCTGTCGAGTACTTGATTTTACAGTTTCTCTGTCTCTAGGAAATGCCAGTATGAGGTATTATTATTTGTATAACAACTGATGAAGTAAACTCATATTAGAAGAAAGAATGCAATTGCTTATATCAAAGATTGGTATATATTTAGCCGTATGGATTATTGACGGATACGACACACATTCTGAATGCAGAGCTGCATTGTCACAACATTTATTCGAATTATCGAAACAAGTCATCCCGTATTCCATTTGATTGCGGCGTCACTGTTGAAGAGCAGCTGGACAGTGCTCTTAAAAAAAAAATTGACGTCCTTTTTGTTACTAACCATAATACCCTTGATGGTTACCGTCAGACGCTCGAATACCAACAGAACCATAACAAATATCACTCTATCAAAATCTATCCTGCAGAAGAAGTTACTATAGATAATAAAGGACATGTACTTGCATACGGTATAACTGAAGGGATAAAGCCTGGATTGTCATTAGGAGAGACGTTAGATGAAATAAAAAGACAAAATGGAATCTCCTGTGCGGCACATCCTTTTGCTGTTTCAAATGGAATACGTGAAAAAGCACGTCTATGCAATCTAATGGAATCTTTCAATAGCAACAATATAGACATCTTTTCAAACATAATTTCAAATAAATTTTCTGAGGAGAATGAGATGTACACAATTGCAGGAAGCGATTCTCACGTTCCTTCTACAATAGGTAGGTGCATAAATACAATTGAGTCAGAAAACAATATCGATTCGATTCTGGCTAATATGATTAAGGGAAGGTTTAAAATAGAGAAGGCAAATTATGCTACAGAAAATGAACTTTATGAACAAGCTCATTATATTCTTTCTAGCTCCAATGAATCACTAATCAACTATATATTAGAAAATTATCATCCGGCGATACACTATGCCGCAAAATGGGCTTTGAATTCATTTAGTTCGGACCCTCATAATAGGTTTTGGCGAGCCCTAGCATCATTCACTTTTTATCTAACGAAGCGAGCTTCCAAAAAGGTCAACATCAAAGGGTACAACCCAAAGGTCTTTGAACAAAGATCTTGGAGTAGGCTAATTTCCCTTGGCCTCATCCCATAACACCGAGATTATTCGGATAACATATATTTTCAGGTTTCATGACGTCAAGAGGCACGTGTTTTCATAGTTGGTACAAAGTCTTTATATTTGTAAGAAAAGTAACATAGGAATTAGAGGTAATAATAGTCCTAATGTAGAATTTTGTCAGATGCAGGTCTTGTAGCTGTTCTAAATCTTAAATCTTCTTTCACCATTGTATGGTAGGCTAGTCTGTGATCGACTACACATGAGATAGGTTGTTACATTAAGCGACTTGTTTGAAATACCCATAGGACTATTCGTCCATTAGGTCATTGGTCTGATAAGTATTCAAGCTGCATCCTACAATACGACAAGTAATTAATTCATCTATTTCAAACATATCTAATATGACTTCTGTTGCTAATAGCAGTCCTGAATAATAATACTATCCTCGAAGCGAATAGAATTATGCTGAGAAATAGCTTGGAGATTGTTCTTAAGTTCAAGATTTGTCCATTTCTATAAATGGTAAATGCAATAGGATCCCAACAGACTTTTTTCCTTGCACTTAAGAAATCATCTCTTCATTCCCTGCAATCCTGTGTCCGTCGATAACATATTATATCACCTTTCCCAATTTCAACACACGTATTGGTTATACTTCCATTTGTCCGGCTTTATCTGCCGTATCCCTATTACTATTGTATTTACTAATAC
>DATDFS010000082.1:0-2457 GCA_036522495.1 Nitrososphaeraceae archaeon | reverse complement strand
TCTGAGTTTATCGGCTTTAGCATCTTCTTCTAACAGCGCTGCAAGTTCTTGTTTTAGCCGCTTGACAACATCAGAAGAAGATTTACCATTATTACCACGGGAGTAATTTTCAAGACACTTGATCTGCCTTTCTAAAACAGCAATTCGATTACTCTTTGGTTTGGTTTTTTGCAATGGTAGTCAATATTGATTACAATACTTAGGGAGGAAAAAGAAGAACCTTATTATGTGTCTTGAGTAAATTTTGTTGCATTTGATATTCGATAAACACTTCAAAATCAGATCTATTATAGCAACATAATACTTTCACTTTCATGTCTCGTATTGATGACAGTAAACCTCTTTCACATTTAATTAGATCATCTATCCTGTTTGTATGTAAGAATAAGCCCATATCTGAAATTATGGTTACACCAGTCTTCCCTAGCTTGTCTGCGCGTCTAAGCAGCATTTTTGTCATAATCATTATTCCAACAAATTCCTGACTTAGACTATAGTATGCTTTTTTTGATTCTACGACTACAATTAAGCCTTCCTTTTTGTATTTATCTATATCAACGCCTGTATTTCTTAGGCTATCAATAATATTTGTTACTGGATGATAGTGTGTTGAGATTAGAATTATTTCATTTAATGATTCCAGCGATCTTTTTATATAATTTTGATACAAGTACTCGAAATTAGCAAGGTCAGAATATAAAATCAAACTATGGTCACCGTATTTGGTTTGTATAATGTCTTCTAACATAGCATTTTTATCTAAGTGTCTGGTGCTGTCGTTTTCCATTTCTCGCTGTTGTATTTCTTAACTGCCACAGCAATTTAAATTCCATTAAATTGTATGCTATAGTTAATGGCAAGTTGTAGCAATCTCATCTGCTTTCTATAAAAATCATTTTACAGCCAAATATATGCCATGGTAGAATAACAACAACAAACCAACTGTCGCATCCTGTGTTCAACCAAACAGATAGGAACTCTTTCAGCCTCCTTTGCAATATACTCAACGTTTTCCCTTGTGGCAAAGTCTCCAACTTGTGGCAACAGTATTCCGGCTTTCATAACGGAAAAAGTCATACTCACTTGCTATTAAAGCCTAGGGCACATGCATTAAGGGAATTTCTAAGAACTCATAAATAGATTTAATGTAACAGAAAGACACGATGGCTCAAGTTGTTGTTAGTGTAGCCACAAAGCATAATGGAGATGCTACTTGGGGTTTCTAACAATATTGGATTACCAAGAGGTACTTTTTACTTACCATCTAAGACATAAAAGGCTTATCCAATATGATTTAATGATCTGACTACAGAGTAACACTATCTAAAAGATAACGCTCGAAAATGGATATATCTGTAATTTAGCATACATAAAACAAATCAAGGCGTATGTATTTCTCTACCCATAGGTAACAAAAATCCTTGTGTTTACAAGGTAGATCATGTCACATGTGGAATATTTTAATACTTAACTTTCTTTGAGCAAGACATGCGAGAAGGAGATTATCAAATTCCTCCCAAAGTAGGTTTTATCCTCACGCACTTTCTGACCGTAGCTGATGTTAAACGATCAGCAGAGTTTTATCTTCGCATCCTCGGAGGGAATATTGTACTCGAAGGCGAACCAACAATTATTCAAACTGCTAACAGTTGGATTATTTTAAACGTCGGTGGAGGTCCAACAGACGATAAACCAAACGTGACTTTACGCACACCCCAAAACATGAACGAGGTCAGCAACTTTATGAATATTCGTGTAGCCGATATTTGGTCCTGTTATGAGGAATGGCGAAGGAAAGGGGCCGAATTCTTGACCGAGCCAAAGGACCATCGTTTTGAGATTCGTTGCTATATGCGTGACCCTGACGGCTATATCATTGAAGTCGGGCAAAGCAAAAACAGTTCATTAAAATGATATGAATTATTAGCTTAAAGGACATTGTTATTTGTTATAAGAACTATTAAAAGAAGCCTAGAATCCAAAGCAAGCTGCTATGGGCAATTCTACGTTACCAACAGTAAGTGACAAACTAAACATTATGGCATCAATCCATAACAGAAAGCTAATAGCTGCACTGTCAGGGAAGTTAAAAGAAAAAGATTTGGAGATACAAGAATAAAGGGCATAGTAATTGACCCTGACAAAAGATGGATTAGGACATGGAATGATTATTTACAAAGAATAAAGCATTTTTTAAATGGCCTTATAACAAGAGAGAGCCAAAAGTCAAAGGATTAGAAGTCCGTCCCACAATCAGATTGCAAAGAAGAATGGAACCTATGACCGCTCAAAGTTGTATAGAGTATTTCATAAATATGGTCTTAAGGTTAACCTATAACCAATTTTATACCCTGTGCAATATGAGTTTGAATGCTCAAGTCCACATTGATTGTTGTCAATCCCCTTCTTTGCATCTATAAATCCTCGTACCTTACCATCTCTCAATCCTGCTGAAAA
>DATDFS010000081.1:0-13135 GCA_036522495.1 Nitrososphaeraceae archaeon | reverse complement strand
TTTCAGATTTTGAAAAGATACTCTTGGATAGGATTGAAGAGCTTAGAGGTAGAATACACAAAGCGCACAACCCAATCTATAATGAGACCGTAATGATTGAAATAGAAACACTACAGTGGGTTTTATCCCAAATAGATAGATAGGCCAAGTGGTTGTACCAACTATAAGACCAATTGCATATCTTGCAACTCTCCTATCTACTGTAAACCTATCTTTGAATATAACCAATACATTGATGGAAAGAAATGCTGAAGATCTGAGACCTATTTTTACTATGATGGTTTATTTTGTCCTTGTTGTGGAATGCAGCTAAGAAGAACACCATCTACCAAGAATGGTAAGGCGAGGCTTGGGTAATAACAAGATGACAATGAGGCATTCCTCATCTAATAGTCAATCTCAAAACCAAGATCACTCTACTATCACATTTATGATCTTCCTATTTAACCTTACTTTTGATCCTGCTTTTTGAAAAGCGCCTATCGCAATGTAAAAGTATAGTTGCAGATCTCTTCTTATGCTACAAAATATGGCGTCTACAGCCAATCATCAGTATTTTCATCATAACGTGCAAGCTGCGTTGTAGATGATACTGTTATCAAATGGAAAATGGCCTGAAGTGACTATCGAATAGATGACTGTGTTTGTGAGATGGGCAACTAATGTATTTTATTGCTTACTGTGTCACATGTGTGACAAGGGTTCTGTTAAGTTAAGCAAAGATGACTGCTAAGCTTAATCAGTTTAATGTTATAGTGTATGTTTGTTTGAACGTAATAGGACTAGACCTTTTTCTTATCCGATATCCTGATCTGCAAAGAAACACGCCTTTACATGGATTCTCCTGTCTGCCGGAGGCGAGGGTAGTCGTTAAAAGGTGTGTATATCGATAATATCACGGAAAGTGTTCTACTAAGGATTATTAATATTTTGAAAAGCCAGAAACGTATTTATTTAAAACTCATATCTTGTTCATTTTATAGCATCATGGTGATTAATAAAGAACTGCTCGAAGCCAGAAAGAAAATCGCTGATAGAAGACCTAAATTTGTAAGGCAAGAGAGTTGGAGATATGATCGTTTAGCTGAGAACTGGAGAAAACCTAAAGGCAAAGATAACAAGATGAGAAAACAGGTATCTGGCGTACCGCGAATCGTCAAGATTGGCTACAGAGGACCAAAAAAAGCAAGAGGTCTTCATCCATCAGGCTATACAGACAATATCGTTTTCAATATAAATGATCTGGCTAAATTGGATCCAACAAAAGATGCCGCTAGGTTAGCGCATACAGTTGGAAGAAGGAAAAGAATGGAATTAATCTCAAAGGCTGAGAGCATGCATATTAAAATATTAAATCCCGGCAATTTATTAACAAAGAAGGCTAAGGAAGAAAAGAACGAGGAGAAACCCTAATGGTGGTAAATATAAGAAAAAAAAGGGAATTAATCGCAAGAATGTTAGATGTTGGTGCAAACAGGGTCAGATTTGAGCCCGATAAACTTGACGATGTAGCTGATTCCATCACCCGTGAGAATATACGTGCCCTGATAAAGAATGGGACGATCTGGACAGTAAGGCCAAAGGGAACATCGAGAGCCCGTGCTGAGGCAAAACTAATCGTTCACAGAAAGCATGGACTAGGTCCAGGTTCAAAGAAAGGTAAGAAAACAGCCAGAATGGGTAAGAAAGAGATCTATGTCATTAGAGTAAGATCAATGAGATACCATCTGCAAATATTAAAGGACAGAAATGACATCAATCGAGAAATATATTGGTCATTATATAAGAAAGTTAACGGCGGTCAAGTAAGATCCTTGACCCATTTAAGAGAGCTCGTAAAACAATCTAAAACCCATTAAAATTTTTGTTTCCCTTTTTTTGAAATTCATTCTCTGGAGGCTGTGACATGGAACAAGAATGGTATCTGGATTCTAATTCAGATATTATCAATTGTTTGTGCCGTATAAGGATGAGAGTCTTTGCAATATAACTAGATTGAGACTCTCTGCTGGATCCTTGCATTGTACGATTATCAGGTATTCAGTCAACTCTACAGGAAGATTTCGATATTTTCCTCTTCTTTAATTTATCTATTTATTCAAACTTTCAATACATCAAGACCAGTATCTTCTACTAGCTTCATTATTCTTTTCTTTTCCTTTCCAAGCCCTTTCCAATCAACTACGATATAGTTAACTTCTTCAATACATTTAACAATCATTTGCTTTAACATATTTTCATCGATCGATTCCAAGTCATATTTAGTAGCCACAGCAGCAAGACCGAACTCAGATTCCAATAACAATTTGTTAAACTTTATTGGATAATGTGTTCCTCCCAAGCCAATTCCAACCTTTTCACAGCATTTTCTTAAATCATTCCCAATGATATTTAATAGGCAATTACACACAAAAGAGGCTGCATTTCTATCAATCCATTGCGATTCTGTTGAACCAATTTCGACAAAAAGCACTGGTTTTTTTAATGACGTAGGTCCATGGTGTGTTGCTTCTATAATAATATCATAACCTGGAATAGAAGGCTTCGCACTAGTAATCTGCATCAGGTATTGTTTCTGTAGATACGGATATGATATTGCAATCTGTCTTGGGTTTCCACCATACGAATTATCTGCATAATTACCTGTACAATGACAGGTTAAAGTAGGAATTCTACTTTCAGACATGTGCTTTGAAAGGAAAATATATGATGACAGCATATCTTTTGAATTCCAAAATGGAATCTCATCTAGATCCTCTAAATAAAGTAGACTTTTGTCAGAAACAAATAGCTTAACATTTTTGTATCCTGCTGATTGCAGAATAAAGGTCCCATTATAACTATCATTTATTGAAAAGCCTTTATTATTTCTCAGGTAATCCACCATCGTCATACTTGCTAAATCCTGTTCTGAAGCAACTAAGACATAATAGCGATGATCCAATATCTTCAAGTTAACATAGAACATATATATTTGGAACTTGCAAGGATTGAAAAATATTCACTAATACGTATAGGTAAAATCTTTGCCTAATAAATTAAACTTTGTCAACAATATTTAGATAATTTCAACTACATGCTAAATCTACTATAGCTGCAATCTAGATGGTTATTGCTTCAAAAAAGATGGAGTCTATTTATTCCTTGCTATTCAGTTTGAAACTCTTCTTACTTATCTGTTGATACTACAAGGGATTAATTTCATCATTTGCTAGAGAAATAAAACGCTTTCAAGAAAGACAATAAAAAACTAGTCAAAAGGATAATCTTTATGTGATATCTTCTTAGTATCACGTTATATTAAGTAAATTTATAAAATGCATCAAACTATTGTTTAGTAGATTTAATACAATGAGCGATAGCATTAAAGAAAATGATGATGTTATGGAAGCTAATGGTAGTTTTGATAATCGAGACTTACCTAAAGAGGATCCTATATACGATACCACCACAACAGATTCTGTTTCACAGGTTACTACCACTAGTACATCATCACAAGATATCACCCAAGAAACAAAACCTGTTTCTGATTCAAAGTTCTTTGCCATTAGAACTACAGGAGGACAGGAACATATGGTTGCAAATATTTTACAAAATAAAATTAATGCAAAAAAGATTGGAATTCATTCAATTCTTGTACTTGACAGCTTCAAAGGATACATAATTGTTGAAGCTCCAGACTCAAACGTCGCTTATGAAGCATTAGCTGGTATTCGACATGCAAGGGGGCAAATCCGTGGAGAACTGCCATTCAAAGATATCGAAGGATACCTTGTGAAAAAACCGGTTATATCCGATCTCAATATTGATGATACAGTGGAAGTCATAGCTGGTCCGTTTAAGGCTATGAAAGCAAAAATTACGAGAGTTGATTACGAAAAACAGGAAGCTACAGTAGTATTACTTGATTCACCCTATCAAATTCCTGTAACTGTGGATGCAAACTATTTGAAAAAGACCATGCATTGAGATCAGTACATAAAAGGATCAATTCTAGATCATATGCGATATGATATGAAATGCCTTTTCGAATCTGTAATATTGGCATTTTATCAATAGAAAAGGCTCTTATGCGTACTATTACAATCATACTATTACAATAAATATTCTCGTTCAGGAAACTGCCAAGAAATAATACTATTTCATTGGTTGTGCTTTTGCAGTTTTTGACGTTATCATGTTTTGACCGCTCACTCAAGTTAGTAGCATGGATTTGGGTGACCTAGAATTGACTAATTGATAGTAACCTTGATAAGTAAAAAGGTTATACCAGAAGATAATTTGAAAGAATTTGCTGGTTATAGGTCTATGCTTTTTTAATCTTAACTTAATTCTAATTATAAGCCATGTTTTTATAGTCATTATTAATCCTTCAGCAGGATTATTTATGAAGTTTGGAAAATTGACATTATTACTTGCTTTTGCAGTTTTTCTTTTTGTTGCAGCTAACGCTGAATGGGTTAATACTACACATGCACAAGTTATACCTGGTATACAATCCCAAACTGTTCATGAGCAAGGTTTAACAAACAGTAATGCTGCTACTCCTTTTTCGTTACCCTCGATTAAATTAGATAATAATACTAATATTGCAAAAGCAAAGATAGGCCCAGTTACTGTTGCTGGTGCAGACCAAATAGTCAAAGAAGGATCAACCGTTACTTTGAATGGCTCGGAAAGCAGGGATCCAAATGGCGTCATCTTGTCTTACTCATGGAGACAAATTCCAACAAGTCATTTTATTACATTGAGCGGTGCCGATACCCCAGTTTGGTCTTTTAATGCACCTAGAGTTTCTGCTGACACTACACTTACCTTTGAATTAACAGTCACAGATAGCAATGGTTCGACTGATAAAAACACCGTGAATGTCCTTGTCAAGCATATCTTCTCTACATCCAACCAATCTGCTAACCAATTAGCTAATGAAAATACTGCAAACTTCAATGCGAATACAACAACACTTTCAACAGCTAACCAGCAAATTGGAGATACTGCTCCTACTGATAATCCACCAATTGCAGGTATTATTCCCCAACAAACACCTTAGACAGCTGCTAACCAATTAGCTAATGGAAATACTACAAATACCGATACCCCTCTTGTAGCCAATGCAGGTCCAGATAAAACAGTAGAGTGGTACTTTTGTTGCTTTAGGTGGAGGCAATAGTCTGGGTAACGTGAAATCATACTCGTGGAAGGAGGTTAGTGGAAAGTCTGTCAAGTTAACAGTTGCTAATACAGCCAAGGCAACCTTTATAGCTCCAAGTTTAAGTAAAGATTCTACATTGAAGTTAAGCTTACCGTAAATAGTGGTAAAGACAAGACTGCAAACGCCATCGTAAATCTCCTAGTTATCAAGGACAATAGCAAAATCAAGTCATTCAAAAGGATAAAGAGAAAGATGACAAATACAAATCAAGCATAACGGCTAACATGAAAGAAGGTGTATAACTTTATATCCTTTGCCGTTGTTTCAAAGATATACTACTCACTCTTCCGAAGAGACAATCTATCAAAGTCAAACTTCGAAATAAAGAAACAAATTGAATATACATTTTTGGCTTAGCATCTCATCCTTGTACTTGTTTCACTCTTTTGGAATTAAATAATTTTCATGATTTTAACCTTATGCTGTCTCTTATTTCTATTGTATCGTATACATCAAAAGACCAAATCCGGGATTCTATTGTATAACACAACGTACCGTCCTTCTATTATTTTATTTTGAAATCATATTGGATAGATCAATATTAAAAAAGGTTTTCAATATTCCTATATAGGTTTGTACAGGTGGAGGAATTACCTCTTCACAAGCCACCCCCATATTCCATGCATTTATCCAAATTATCATGCTCTGAAGCATATTTACAAATCTAAGGTGTTGGCTTGGGACGACTCCTAATTCATGAATATACTTTTCAGCAAGTAACCATGAAGCAGTAAAATCCATACATGGATTTCCATAAATCGCTTTAATTTGCTCCTTTAAATCCTTGGCATATTTGAACGGTTTTCTACAGACAAAAAAAGGAAACTTAACCTTTAAAGGTAACATTAATTCAGGTGGAGACCAAATTGTTATGATTCGAGCACCATTTTTCAATTCGTGTTCAAATCTGTTAATCATTTGATGAATGACATCTGAATCTGTAAACCAAAAGAGTAAAACCGTAGCATCAGAAATGCTAGTTGTTCTAATGTCCCCATTAACTATTTCAGCATTCTTTATGCCTGCAATTTTTTTACATGCTTTAATTGCGAGTGCCTTTCTTATTTCAATTCCTACAGACCTTTTTACTTTGAATTCTTTGGCAGCTATTGCAATGGTATTGTTATTTCCGCATCCAAGATCGTAGAAAATATCTGTCTTTCGAAGATTGGCAAGCTTAAATATTTTATTAATTACGTTATCTGGAATTGAAACATCTTCCCCTTTCACTATGGATTGAGGTAGCGACGATATGAACTCATGAATTTTCAATGATGTTTTTGTTTCCTTTTGCGATTATAAAAATCAACAGACGCTACATTATTTTATCGGATGTTCAATGTAATTATATAATGGGTATAGGTGAACAAATCTTGCATGCGGAGATAAGCGTAATACCAATCGGGACAAACTCAGGAACAAGCATGAGTAAAGAGATATCTTCAGCTTTTGATGCTATTCGTAAAATAAAAGATGTGAAGACTGTGCTTACTGCTATGGGGACGCAGATAGAAACGAATGATTTTGGTAATATTCTCAAAGCAATTGAAGTAACTCATCAGTCTATTCGATCAGCTGGTGCAAAAAGAATAATAACGACAATCAGAATAGATGAAAGATTAGATAGATCCGTTAGCCTAGAGAAAAAAGTAGAATCGGTAATGGAAAAGTTATAGGGCGCAATAGAACTGTTTATTATCTAACTTCGATTGAAATTAATTGGATAATGAAAATAACAGTGGCGACAGATTTCTGATACATCTATTTATACTAACATAACCGAACGAACATTACTAGCCATTATTGCCATATGTGATAATACTATAATCAGAAGTAAATTGAAATTGTTTATAAATCGACCGATCTATGGTCAACCAATGACGGCGATATCTTCTTTTTTCTATTCTAAGGTAGTCATATTGTTAGCGGAAGTCGTCGTATGTTTCTGCATAAGCCTAGTATCTTTATACCAATTATCCGTCATATCTATTTGTTACAGGATGTACAGGATAGATACTTCGGGCTGAGCGAATATCCTCTTTTTGCTTGAAAATATAATCAAAGAGAGATCTTTCATAACTAATATAGATCGAAAAATGTGAATTTGACAATTTTTCAAGAATCTATGCATCAGTCACAGTATCCTCTAGAACAGATTTATTTATTTATTTATTTTAGCGTCAGTAATATATTGCTATGGGTATATTTGGAGACAACTTGCCACGTATTGAAGCCAGTCCTCTCTTCTTCTTGAGTAATCTTCATGTGAAGGAATCGCAAATGACCATTACGAGTACAGAAAATGAACTTTAAATTAATAGCATTATTGCTCAGTTTTGCATTAATTTTTCCTACCGTGTGGACAAACAATTCCTACGCACAGTTTTTACAGCCTGGAACAGGAAATGATCAACAACCACCACCATCATCACCTCCAGATAAAGGAGTAATGCCCAATACAGGGTTACCATCTACTATCCGTGCAGTAAATATAATATCACCTACTAAAGGCCAACAAGTACCAATAGATGAAGATCTTACAATCATAGGTACCTCTATATCTAATGCAACATCTAATTGTAAAATAATTATTGGTCTCAATAATATAAAGCCATATCAATCAGCTACTGGAACTGGCCTTGGCGGAGCTAATGATTATTCCAAATGGAGTTTTACGCTTACTCCTAAATATGCTGCAATAAAACAAGGACCTGATAATAAAGTCACTGCTAGATACAAATGCAGTAGCGGTAATAATAATCCCAGTATCCTGTTAATTAATAGTGTAAATGTCACTGGAGTGACTACCACCACTGCAAATCAACTGCAGCAGCAAAGACAGCAGCAGTCGCCTACAATAGTAAACAATGCTACTACTAATCCCCAAGGAACGGGGATCCCTTGGTTGCCTTGAGTATAACAATATTTTTGTAGTAATTGCTTATAAAGAAAAAACTACATACTAAAATACAAATAAAAAAATTATGGCTCAATCAATCGGAATGGATTTTCAGTACCTAAATGTGAATAATTTTCAGATTCGCTATCTTGATACACGATCGACAGGTAATCCTGTACTATTAGTTCATGGTCTGGGCGGCTCGATAGAAAGTTGGATCAATAATATCAGTAAAATTTCTACAGAACAGCTTAGAGTAATTGTACTCGATCTTCCAGGCTTTGGTTTTAGTAGTAAGCCCAGAATTAATTACAGTATCAGTTTTTACACAACATTTATTGCAACGTTCCTCAATAGCTTAAAAGTACGTTCTTCGTCTTTATCTATTGTTGGTTGTTCTCTAGGAGGTCATATTGCAGCAGAAGTTGCATTGAATCATCCCAATCTAGTTTCTAAACTTGTCCTAATAAGCCCAGCGGGGGCATTACCTATTTCGTTTAAAGGAACTCCTGCACTACGTAGCTATGTTAATGTATTAAAAGCAAAGACATCGCAAGAGGCAAGGAAAGCTCTTTCATCAATAGATGATGACCCTATCGATAATACTCATGCACAAGAATTTTACCGTAAATTATTAATGCCAGGTGCCAAAGAGGCGTTTATGTCTGCGTTGAATGGCAGTACCAATGCATCGAGATTAAGTAGGCGTTTACATATGATAAAAGCAGAGACATTGTTGATTTGGGGTAAGAATGATCGAATAATTCCAGTAAGATTTATTGAACCTTTTGTAAAGATGGAAAATTGTAGAATAATTCTCCTTGAGAAATGCGGTCATGTACCATTTATCAGCAGACCGGCACTTTTTAATAAAATTGTGACAGATTTTATTAAAGAGCGAAAGAAAAATTAATACAAAATGTTATTTAATTCTGTTTACTGTAAATTACGCTTGCTTTCTTTATGCCTGTTATGAGTTTTTAAACATTTATCCAGCTTTCTGGTCATTATTATTCGTTTAAATAAATTTATATGTTAATAGCAAATAAATGAATATCAAATCAACGTAATTCTCTTTCTAATCTATTCATCTTTTGCATCATTTCCATGGTATTTGTTTTGAGTTTGTCCACCTCTTCCCTAATACTGATGACTTCCTTTGGTGCCTTCATTGATTCTTTGATAAAGTTTATGCATTCTTCAGCTATTCTTGTTACCCTATAGTCCAAGTCGTGCTCAGCCACCCATTCTAATTCAGCAATCGCCCTCGGCTCCTCAGCATCAGCAAATGCTCGACAGGCATTAATTCGTACTCGAAACCATCTATCGGTTAACAAATTCTTAAGATGATCAAATACTTTGTGATTTTCATGTACAAATTTGCCCAAAGCGAAAGTAGCGGCTTCCCTCACTCTATGATTATTTCCATACATGCTCTTTTTAATCAATAGTGCTGCAATTTCCTTGTCGTCTACAAATTCTTTCAAACCACTGATTGCTCCCTGGGCTACAATGTCCTGGAAACTAGCTGTTTCAATTGCCTTTTTCAATATATGTATTGATTGTCTATTCTTTATTTTGCCAATTGCAGTTGCTGCCTCTGCTTCTACAAAATAGCTTTGGTCTTTATGGATTAGTATGGATTTGAACAAATCAAATGAATCTTCCTTTTTGAATTCTCCTACGGCACGTACTATTGCCCGTCTAACTTTAGAATGCTTTATAGAAGAACAAAGGCATCTCTTTAAAGCCATATATGCGGAATCAGATTTAATTGATCCTAGCGTTTTTGCCGCTTCTACAGATACACCCCAAAACCTGTCCTCCATTACTGCTTTTTGCAACGATTCGATTATATCTTCTGAAGAATGATCCTTCAGAGCACGAGCTGATTGTACTCTCTCAATTACTGTTCTGCCATTTTGTAATTGTCTGACAAGCATTTCTTTTGGAGCTTTCAAAGACATTGTCTTTAGCACCTTAAACTGTGGATCAATTGAAAACCATTCTATTTCCTTTCCCTTCTTCTTATCGATTGGAATTTGCAAGACATTTTCTTTTTCGGATATGTTGAAAGTGCGAATCTCTTCTTCTCCTCTTTCTTCTCCATTTTTTCTGTTAAACGTACAAAAAACTAATTTTATATCGAGAGGAAATTCAAAGGCATCACCTTCTTGTGATTGTACAATTTTTAATTTTACAATTTTGGACTCTACAGAAAACTCTATCTTCAGCTCCGGATGACCTGCTCTGAATAGCCACTGATCAAAAAATTGTTGTAAACTTGTTCCTGATTCCAACTCGAGAATTTTACGCAGATCATCAGTTTCAGCTACGCTGTTGGCATATCTTTGAAGATAGGTCTTTAGGGATCTCTTAAAGTATTTATCACCGATATAGTTTCTCAGCATATGTATAATACACCCGGCCTTTTCATATGTATGTCTGTCAAACAGATCATCTGGCTGTTTGTAGATTTTAGTTACAATTGGTCGCTTGTATCGAACGTTAGCTTCATCAAAATAGTCGTCGGCTGTTTGCGTCATATAGTATTGGAATTCATCGATCCCCCTGCTAGCCTCCCAATATAACGCTTCACAATATGTTGCAAAGCCCTCATTAAGCCAGATATGCTGCCAGTCCCTACAGGTTACTAGGTCACCAAACCACTGATGAGCAAGCTCATGGGAAACCAGGTGATCACTAGTATAATCAGGATGAGCTTTTTTGTCATGTAAAGTATCTATCGTTAACGTCGTGCAGCTGGAGTTTTCCATGCCACCGTACATAAAATCTTCAACTGTAACTTGTGAATACTTGCTATATGGATATTTTGTATCAAAGTATTCTTCAAAAAACCTGATCATATCTGCTGTATGTTCAAAAGATCTTTCTGCATTATTTTTTTTACCTTCAGGTACATAACAAAGCAACTCAATGTCTTGATTATACGTCTCGCGCCTCTCAACAAACTTACCTATAACGACTGATGTAAGATATGCTGGGTGTGGATTTGGTTCTGTCCAAGTAAAGATTTTTTTCTTCTCCTCTTCATTCCTCTTCGTACTAATTCCTTCCACTCTTTGGACTTTTGACATCAGCAACTTGCCATTAGAAATGGCAATAAACTTTAGGGGGACTATAACTGAAATTTCGCTTTCAAATTTGACCAGTGGATGATCGAGACATGGAAACCAGTATTTTGACTCAATTGTTTGGCCTTGAGTCCAAGCTTGTAAATTTTTCTTTGGATAGTATTCATCAGGTTCGATAAAATAAAAACCCTTTCTCGGCTTTGCTGAATATACAATAGCGATACGAAAAATGCTTCCTTCTGATAACATTCTGTCA
This sequence comes from Nitrososphaeraceae archaeon, assembly GCA_036522495.1. GTDB lineage: Archaea > Thermoproteota > Nitrososphaeria > Nitrososphaerales > Nitrososphaeraceae > Nitrososphaera_A. Next base: position 1,673 of record DATDFS010000081.1, on the reverse strand, counting down.
AGTTTGATAATGAGTTTATCTCCATAGTTACGAAAGTTCAATTCTTTGATGTGGTTGTTGCTATCACTATCAGGTGCAGCAATAGCAACATCAATATCAACAGAGGATACTGACTTTATATGCAGTTCACAAATATCAAGTATAATTTCATCTATTGATTGGATTGCAATAACTTCAAGTTGTTGTTCACAGCTAATGGTTTTTGATTTGAAATCTGGTTCTATAGAAAGTTGCATGTGGCTAATAGTAAATGATAATGATGGAGCATAATGGGCTTTGCTACCAGGTAACTCAAACTTCTTGACGTTAGATCCATTGTCTTCTTGCATAGTTATTGATTAGTGTAATCCTAATTTTGATAAAATAAAGGTTCTGTATATTCACGTATTGCATATTTTAATTTTTTATATATAGATAAAGTAAACTAAAACCCATTGAAGGCTGGAGCGCTTAACGTTGTCATCATAGCATCTAATATACCAATTATCAATCAAAAACAAAATATAATCGTGATCCTTCTTTCTACTTCTGTCTCATAGATCCAATCGTCCAATTCCTGGTCTTCTTTCAGAAGCAGAACATACGGATGTGAAATCTGTAAGTTATAGGATTCCTTGCTGCTTCATATTTGATTTAATGTCCAAGCGCTTGCATTTGTATAGTTTATTGTCAAGAGTTGCTTGCAATTACTAAGAATAGAAAGAACACCATGATAATCATATATTTGGGATCATATATCTGTGGATCACATATCCGTGATACCATACGACCAGAACTCTATCTGTCTTACAGCAATAGATTTCTAACTTATTTTCTATTGTTACGTTAGGAATTATCTCCTATTCTCTAATTATTCAATCCTTATTAATTTCGTTAGTAAAACGATATCAGCAATGATAACTTCAAAACTCTGACAATGGTTGCTATTGTGGTAGCGATATCACTGCTAACAACAAGTATGGTTGTTATCCAGACAGCCTATGCGTTAACACGTTACTTTAACTGTACAACAGGAATTGTAAATAGAACGCATCAACTTACCATGCAAGATATAACTACTTTTATGATAAAGAAATTCCAAGATCAGGTCATTAAAGAAAATATGAAAGAATCTTTATTCATAAACTGGATTGACTAATATGGGACAAACCATTCAATTAACAAACGGATTAGTAGCATCCAATTAACCATGTCATTACCACTAACTATGATAGGTAATAACAGTACCTGCCGATTTGATATGTCAAAGGTTGAAATAATGATAATAAAGTAAAAGAGAATAGAGCCAGTTCAGCAGGCCTGGTGCTGTTGGTGAATCTTTGCGTATGTCGCATTGTACATTGCAACTGGATTATGGCAATTAATAAAAACGGTTTAAAATGCTAATAAAAACCACTAATACTTACAATTACTCTTCCCACAAAGGTGAGTTGATATCTGTATATGAAAATGATGAGAAATATTCATTTTTTGTAACTTCTATATTACTATAAGATCTAAGATAATATCTGAGGTATTTTGAGTATAATCCATGATTAAACTTTAACAATAATTTGCATTTTTGAAATTCTCATCTCTGGGTGGTAACATATCCCAATAACTTAAGACCTTTCCTTTATATCCGCAGGTCGTGGTTACTAAAATACAGGGAATGATAACAGCAGACACACTAT
>DATDFS010000080.1:0-9559 GCA_036522495.1 Nitrososphaeraceae archaeon | reverse complement strand
GATAACTCCATCAGGAATTCCAAGATATAATTTGCAAGAGAAAGATTTGGTTAAGGTTCATTTAGAAACTGATAGAACAGTTAGCCGCGGCAATAGTGCTAAACTAAAACCAAGTATCGAATGGTGTATGCATGCTTCTATCTATAAGAAATTATCAAATGTAAATGCAGTCAGTTGTCCATACTAATAGTCCTTATACATTTGCTGTAGCTATATCAGTAAATGAATTTCAACACATACCAGAAGAGGCTAAGATAATAGTAGGAAACCCAGTAATAATACCAAATAAGCCATCGGGATCAATAGAGCTGGCAAATACAGTTTTAGACGCCTTTGAAGGAGAGAGAAAGAAGGAAGAAAATGGAGATGAACAAGTAAGAGCAGTCATAATTAGAAATCATGGAGTAGTATCTATTGGAAATAACATCTATCAAGCACGTGCTGTTATTGAGTCACTCGAAGAATGGGCTAAAATATATACAATACCTAAAATATTTGGTGGACCGAAGTATGTATTATGACTTGTTAATGCATGTGCTATTGTACAAATGATTGGATGTGGATCAGTACCATTAAGCATCGCTTTTGTCTAACGCTGTCATACTTTATCGGCGTCATAGTTGTAAAGTCTTTGATCATAGCATAAGCCTTCGATACAAAAAGTTTATGTGATTGCTTATTTATCCAAAGTCATTTATAAGGGATGAACAAAATGAGCAATAATTATTGTAGAGTGACACAGATAATTATAACCTCGTTATTGATTCTGTTCTCAGGATCATTTCTGGCTGCTGTTCCATTGGCATTTTCTCAGACTGATCTGACTACTACTGCTAGTTCAATAAATAAAGAAGAAATAATATCATCTCAAGTCAAAAGTTTTATTTTAGATCAAATAGTCAACAAGTCAAAAGCAGCCATTGTAATAGGCTTTGCCGATCCCAATGGCACTCGCATTTTTAGCTTTGGTAACATGTCAACAGCACATAATATACCTGTAAATGAAAATACATTGTTTAATATAGGTTCTATTACAAAGACATTTACTACATTACTTTTAGCCGACATGGTAAAGCAAGGCCTAGTCAATCTAACTGATCCTATTGAAAGGTATCTACCATCAAGCGTTAAGGTACCTGAGTTTAATGGCCAGAAGATAACTCTCGAACATTTGGCAACACATACTTCTGGGCTTCCCGAGTTTCCTTCTAATTTGTTAGATAATAATGGAAATATTATTGAAAGTTATAATGCCAGCCAATTGTATCAGGCATTATCAAATACCAAATTAACAAGAGCACCAGGCTCACAATTTCAGTACTCAAGCTTTGGCATGGGATTGCTAGGACAGATATTATCGTTGAAAGCAGGTGTTTCATACAACCAGTTAGTTAAAGATAGAATTCTAAATGTGCTAGGAATGAATGATACTAAAATTACGCTTTCACAAAATGAAATCAATAATAGTTTTCCTGTTGGTCATAGAGGCGGAAAAGAAATTACTACACCAAAGATACCTATGATATTGGCAGATGCTGGAGCATATCATTCTACTGCTCCTGATATGCTAAAATATATATCAGCTAACTTGGGCCTGATTCATACAAAGTTAGATGATGTAATGAAATTGCAACATCTAATAAGACATACAGGTGTGAATGCAAATCCAATGAACTATACCGAATATGTAGGATTAGGTTGGCGTATCCTTACTAATTTTGGAACAGAGGTCATAGCTCATACTGGAGCAATTAATGGTTGGAATGCTAATGTAGCATTTATCCCATCTAAACAAATAGGTGTTGTTGCTTTGTGTAGCTGTGACCCCACTGATGCAGATATGGGTAATTTTGGCTTTGTATTACTACATCTGGCAGGGCCAGAACATCTATCTGGAAAGAGTGAGGCCAAAATTCATACCGCTACAAGGCCCACTTAACTTACTCGGTCAGATTTCGTGCTCAAAGTTTAATTTTTTCCTTCGTAAATATTATGGTGTTTAATTTTTAGCTTTATCTAACTAATCCTTGATGAGGCACTAAAACAAAAAGAAGGAAAAATAAACAAAAATGCTGGGTTCTTTGTTTCTTCTGTGTCTAATGCTACTGCTAGGAGTGCGTTCTCCCTATCCAGTCATTATTTGACCTCGGATTTCACCATTTTGGTTTTGGTTAGTATGAACATTAACATATGCTCCACCATTTTTGATAATACTGACTAAATCTGATATTTGTTTACCAGCTAGTGGTCCCTGGAGATCAGAAGATGTGATCTTTCCTTTTCCCATTTGAAGTGGAGTTGTTATAGGTTGGCCATTCTCTCCTGATTTACCCTGGTGTATATGGGCCATCATAAATCCTTGTAGATTCGTAGTAGATAGATCATAGTTAAGCTCCTTTCCATCAGGGCTTAGTTGGAATTGAGCGGTACCTGTTGCTTGCGTGTTTAGAGGAGGTACTTCATCTTTGCCACTTAGTTTAGCTGTAAAGGTTTGAGATTGTTGTTGTGCATAAGCTGCTATTGTTGATGTTGATTGTTGTGTGAGGATAGCCATACTAGCCAACGATGCGAATACCAGAGACGATACAATAGTCATAACCTTTAGACTCCTAATTTTTGTTGTCTCACTCATCAGCCTTGAACACGTAAAACATATATTTATAATAGCAGCTTGGAGATTCTGAATATTCTATACATATTAGGTTCCTTTTTTGTGATGTGAGTTTTAGCCTGATCTCTCAATAGGCACCATAAACACTACGCTATTCAGTTTTTTAGCTTGTCTGTCTGTTCATAAATAATTACGGATGGATAGATATAGAAATAACACTATGATTATAATGTTATTCAAACATTAATGCCGACAATAAGAGTATATATGCTTCAGATATGCTTGTGCTTTTCTCTTAGTATATTGCACTCCCTTGTGAGACAAAACCTTCCTGTTGTCATACTAACTTCTTCTTTGTTAGTTAAGAAAGGAGTGGAGAAAGACTTACGGAGCATTATAAAAATAAGGACAAATAGTGGCTTGTGTTATGCAAGCCAACCTTTGACATACACAATTGTTATCATAGAGTTTGTGAAGATTTATTGTTGTTGTTCATGAAGGTCAAAATTTGTGGAATAACCAATCTAGAAGATGCCATGTAAGCAATTAGCTTTGGAGCAGATGCATTAGGTTTCCAAGTGGGAATGCGACATAAGACTGAAGATGAACTCTCACCTGAAGAAGCAAAATCAATTGTTGCCTCATTACCTCCGTTTGTGTCTTATGTTATGGTCACTCATCTTCAAGATGCGAAGACAATTATTTCACTTCTTGAGTCAATCCAAAAAACCACAACGGTTCAATTACATGACGACGATATTGGTTTGAAGGAAATATCTGCAATTAGAAAAAAGATCCCATCAGTCCGCATAATCAAGGCAATCCATGTAGTAGTAGAAGATGGATCTGAAGATCCTCTGCAAAAATTACATAACTATGACGGTATAGCGGATGCTCTCATTTTAGACAGTGTGAATCTGAAAGAAGATCGGATTGGTGGAACAGGTATGACTCATGACTGGACATTGAGCAAAAAAATGGTGGACAATAGCCACTTACCTGTCATTCTTGCTGGAGGTCTTACTCCATATAACGTTCAATATGCCATAAGGTCCGTAGGTCCATGTGCGGTAGATGTAAATAGTGGAGTCAAAATAAGCAGGACTTCGAGACGAAAAGACCCTGTTAAAGTGAGAAATTTTATTTACCGAGCAAAAAATGTATTATTCAGTTCATCAAATGAGTAATAAGAATTAAATTATATCCTATTTTGCATATCTCTCCTCTGCCTAGGCAACATTGTCCATTGATGGTTATTGACAGCTATAATCGAGAGATCTCGCCTTTGGCAATCTTTACACCTGCTTCGATAGCCTGCTTTTTTCCAACACTTTTTGACGTTCAAGCGTGCAATGAGATAGATCCGAACAAACTGAAGGAGAAGCACAAAAGAAACAATTAGACTCTGTTTCGGATCTAATATCTATTGGCCCAGGCGGTATTCGGTCTTGTTACTTGAGAATCAGCCCTTATATATGATAGAAGATCATCTTTTGCACAAGAGCTGACCGCTTGTCATTTTCTTTATGAAAATATAAACATCTTAAGCCTTGAAGTTATTTAACAAACTTTTGTGCTGCTTATTAGATTGCATTGGGAGTATACTTGGTCGTATTCAATAGAATGAAACCCTTATCTTATTGTATAGATACCTTAACCAATTTCATTATATCACCACATGAAGCATTTTTCATTATAAAGGAGTTAATAATGCTATCCGGATATCGATCCATACTATTGAATGCGGAACCTCCGACTACAACAGGTAGTTTATTATTATACTTTGCATGAATTTGTTGGACAAGTCTTTCAGCTGATCTGATGTTTTCTACAAGAGTTATCGAGATAAATATAATATCTGGTTGTAAATCACGTATATAGTCTACGATATAGTCTGTAGGTATCGAAGTCGAGATATTATATACTTTAAATCCCTTGTTTAAGAGAAGCGATTCTATCATGTTACAAGCCAAACCATGTAACTCACCATCAGGAGTACAGATCACAGCTTTGTATTCGGATGAGGTTCCAGCTTCTGTAGTTCTCACAGTTAATCGTTCATTTATTATCTTAATCAAGCTAATTGCAGTATTAGTGCTAGCATGCTCAGTTGCAACATCTAATTGATCTTGCTGCCACAAGTCTCCAATCCTATACATTACAGGTTTTAACAGCTTATCATAAAATTCTGTCAAGCCAAACAATCTGGAATATTTTTCGTAGATATCTACAAGACCAGTGACATTGCAATTGGTTAGCTGTGCAAACATTTCCTCTTGAATCTTTGAGACGAGAGTTTTCCTTTCCTCTTGATAAGAGCTAAATGCTGCCACAAAGGCAAGAATCTTTGTATCATCTCTATATTCTACTGGAATATCCTCAATTGTTATCTGTGATGCCTTACCTAGATATTTTATGGTCTGTTGTCTGGACATATTCTTTTTGGGATCCCATACGCTCTGTACTAGATACGCATAATCAATTCCTTTTACTTTTTTATTTCTGATATATACCATTTTGAATCAGGTGTATTGTTTATTACTTTGTTACCCTTCATAATATAGCGATTAGTGGTAAACCACCATTCTGGTGATAAAATATCTATGCTACGCATTTTTGTAATAAAAAATTTATGGCTTTACTATCGCATTATTTTAACTCCTATAAAGGTCCCTATCTCAGCCATTCTTCCTGAAATAAATCCAGCCAAGGCACCATATGTCAGATGAAACATGACTGAGCCAGCTATGATAATGGGATACAGTCCTTTAAAATGACTAGCTATGTTATAGATATATTGATTAGGTGCTGAAAATGCAAAGGAATCAAGCCGTGGTTGTATTCCAAATGTTGCGAGTGGAACAAACAACAATATCCATAATGCCATACCAACAATCATTCCTTTAACAATACCTTCTTTTGAGTTGTAGGGTGCTATCTTTGACCAAAATAGTGAAATCTGTCCAAATACATTGCCTGCAGCCATCCCAGTTATAACATGCAGTATGAAGCCAACATATTGCGCTACGAATGGATCGTTAAATCCTAATGATACTCCAATGACAGCAAAAAAAGTTCCAGCAGGGCTACCCGATATAATGTCGACTATAACTAGTAGACCGGAAATGGCCCATGCGCTGATAAAACCTGCAACCGTACAATACAGTATAAATTGTCTGCGATGGTTTGCTGTTGTTATTAAACTTTCCATATTTCTTTATTAAAGACCTAATATATAAGCACGTGCCTAGAACTCATTATAGTGCCTAACTATCAATCAAATCAAATCCTATTTACCCTTATCTTATGATATACATTATGCGATGCTGCTACAACTGATGCTGCTATACCTGCGCCAATAAAATTTCTCAATGTCATCGTTATATTGGGTGATGTAGCAATCAAAGACTTGCCAGAAACAGTATATATGTTATCAATAAGCCAGAATGTAAGAGTTATCCATCCGATTGCACCTGCAGCAATAGATCCAAGCCTTGCTCCATGTAAGACAAAAAATAATGAAAAGGCAATAGACAAATACCATAACACACTTAGAACTAACCAACTAGCCTGGAATACTTCAGGTCTTGCATCCAACATATAGTAAGTAGAACCTATAGCTGCCATTGCGAATAGTGAGACAATGAGTAGTTTATTGTTTATAGAATGTGATGTTCGCTGCCGTCCTGTTGCATTTCTTTTTACGTATTCTTCTTCCTCAGCAGCCTTTATTGCGTCTTCGAAAGTTTTTAGCTTAAGAGGGATAAATTTTTTTATTGCATCGTCTTTTACGGTTGCCTCATGTTTTAAACTATCTATCAATGGTCTTGCTAACGAAGCACTTACTGGCGTGATAAGGTCAACCCAATAAGAAGATAATCTGGGAGTAAGAAAAGGTATTATTATTATTTTTATGGATTTATTTAGCATCTTTGCGTAACGTTTCATCATCTGAATGTATGTAAGAACCTCTGTACCACCAATATCAAAGTCTCTACCCTCAGTTTCCTTTACATCAATAGACTTAACTACATATTCAACTACATCGTCTACAGATATTGGTTGTGATTTAGTCAAGACCCATTTTGGACATACCATTACAGGTAATCTCTTAACCAGATACTCTAACATCTGAAAAGAGCCTCCACCCTGACCTAAGATTACTGCAGCACGGAAAATCGTAACCTTAGCAGAAGATGTCCTTAAGATATCACCTACCTCTTTCCTACTACGCATATGATCCGATAACTTGCTGTACTCTTCTTCTTTACTTTCTTCTTGAATCAGCCCTCCTAAATATATGATCCTGTCAACCCCACACTCTGTAGCAGCCTTAGCGAAATTTTCTGCGGCTATTCGATCTCTTTGTGAAAATTTCTTCCATTGTTTAGATGAACCCTCCATTGAATGTATGAGATAAAATGCAATATTTACTCCATTCATAGCCTTAACAAGTTGAGAATAATCATTTACATCTGCCACGATGATTTTAATAACGTCTTTATATTTTTCATAGCGACCTTTCAAAGATTCTTTATTGCGGGTCAAACACAATATTTCAAAGTTGTTGTTAGATAAATGAGAAGAGAAGGAAGAAGAAGAAATCGATAGTAGCTTTGATACTACTCTGCTACCAATGAAGCCGCTTGCGCCTGTCACTAGTATTTTCAATTTGTAGACTCCTTTTTCTTAATATCAAAAGATACATCATACCAGTTTTCATACTTTTGCATACTTTATTATCTCCCTTGTTATCTACATGCTTACAATGGATTTGTCTGCAAGGTCATCTCCATAGGAAGGTTATTTGCAAGATCCAGAATGATATCATCCTCATTCAAGTATACCTCTATAAGATCTCCCTGTCCCAGTTTTATTTCTGAAATTATGCTGATATTATTATTACTATTCTTACTTTTGTCCGATAATCTGCCAAAGGAAATTAATGCTCGATCTGCCGGCTCATTATAAAAGACGTCTGTTGGAAGAACTATCAATTGTTGTGTTGCCTGCTGAATATTAATCGAATAGGAGATATTAGACGTAATAATAGTAGCTGTTCCATAGATATAGCTTTCAGCCAAACTTAAGTCTAAGACAAATCTAATTTTTTGTTCTAATGCCATAACTAAACATGAAATAATATGTATATAAATAATGCCTGAAGATTGCACATAGTGCTAACCTAATTCTACACCATCAAAATTGTTATATTATTTTCATAACGAGATACAAAAATACATCGACAGCAAAGATATTCCAATCTTTTATTAATCGTGTTGTATTCTTGATATTATCTATTTAGATAGTCACAATACGCAGATTTGTCAATTAAGCTAAAGTACAGGATTCTGTTAAAAGAATAAAAAAGATGGCGCTAGATTTTTATTTTATTTTATTTTATTTTAGTTTCATTGCCAATTCTGGTGTTAGTCTCTTCTTCTCTATTTGTTGTTTTGCTAAAAGCGCAGTCACTAAAGCCAACGCTCCACCTGTGATGCTTGCTAATCCCAACAATGCTGCACCATTAAAGGCACCAACTATTGTTATGCCTAGCGTACCTATAGCCATTCCCCATGGAATTTTAGTATTTATTTTCATCTGTTCTAGTTACTAGTCATTATATATAAACCAGTGCTAAGATTGTATCATAGTGCTAACTTTTATACTAGCTTCTACAACTTTTCCTGCATTAGAACAAATATTTGTGATCAGTGAAAGTATTTCATAGCATTACTCATCATAGTGCCTAACCTTGTTTAATAATGTGTAACTCTTTAATATGATATGAAACAATTTTCCTGTGATATGACAAAAGTTCAATATCAAACAGAAATCAATGCACCTGTAGAAAGAGTATATGAATATTATACAAATCCAAACAACATACAAGACGCATGGCCACACGATATAGTTAAAGAATCTGAAGACATATCAGGTTCAAGAAATGAAGAAGGCTCAGAAATGAGAGTAAAAGGTCAATATATGGGAAAGGAAGAAGAAATGCGTTTACATGTAGTAGAAAAAGAACAGAATAAAAGGTTAGTTACTAGACAAATTCAGGGGCCATTTAAGAAGTGGGATAGTATACAAGAGTTTCAAGGAAATGGAACAAATACTACACAGGTAAGACATTCAATTGATTTTGAGCTACCAACAACTGGTAAAATTGCAAATATGCTGTCAGGTAGCCAAGCAGATAATAAAATAAGACAAGCACTTGAACAAGCAGGCCAGACAGTAAAGCATAAGCTAGAATCAGCTCAAGTATAAAAAAGGAAAGAAAGGAGAAGAATCCGGTGAACTATCATGTCAGGAAATAACAATGGTGTCAGACATGAAGTAGGGCATTTTGAAATACCTGCAGATGATGTAGATGGATTGAGGAACTTTTATTCTTCATTATTTGGATGGAATTTTGAAAAAGGGCAAACACATGGTTACTATATGATAAAAAATGCTGGAATTAGTGGAGCACTAACGCAGAAAGAAAGCCCACAACAAGTATCAACACAGTTTGTCAGTGTGGAGTCACTAGAAGATTACATAACCAAAGCAAAACAACTAGGGGCAAGAGTTGTAAAAGGTAGACAGGAAATATCAGAAGGATATTATGCTGTATTGGAAGATCCACAGAGAAATACAATTGGAATATGGCAGAACAAATAAGCCGAACTATCTTTCTTTTTATTTGACAAATTACAATAATTTGCATTCATTATTATACTCTGATATAATTTCCCAAACCACAACTATAATACACATTGCATCAAAACTCAATATGCTCATATGAAGAAAGAGCCATTCCCTTGAAAAGCGAAATTAGATTACCATGAAAATAGGATATCCTTGTATCAATAATAGTATTTCTCGGAATGCTCCTTCTACTTTTAGATTAGCATCTTTTTCCGAAAGCAAGCTAATTCAAATTCTTAAAGGCAACTTAAT
>DATDFS010000079.1:0-5907 GCA_036522495.1 Nitrososphaeraceae archaeon | reverse complement strand
TAAAGATCTGGAAAAACAAAAACAAAAAGGGGTTCATGCTGATATTTTTCACCCGTTTCCCCTGATTTTACTTCATACTCCATTTGGGCTAAAATTCTTTGATTATATAGCAAAGACAAGAATCGCAAAGGCCTATGCGAGAGCAAATACTTATTTAATGCCAGTAATAACCGCGATTGCTATCTTATTAATAGTCGGTGGAATAGCGACTCTTATCACAAATGTTTCTCTAAGAGAGGATGTCAGGGAGATAGGTCCCAGAGGTAATTTTCTTATCCCTATACTTAATCCGCTTCTTCCAATTACCTACACCTTAGTTGCGCTCGTAATCAGCGTCTTTATACACGAAGCAGGTCATGGCATAGTTGCAAGAGTATATGGAATAAAGGTGGAATCAACCGGAATTGCTTTTGTGCTCTTTATTCCAATTGGGGCTTTTGTTAATCTTGACAAAACAGAATTAGAAAAGGCAACATTGAAGGAGAAGAGTGCGGTTCTGACTGCAGGTCCGCTTAACAATATGATTCTTGCCGCAATCTCTATGACTCTGCTATTTGTGGTAATATCCACCTTAACACCTATCCATACGCAGGATATTGAAAAGAACGGATTGCAAATAATTAGTGTAACAGATGGCTCTTTGGCTGACAGTATTGGTTTGACGAGAGGTTCTAGCATACAAACTATTGCTCAAACTGAAGTGCATAGTCAGGAGGCTTTGTCTAAAGTTTTAAGATCAAATATAGGTAAAGAATTTCAAATAGTTTGGACTGACAGACAGGGCAAACTAATAACAAAGACTCTATCGATACCAGCGGGGGCAGATCCAACCAAACCTATTCTCGGTGTAGTAGCAATATCACTTGATCCAGATGTAACGCTAGAATCGTACAAGAGATTCTTTGCTTTCACATTTGACATCAACCGGCCGGTTCCTATGCTCCCTATGCCAACTCTAAATGGTCAATTTATTCCATTTTCAGATGCCATGGCTCCAAAATACAATTCAATTGTGTTTGGCTCAACCTTTCCTATAATTGCAAACACACTCTTCTGGCTTTGGTTCATCAATTTTAATTTAGGGATATTTAATGCGCTTCCTATCGCATTTTTGGATGGCGGTCAGCTTTATGGTTCACTCATAGAAAGCAGATCAAGGATTGATAAGAATCGTCTTAAGCAAATCTCTTCAGCAGTATCCTTGATCATGGTTATTATTGTTATTATGACTTTTATTCTTCCTTACGCACCTTTCTAGAGTAAAAAATAGTTTATGTCAATTTAATTCCAAAATATATATTAAGAGAGAAGTTCACTTTCAATATGGATACAACCGGTAAGAACTTTAATGACCATGCGATGTCGTGTTGTGATAGTAATTGATTATCACTATTAGTGTAAGGATAATGGAAAACGAGACCGAGTATCTAGAAGAATGTTAAAGTGGCCAATGAAAATTTAAGTAAAAATTCTGTGGATGAGAGTATTCCTGCTATAGAGAACAATGGCAAAGTTAAAGAACAAAATAATACACTACCCCCTAATCAAATCCAACGTACAAAAAAAGTTGATGAAGATTTTTTCAAAGATATAATACTCAAATCAATTCCAAAAGAATCACAGATTACAAATATACGGTTTGAAGGCCCGTATGTTGCCCTTTATACACTAAATCCTAAATTTTCCTTGACTGAATTGACTTACTATCTTTCCGCTCTTTCGAAAAATGTTAAAAAAAGATTTGTGGTAAGAACCGATACTTCTATTAGGCTGTCAGAAGAAGAAACAAGAGCCGCCGTCATAAAGATGTTACCAAATGAAGTTACAATCTCTGCTGTATTTTGCGATGATGCAACAGGCGAAGTAGTTCTTGAAGTAAACCGTCCAGAGTCAATAGATGCAAACATGGTCATCAATATTGCTCAAACCACTGGTTGGATAGCCCATACACTGAGGTCTCCTCATATCCAATCAAGTAGCATGAACATGATACACTCTACTCAAAAGAGCTCCACTAAGGAAAGAAATCTTTTCCTACAATCACTAGGCAAAAGGGTCTTTAGACCTCCACTTGTTCTCCAAAGTAATGATTCCAATCTAAATTTTGCAAATCATTCCAGTGAAAAGAGATCAGAGTTTGCCGAATTCAAATCAAAGTTGCGAAACAAGGAGGAAATAGCCCTTTTCTGTCTTGGCGGGGTTAAACAAGTTGGTAGGTCATGCTTCATTGTCGTAACTTCCGAAAGCAAGATAATGCTTGATTGTGGCATTAACCCCGGAGAACCATTAGGTTTATCAGCATATCCACGATTAGACTGGTTTAACTTTGACCTTGATGAGATCGATGCAGTAATCATAAGCCATGCGCATATAGATCATCAAGGATTCTTACCGGCATTATTCAAATTTGGATACAAGGGGCCGGTGTATTGTACCGAACCAACTCTACCGTTAATGACACTTTTACAATACGATTCAGTCAAGATATCCAAAAGCAATGGCACGTTTTTACCTTATGAAACAAGAGATGTCAACGAAGTGATTAAGCATTGCATAACTTTACCTTATGGAAAACCAACCGATATTTCGCCTGATGTTACAATAACTTTCAATAATGCCGGCCATATAATGGGGAGCGCTACAGTACATATCAATGTATTCGGAACTCATAATATTCTTTATTCCGGTGATTACAAATATGCCAGGACACAATTACTTGACAGTGCCGTTTCAATTTACCCTAGAGTCGAAACGCTAATTACAGAAAGTACGTATGGTAATTCTGCTGACATAATGCCGGATCAATCCGTAGTATACAAAACCTTTACTGATGCTATCAACAAGACATTATCGTCGGGAGGTAAGGTATTGATTCCAGTTCCTGCTGTTGGAAGGGCACAGGAAATAATGTTGGTCCTTGATAAGGAAATGAGAGAAGGACGTTTAATGGAGGCCCCTGTCTTCATTGAAGGTATGATTTCTGAAGCTAGCGCCATACACATGGCATATGCACACTACCTTGGCTTTGATGTTAGAAAATCCGTGTCAAACGGCGTTAATCCGTTTCAATCAGAATACTTTACAGTCATTAATGGCTATGAACGAAGGGAAGATGTATTCAATGATGAAAATCCCAGCGTCATAATGGCCACCTCTGGTATGTTAGAAGGAGGTCCATCGGTGGAATACTTTAAGAAAATTGCACCAGACAAGAAAAATAAAATAATGTTTGTTTCTTACCAGATAAATGGAACACTGGGAAGAAGGGTGATAGATGGAGGATTGATGGAGATAAGCATGATGGATGAAAAAGGCAAGGTCAAGGTCATTCCAATAAAATGTGAGAGTCAAAAAATTGACGGATTTAGTGGACATAGTGATTTTAGTCAGATTATGAATTTTACTGCAAGAGTCAAGCCCAAACGGGTACTAGTTAACCACGGAGAAAAATCCAAGTCGGAAAATGTAGCTAGCAATATATTTTCTAGGTTAAAAATAAGGTCAATTGTTCCAGATAACCGAGAAATAATCAAACTAAGATAAGACATAATCATTTTATTCGTAATTTTAGTGAAACATTACAGATACAATTCCACCTAGATTGAAGTGATATTAAAGTCCCCATTTTGGTAAAATTTAGCGTATGCGGATTACATCATTTATATGATAAATATCTAATCAAATACATTATGCAATTGACCTCTATCTAAAAGCTAATTAGTATAAAATATTTAGATTGATTGATTGTTATTTACAAAGTTCCATCAGTGACTAGCTTGTTTCAAGTGATGCTTTATGTGTCACTTTACCAAGAGCTAAATATGCAGAATTGAGCTACGATGTCTAAAATCGTGAGATTGATATGGAGAAGTGGGAGTTGGCTTCAGTATCTTTTTAGATATGTGCGTATAAGTAATAATGTAATTGGCTATAAGATACAAATGTATTAATTGTAATATCGTCCTTAGCGGTGAAGGTGCATCTAGACATTATCTTGCTAATCCAACTCATAAACTTGAAAAACTTCCACCTCAATTAAAACAGGCCAAGAATGTTGATTCCTCTTGATTAAGTAATCAGTTTCTATTCTCTTATGCTCTCCAGGGTCGAAACGACTTGCCACAGCAGCGTTCGTATGTGAGATTGCATCTGCGGATTCTGAGTCACATTATCTAGCATACTAATGGTATTTGCCGCTCTAACAGATATGGACCCATTTTTTTCATCCTTTATTCCCGTCAAGATCTCCCTCACAATGTTTCGAATATTTTTTTGAATATTGTTGTTTCTAGCTATACTATCTAAAGTATTGATAGCATTTGCAAGACGTTCTTGATTTTCCTTGTCCCTTAACTCTTTCTTTGTAGCCAATGACGATAACACTCTCCACTTTTTTTAACTTACAAAACAGTGACTTTTGAATGTTGTTCCAGCATTCCTAGTTTTATTTTACAGCAAGTCTGAAATTTATTATACAATATATACTCGATATATAGTCTTTAATATTTAGTTCCCATGTACGCCCGTTGAGAAGGGGAAATATGTCTGTTTTAAACAGTCAAAATCAAAGGACGAACGATGAAGAGGAGATATATTTCAATTTTATCAATTCCATAAAGTCAGAAACTACCAAAAGAGTTTACGATAGGGATCTAAAGTTTTATCTCAATTTCTGCGGTTTAAATAAAATGTCTGGATTGTTGGAGATTGAAGACCCACAGAGACAGATCATAAATTACATCATGTACCTCAGAAAGAGGGGATTAGCATCGAACTCTATGCTAATGGGAATTTATCATTTCTACGAGATGAATGACGTTCCATTGAATAAAAAGAAGATCAACATGTTCAAAGGGGAATTTTCACGTAAGGTGATAGATAGAGCCTACACTGATAAAGAGATAAAGAAATTACTTGATGTCTCGGACTTACGAATGAAGAGCGTTATCCTGCTAATGGCATCCTCAGGTACGCGAATCGGTGCTATACCTGGTTTGAAAATAAGAAACCTGGAAAAGATAGATTCAATCTATAAAATTGCTGTTTATGAAGGAACAAATGAGCAATACTATACTTTTTGCACTCCTGAATGCGCATATTACATTGATGCTTACTTTCTGTATCGGACAAATAACGGTGAGAAAATACAAAAGGACTCCTATTTGATACGTGACCAATTTGATATCACAGACATAGAGCAAGTACGGAATAGAAGTAAAGGAGTAGCCTTGAATACACTCAGGACTATGATGAATAATAATTTGATAAAAGCAGGTCTTAAAACAGTTGATAGTACTGGATATAATAGAAAAGAGGTAGCACTGGCGCATGGCTTGCGCAAGTTCTTTATGACTCAATTGACGAATTTAAAAATAAATCGAGATAAGAGAGATGCTATTAGGCCATAAGATAGGTCTAGCCTCATGTTATTATCGACCGACACAAGAGGAGATGCTTAAGGAATATGAAAAAGGAATAGATAGTTTAACAATCAATGAGGAAAATAGGCTTAGACGTGAGTTAGAGCAAAAGATACAGATTGAAAAGTCTCAATTTGAGGCACTGAAAGAAGACTTTGATAAACTCAAAAAGGAAGTTATGAATCAAAGGAACCAAAGGTTAACTTCGGTTAGAAATTCAAATCTATGACAATCTGTTTTTCTAAGTACAGATAGCAGAAAAGAGCAGAGAAGGAATGGAAAACGCAAAACGAGATTCAAGATAGGAGAGCATGAAGACGCAGAAATTCAAATAGAAATGGACAAAGGGAATATTGTTAATTTTTTATAGGATACCAGTTACACATTGATCCTTATTGAGCGAAATTTGGGATGGAGTGTACTCTAAGGATTCATCTTTTTTTGGTGAGGAGCCAAGTATTTTTGCCAATCTTTGTTATGAAGATTT
>DATDFS010000078.1:0-15679 GCA_036522495.1 Nitrososphaeraceae archaeon | reverse complement strand
AAAAAGCAATTAATGTATATAGTGTGGTTAATTCCTTAATAGTATTGAAGAAGGAGAATGAGACTGCTACTACCAGTAGTGATGCTGCTCTTGAATTTCTTCAACCTCTATTCATTGTTCCTGAAAAAACAAAAGCAGGGTATAGTTTTGCAGATATCCCTCTCAAAATTTCCTTTAAGGAATCAAGTGTGGTGGTTTATGGTATTCCTGTAGATATTACGACAAGTTTTGGAAAAGGAACCTCCGGAGGACCTGAAACAATTAGATTAACCTCTGCACGACAGACGGAAACTTTTATCCTCGATGAAAAAGTAGATATTTATGATAAAGTCAAAATCTATGACCTTGGAGATGTAAAGATTCCTACACAGACAGAAGGGGGAGAAAGAAAAGATGAAGATAGTGAGAATGAAAATAGACAGCAGATCGGCAATATTACGCGTACATTATCATTTCTGGGCAAGACGATACCAAAAATAACTTCCATATTATATGAAGCCAAAAAACTACCTGTAATGATAGGTGGAGAACATACACTGTCTTATTATCAAATGAAGGCATTATCCTCCGAAAAGCCACTTATAATTCATTTTGACGCCCATAGGGATATGAAACCAGAATATGATGGTATGAGGATGTGTCATACGACCCCATTTTATCATATAATAAATGATGGCTACATATCAGGCAAGAACTTAATCCAAATTGGAATACGTCAGACAGATAGACAAGAAAATAATATGGCAGAAAAAAATGGAGTCGTTACTTTTGATGCTTGGGACATTCACAATAGAATTGACAATTTGTTGGTGTATCTAAGAAGGGCAACAGTAGATAAAAAGATCTACATATCATTTGATATAGACGTATATGATTTGCCCTATGTTCCATGTACGGGAACCCCAGAACCATTTGGGTTGAACCCTTTTGAAGTATTACAGATCATCAAAAGTATAGATATATCTGCAAAACTAATAGGATTGGATATTGTTGAGGTTGCTCTAAGAAATGGTGATTACCGAGAAGGTACCATGGCAACACAAACTCTCTTCAGAATACTATCACAAAATTATGTAAAATAATAATAACAAATGCAATAATGACGCCATGTGGAGCATTAACCATCACCATTAGTATTACGGTGCGCTGTCACGTAACTAAATAAATCGCAAGATGCTAACGATTTCAATATGTTTTATTCTTAATCAGATATGTTTATTGTTACACAAACAGATTCATCGTCGTATCTCTGGCCAATATCGGAGTTATGCAACAAAGCATATTATTTTCAGAAAAGAGGCTAGTAAATATTTTTAACGGCTCTTTTTTGTGCTTGTGAAAGCAAACGATGTTCAAGATCTACATTTTCCATTAAATCTAAAAATAAAATCTGCGAGAGGTTATCTAGATACACATTCGCATTCAAACTGTAATGTTATGATATATTGGCTAGTATTATAAATAAATTGTGAAGATTATATATAGATTAGAAACAATTTATCTCTAACTGCTTTAAGCCATGATCTACACTAGTTTAGCCTATGGGACAAAAAGGGAAACAGATAGTCGAAATCGATGTAAATGAAGTGATAAAGGATTTAAACTCCGCATATGCTGATGAATGGTTAGCTCATTACCAATACTTCCTCTATGCTCAGGTTATGCAGGGTATGGATGCGGAACAACTTAAGGAAAAACTTGAAATGCAATCAACTGACGAAATGAATCATGCAAAAATCCTACTTAACAGGCTACTTGAGCTTGGTGGAAAGCCAACTACAGACCTGATGGGATCTTCTACATGTGGTTTTTCCCCGCCTCCTGATGATCCACATGATCTTAATTCAATAATAGAACTTGTACTCAAAGGCGAGAGATGTGCTATTGAAAAATATAATAACTTGACAAAAAAATATCATATGAAAGACCTTGTTACCCATGAAATATTTGAGGATTTTCTCAAAGACGAGGTAAGTGATGAGGAAGACTGGGAAAACTTCCTGCCTTCAATACAGCGTAAATAATATAAAAACATCGACAAAAGCAATTAAAATACTTTTAATGCCGGCACGGCGTGAGAGTACTAATGATAGCGGTAGAGCCCAATAATGCGGGGCTAAAACGTTAGTACCGGGAGTAACATCTAATGGAAGCCACGACCAATGAATTTTTTTATTATCTGTTATGATATTCATATTCATATGAAGTGACAGCAATCAACCAATCAATTTAATTTGATGAAATCATATTCTTCAACCGTCACTATGTCCATGAGTAATTTAATAACTTATCCCTACTTACTTGCAACGGTGGTAGCATCTATGCATATATGCAGATAGACACTCGGGCGAACGTTTTATTCAACTGCTAATGTATTCCGTATGACTCATACGCATAGCACAGATACTATCTTGTTCTACATAGAAATAAATCAATGGAGCATCGGTCGTACAGGAAAACCTAGACCATGATTTGAGGTCTCTGCGAAAGATGCCTCGGCAGGTTTAGCGGTAGATATGGTTTGTCTTTTGTCTGGACATTTATCTTATCAACAAGCTCCTGCAATGTAATTTCAAGTCGCTTGCCTGCATTTCTATCACGAACTACAAATTTTTTTTCTGTCTGCATTTCCTTATCGCCTATTACAAGAGTATAGTGGATCCACTCAGTCTCTGAATCCCTGATCTTCTTTCCAACAGACTCATCTCTATCGTCTATGTCCGTCCTAATTTGTTTACCAGAAAGCTCTGCAGCTATTTTTTCACAGAGAACCAAATGTTGCCGGGCAACAGAAATCAATCGGACCTGCGTATGTGCAAGCCAGAGAGGAAATGAAGGTACTCCACCACCTGACTTTGAAATTTTAGCAGCCTTTTCCAATAATGCATATATGACGCGCTCTATCGCGCCGCTAGGCGAATTGTGTAATATGATAGGGTTCTTTTTGTTGCCATCCTCATCAACAAATTCAATTTGATAGCGTTTACCGTTTTCAACATCTATTTGGTCTGTGGAAAGTGCAGAGGCCTTGTTCAAATTATCAATGTAGTTAAATTCCCACTTTAGCGTAAAATAAAAGAATCGCTCTTTCCACATCTCCACAATAACTGGTCTGCCAAATCTGCTAGCCAGTTGGTTCACAAAGTCCTTGTTTTCATTATAAAAGTCTTGAGTAAATCTTATTGCCATTTCCATATCCGTTTCAATAGATAATCCAAGTGCGCTAATTACGCTAATGGATAATTCAAACCTCTTGAGGAATTCCTCCTTTGCCTGGTTCATATCCCTGCACATTGCATGGCAATCAGGCATGCTAAATGCCCTCAGACGTCGCAGGCCGACCAACTCACCACTTTTTTCCCTTCTAAAGCTATAACGAGTAAGCTCATAGAGCTTTAAAGGTAAATGTTTGTATGATATCTGAAAGTCTTTGGCCATCAGAAACTGTCCAAAACAGGCGGCAAATCTCAAAAATAGTTGCTTGCCATCTGCAGCGATGTTGTATTGCCGTGCAGGAAACCGGTTAAAGTAACTTTCCATAGAGGGATGTTTAGAATCGTACATGATTGGTGTCTCAACCTCTATACCACCGTATTCCATCACCATTTTAGTCACGTACTGTTCTATGAGCGATTTCATCAATCTTCCCTTCGGATAGAAGCGCATATTTCCCACATCGGAGGCCGGTTCGTAATCTGCTATTGACATCTTTTTCATTAATCTAACATGTGGTGGCTGTTCATCTACTACTCTCTTCTTTGCCATTTCATAATTTGCAAGAGCATGCAAATTCTTTTGTTGATTTTTGAATTTATATTCATTGATAGGAGTCAGCATTCCATCTGGATGCAAAATATACCAGAGTGATTGTAATTTTTCTTCTGCTTTTAGAGCAGATGACACTTTTTCTTCCGACTGGCTAGTAGCAGTAGTCGTAGCAGCACCAATACTTAGATCGCCACCGCTGCTGTCACCTACACCTTTTTTATCTAAAGGATGTTGTTGCTGTTGTTGTCTTGTTAATACTTTGGCATTTTCTGCCAATGGATGTCCCTTAACTCTAATATCAAAAGCCTTGGTCCACCCAAAAGGCGCTTTATGAACCTCATCTATTGACTCTCTTGCAATATTTTCAACTGCCTTTATAATTCCAACAGCAGTTGCAGGAGCGGCAAGGTTAGAGCTAAGATGTGCATATGGGTAAATCAGTAACCTCTTACTCTTTACTGTGTCTAAGTATTTTTTAATTTCTCCAGCTGCAATACTTGCAACACTCTCATCATCATCGTTTTCTATAGCAATAAGTACAACAACAAGATCTTCCAATCGAACTTTGGATTTGGAAACATTGTCTTCTGCATCCTTAATTTCCCTAGCGACAGGTTCGTACTCTATAAAGTCAGAATGTAGTTGAAGAAGACGCATATTTATTTACTGGACACAGAAGTATCCCCCGAGCTGAATTAAAGCTTTGTATTTTTGCCAACCACAGTTCCAAAGAGTTGAAATAAAATTGAAGTTTCACTTGGAACCCATTGATACGTGTTGGTGTCTCCTCGAGTATTCACAATGTTATATTAAAAATGAGTTGTGTAGTCAAGTCCCCCTAGTGTAAGGATTTTTTTGTATTTGTGTCTTATAATGTGCGAATTTGTCACGATGTCGAGTGGTTATTGACTTTGAGCCTATCCCAAAAATACAGATCTGATGTTTTTGTTTAACAGATAAGGATATAGCTCGAATGTTCTTATATTTTATCAATGATCGGTGTTTACAAAGAAGAAACACCTTCCAACGATAATACTTCCAGGTGATCTATGGAATGAGGTAAAGAACATACTCCCTGCTGAAAAGCCGGTTGAAACAATAGGACGTCCAGTTGTACCATTTAGAAAAGTACTTGACGGTGTATTGTATATGCTGAGAACTGGATGCCAGTGGAAGATGCTTCCTAAAGAATATGGTTCTGGTTCCACACACAGGTCATAGAAGATTTCAAGAGTGGATTGGTAAAGGAGTATTTCAGAAGTTATGGGCCATGTTATTAGAAGTATACGACGATATCCATGGTATTGAATGGGGATGAATGGCAGCCAGTAGATAGATAGTATATCTCTGAAAGCTCCTTTAGGGGGGATCTGACAGATAGGTTCCAATCCTACTGATAGAGGTAAAATAGGAACAAAGCGTCATGTGCTGGTAGACAAGAAAGGTATTCCTCCGTTATCTGTTATGATCACAGCTGCCAATACTCGTGACATGAAGGCTGCAAAAGATACGCTGGATAGTATAGTTGTTAAAAAACCATTATATAAGCAGAATCTGTGTATGTCTTGATAAAATGTCTTGATAAAGGATACGACTTTTCAGAAATAGAAAGAGAATCTATCAAAAGAAGATACATTACTAATATACCTCATAGGGGAGAAGAAGAACGGATAAAGAACATAATACATACGACAACAAGAAGATGGGTTGTTGTAGAAAGAACAAACTCATGGCACAACAGATTCAGAAAACTACTGGTTAGATATGAGAAGAAAGCGGAGATTACCTTGGACTAGTACATCTGTCTTGCTGCATAATTATATACCGGAGGATATTTTGGGATAGGTTCTTGTTATTTAAATAAAAACCATGCTATATGCTTCTATCCCCAACGGGCCCTTTCGTTTTCACGATCTTCCTTGGTGGATTTTTTCCATTCTTTGTAGTGTTCTCTACACAAATACACTCTTCTGTTTGATGAATTAACCACCAAATCTCCTGCCATGCTTGCCTTATTTCCACTCATCGAACGTTCCGCTGTCTTGTCGCAACCTTGGACACTACAATTGACGCCTTTATCGACTCGACCCATTTTACTTAAAAAGCACTCCTGGAATATAAAAAGCTGATCAAGTTATATTAAAAATAAAGTCAAATGTAAAAGTTAGGATGAATATATTTTATGAATCTATATATTTTATATCTTCTCATTTATATACGCAATTTTCTGATAAGTGATTGGACTTTACTTCCTCTAGATCCTATAACTAGCTTTGCTGCCATCCTCATAATGCCCATTCTTGCTATTTTCTCCTTTTGCTTTGTTAACTCGCATGCAATGTATGCATGTAATTTCAATAGTCCCTGTTGATCTTGCCGGCAACAGTAGTGACTCTGGGGGTCCTATATAGTATTTTTACTATTGCAAGTGCAGAGGATTGTAGCCTTTTGCTTAAAACTAGATTTAAGAAAGCCTATATTCAAACCTATTTTTATAGGAACAGCCAATATTATTCTGGATTTAGACTGTTTGTGAAATCAAATTGTTTGTTCATGGATTAAAAAAGACTTAAAAATAATGATAATAAAAGGAATTCCTGGTCCATAAAAATATCTAGGCTCAAAAATATAATAGTTAACAATATCAATAATCATCATCTTAATTCTGTCTTCTTACTAGCTATACCTTTAGTATTAGCTACATTTACACATCTTTGGAATCCCGTGGGATTTCCTGATGTGTTCTATGATGAAGGTGTATACATGCGAAGGGCCATGCATGTATTGAGTGGTTTTGGCCCCCAAGAATTATTTGAAGGAGTGAATCCATATTATGATCATCCTTATTTTGGGCAGCTCTTTTTGGCAGGCGTATTTAAGGTAATTGGTTATCCAAATTTCTTGTTGAATCCTTCTTCTTCTGATAGTAATATACTACATTCAATTCAAACGCTTTATCTTGTTCCCAGGGTACTGATGGGAGTATTTGCCGTGGTTGATACTTTTCTTTTATATAAAATATCAGAACGCCGCTATAACAGAAATATCGCATTTATTGCATCCATTTTATTTGCAGTAATGCCGATAACATGGCTCACCAGAAGGATATTATTAGATTCCATCCTTCTACCGGTTCTTCTATCCTCTATATTATTTGCAGTCTATTATTATCGTGATACAAAAAGTTCCTCTTCAAATAACGACAATACTAACAATAATAATAGCAACAAGGAAAAAAACATCCCATCAATTTTACTTTCAGGTGTTTTTTTGGGATTGGCTATATTTACAAAAATTCCAGCATTTGCAATGATTCCACTTGTTGGATTTCTTGTATACAGAAATAATAACAATGATAAAAAAGAGTTGCGAGACCATATGCTAAAGCTTAGTTACAATGGGAATCTAAGGACACTGGGATTATGGTTTATTCCTGTAATTTTGATACCACTACTTTGGCCGGCTTACAGTATGTCGCTTGGTCAGTTTAATTATTGGCTGGGTGGTGTCCTATATCAGGGAACAGAGAGACATGTGCGCGATAAGACATTGTCAGATGGGGTAAACATCTTCTTCCAAACCGATCCAGTTTTATTGGTGCTAGGTACGGTTGGATTTATTTACGCAGCTGTGAAAAGAGATTTCTTTATTTTGCTGTGGATTATTCCATATATCGTCTTACTTTATTTTATAGGATATGTCCAATATTTTTATTGGATTCCCGTATTACCCGCATTTTCTATTGCATCGGCTAGACTGATTGTAGATCTACCAAACAAAATCAGTAAGAAGAGGATTCAGAAAATACTACCATTTATCGTAATTTCAGCAATAGGGATTTTTGGATTAGTAAGCACCACTATGCTGATAACAACAAACGTTTCTAGCCAATTTCAAGCAGCAACATTTGTCGCCAGGTATCTTGGAGACAGTAGCACTGGGAGTAAAGGTACAACTATAGTTTCAAGTCCAGTTTATTCCTGGATATTCAGTTATGTATACAACAAGACTGCATACGGATTTTCAGATTTCAGGGATCTCCTCTTTCTACCAATTAAAACTGAAAAAATTCTTTTGGTATCAGATCAGCATTTCATCTCGGATATGAGATCGAATAAACAATTACAAACAATCTATAGTAATACGACCACTATTGCTGTATTCAGAGGGGGTGTGATTAATTTCAGCAACTACAAATATCCATATGCAAGCATGAATCTAAATTACGAGGGAAGTGAAGTTGAAGTAAGAGTTGATAAAAAAAAGTAGTAGTTATATGTGACAAGAAGAGATCCAAAACTCTATCGACTACTGATATTCACAATGGCCAAGGATAACATCTATGCATGAGAGAAAAGGAGAATAGGAACTGCTGACGAGATAACCACTCCTACAACGAGTTTAATAGGTACAAGCAACATTGCTGAGGGCGCTACTACTAAAAAGCTAATTAATATCAATTGGGATATATAGTAAACATTACAACATGAATCTGGGTATACACATATTACAAGTAAGCGATACCACCTTAATATTTCTAAATATTCATCAGTTAGGGACAAGTGTAGATAGATATTCACAAGGTCAATGTGTAGTAAGAGAATTACATCAGTCATGAAGGCATCATGACAAGCTGAAAGACGGTGGCATGTCAGTTATCAGATCATCTTTTGGCTTCAACTACAAAAGAAGCGGGGTGATTGAGAAGAAGAACCATGCAGAAAGAAATAAAATATAAAGCAAATACTCATTCTTTCAAACGGTGTCTGCAGTATCACGTATCCCAACAGTACAGAGACAAATATTCAATAGGCTAATTCTGAATTCACTAGTGTTAACGGAACTTGTGCTTGTGAAAAGCGTTCAATATTGGTTACTATTATCCTTGCTATTGCATCTACTGATTCAGCAGTCCATCCTGCAATATGCGGAGTAAGCACGAAATTGCAGAGTTTCAGTAGTTTATCATTAGGATCCGCTGGTTCTTCCCAGAATACATCAAATGCAGCTCCGGAGATTTTGTTATTGGATAATGCCCTAAATAACGCCTCTTTATCTACTATTGAAGCCCGGGCAACATTTACCAGGAAGGCGGATATTTTCATCAAACCTAACTCCTTTGCCCCTATCATATTCTTTGTATCCTCTGTAAGTGGAGTATGCAATGAAACATAATCTGCTCTTGCAATAGATTCTGAAAGGATCTCAGGCCCGCCTATATTGTCTACAAAATACGCCTTATCAATGCCCGGCTTTTTCAAAAAGGGATTCCTTGTTACTGCAATTACTTGCATACCAAAAGATTTTGCCCGCTTCGCTACTTCCAAGCCAGTGGCCCCAAGACCAACAACAGTAAGAGTTTTTCCTTGAGCCTCAGAACCCAGAACGCCAGCTACTCTTCTTTCCAGTAAACTTGACCTGGTAGCAGAAGCTGAAGTATTTGTCACATTCTTTGCCAAATATAATATGAGAAAAAGAGTGTGTTCAGCCACTGAAACAGCATTGGCGAGTGGGACATTTGCTACAAAGATTGATTTTGATGTGCAATAGCCAACATCAACATTGTCAACTCCAATACCTGTCTGATGCACTAACTTTAGGTTTGGACAAGAATCTATAATTGTCTTATCGATATTACTAAAACCAGTTACAAGTACCTCCGCATCTAGGAGTTGCGGCGATAGGGGTCGATTATAATCAATAGTTTCGCCGGTCAGCCCGACCTGATTTAATTTGGCCAGTAAAATTTCATTCAAATCAGAGGAATGTGTCAAAATCTTTGTCTTCATTTTTATGCATCTACTGCATTAAGATTACTGCGTATCAGCTCTTATTAAGATTAAGTTAAAATGCTTCCGCCACTATATATGTTGAATATTCCTTTTTTTATTTATTTCCATTGTTCACAACACTTGATAGAGATGAAGATGATATACAAGACAAGCAGACCAAAATTGAACTCTTGTGGTATAACGCCATCAGGTTATCAATAACATCTTAATAGTATCTTAATTTTTTTATTATCTGCCTCGGAGTAATTTTACTTCCAACGTATGACAATTTCATATCCTTGGTCTCATGCTTCAAGTTTTTAGCTCCCACCACACCTGGAACAAAAATGGTTGGCAACACCATAAGAGATATCTCTTTTGATTCAATCAGCAAGGGTGCAATTGAATGAAACTTGTATGGCATTACAGAGCGGCCAATGGGCGCTTGTACACCTGAACTTACTGGATAAGCAATTAACAGAACTTGGCATGACTAATGCTAGACATTATGAATGGAACAGCACCAACAACCCTCTGAAAAACAGTAATAAAATACTGATCAATACTTTTGCGTTTTGACCCGTGGTAAAATGGTTTTTGTAATATATAATTTTCTGACCCATAAAATAAAATAGTTCAATAATAAAACTTATAATATTTAGTCTTGAATGCTTAGGAATCAACGTAACTAAAGTATATATTGACAGTTGAAATTTAAATGTGAAATTGTCTGGAGAATTTGCATCCACTGATAATCCTCGATTACAAAAAATTCTCGTTTGCGAAAATTGCCTTTATTACGATAGTATTTCAGAATTTAAAGCTGCACGTAGATTTTGTACAGACTGTCTGTGCGACCATTTCTCATGCCCTATTTGTAAATCTAGTTATCATGCAGTTCAAATGTCAGATTAAAAATACTCTGTGTGTATTTTAGAGAAAACAAAGACAACTTTTCAAGTTGAGATTTAAACCTTCTACCACAATACTTTCTGTCTAGCTGATCTCATTTCGGTTGCTATAATATAATAATTACTACAACCACATTGCAGTAAGCAAGTATTAGTTTTGCTAGTTTTGTATGTTATTTGTAAAGATGTTTTTCTTGTATCCATTTTATTGCGGGTGGTGAAAATAAATATTTAAAACCAGAACAAGTTAACTGACAATATATCTTTTCATCATTACTTCTTTATGCATAATCTGTCCCACATCTTACTATTTGCTATTCCCTGTACTTTATTCCGAACCAGAATCATTTTTGACTACTCCTTTATGCACATTGAATTTCACTTGCACTCAAGTTTTTTACAAATAGAAAATTTCTCGTTGTACATATCTTTTATAAGCAAGTAATCTATACGATTGTTTTTATAACTTACACTGGAGTTTTTAGTGATGGAAGGTAGTGACAACGATTATCATCCTAATTATTCATTCATACTAGGTTAAAATGGAATTAAAAGATTCCAAGAAGGAGCACGCATAAGTATTTTAAAAGAAAGGATTTATATCAATATTAGGAAGTTAAGATATGGGATTTGGGCAATATATGACTAAAGAGATTATGAAGGAATTGGGGAATAGGTCAAGAGAATTTTATGAATTTGTGTTGCCGGCCATAGATATGG
This sequence comes from Nitrososphaeraceae archaeon, assembly GCA_036522495.1. Lineage (GTDB taxonomy): Archaea > Thermoproteota > Nitrososphaeria > Nitrososphaerales > Nitrososphaeraceae > Nitrososphaera_A. The sequence continues at coordinate 4,509 of DATDFS010000078.1, read as the reverse complement.
TAGAAGATGGAAACGATTTAATTGTTATAATTGATTTGCCAGGCTTCGCAAAGAAGGACATCAAGCTTAGAATAATCGAAAATATATTATCAATCAGTGCAACTAGAGAACCAGAGGAAAACCTTGGCACAATATATTACAGACATAGACCTACTCGATTAGACAAGAAGGTAGTATTACCTATTTCGATTAATGATGACAATGGAGTGGTTGGAACAGCAAAATATGCAGATGGTATCGTTACATTAAGAATTCCAATTCAAAAATCAAATAATATTCCAATAGCATAACAAAATTGACACTGCTAACATATTTTCTATACATATTATTATCAAATAGTTATTTTTTGAATTCTGACGAATACAACCAGACAGTAACAGTGCAGCTGCCTAGAAGACTGAATATTTTATGCTGGTGCAAATGTAGTAGAGAATATAGTAGACACTATTACAATTTTATCCCCATAACAAACAACAGGGTTGATGCTTGCATAAATTGTACCTGACCATTATTAGCTATCGAAACTGAATCAATAAATATGATAATAGCAGCTTCAGCGAATTGCTTTATGATTATATTGAAAGCGTTCCGAAATTTACATTGTTATCTTTGTTCTTAACAATTCATAAGCTTTAATATAAGCACAGTTTCATAAGAATCAAAAAGGACAAAACCATGGCATCGTTCAAAAGGTACAGTTTAAACTCCTATGGAGAGAGTATAGAGTTAATAATGCTTGTCGTACTAGACTATTTTCCTTGTTTTTATAGATGTAAGAATATATATGTAGTTTCCTGTCTCCTTGGCAAACTCTATTAATAACACTATAAAAAGTTAAATTGACTAGTCACAGTTATAAGATAGATTTGAAAATTGAACTTAAATGAGCAATGAAACTAATCAGCAGGCTGCAATAGAACAGAAAATTAACGAAATGGTTCAACAGTCAAGAATCCTTGAGGCATATATGAATGAGACCATTACTCGTGAAGCTACTGTTACAAGATTGATCGGAGAGGCTCGCCTTGCTTCTTCTGCTATTCAAAACGTTACAGGCGAATCAGAAGTTGAATCATTAATGCCTGTTGGAATTGGAGTTTATATAAGAGCTTTAGTACCACCTGTGAAGAAATTGCTGGTAAACGTAGGAGCAGGAGTTACTATAGAGAAAAGTAGAGAAGATACCGTTAATTATATTGAATCTAGAATAAAAGAATTTGAGGTAGCTTTAAGACAACTTGCTGTCCAAAAACAACAGATAGAAATGCGTATGGAGCAAATTCAAGGGCAGGTTAACCAGATGTTACAGCAAACCGGTACTGGGGCCAAATCACCTCCCCAAGCATATAGCCGTAACAGCGGACAACCACACTCTCATTAGGCTGAACATGAATGTTTGACAAGCTTAAAAAGGCATTATCAAGTGTAGGAATAAAAAACATAGGTCAAAAAGAGATCTCTGAAAAAGAGATCGATGACAATCTATTTGATTTACAACTTGCACTGTTGGAAAGCGATGTTGCACAAGAAGTAATTGATAATCTTTCAGCGAAATTAAAAAGAGAATTAGTGGGGGTAAAGCTGGAGAGAGGGCAACATAATATAGAGAATGTAATCAGAACCAACATTCAAAGTGCAATTGCAGAAATGTTTACCAAAGCAGGAAAGATAGATCTAATACAGAAAATTAAAGTGAAGAGAGAGGCTAGAGGCGGACCATTTGTTATTGTATTCCTTGGAATCAATGGAACCGGAAAAACCACCACAGTTGCAAAGATGGCTCATCTTCTACGCAAAAATGGCATTTCTGTAGTTTTAGCAGCTGGGGATACTCATCGAGCAGGTGCAATTGAACAGCTAACTCAACATGCAGAAAAATTATCATTAAAAGTTATTTCTCAAAGGTATGGTGCAGATCCTTCAGCAGTAGCAAGAGATGCAGTCGATTTTGGAAGAAAGCACCATATTGATGCAGTATTAATAGATACGGCTGGCAGAATGCAGACTGCCAAGAATCTAATGGATGAAATCAGTAAAATTGTCAGGGTAGTAAAACCTGATGTGAAATTATTTATAGGTGATTCCTTGGCTGGCAATGATACTATTAATCAAGCAAGAGAATTTTTCCAATATACTAATTTTGATGGCGCTATTTTAACTAAAACAGATGCTGATGCAAAAGGTGGAGCTGCAATTTCTATAGTTCATATAACATCAAAACCAATTGTCTATCTAGGGGTTGGACAGGACTATGATAACATAATCACTTTCGACTCTGACAAGTTCCTTGAATCAATATTTGGTGATGTGTCTATGATTGATATAACTTCTCCCATTCCAAAAGTTCCTGACACAGAAACACAAAAACCAAATACAGTTAGTACTATGGGTACATTAGGTGCCTATACAACAACCACAAAAGAAGAACCAAAGTCTACAACACCCATACCCTCGATATCAACAATACCTACAGCTGCGAATAACCAAGAATCTTCTATGTCTACCATTGTTCCCAAAATAGAAAAAGAGAATGAGGAGGAAATAAAGCCTTTGGAAAGGCAGCCAACTCAACCAACTTTGCAGGAGCCTCCTGTAAGAATCGAAAAACAACAGGCAGTAATCGAAAAGGGAGAACCGGGAGAAGGGAAGAAGAAGAGTCGTTTTGGTAGATTCTTTAGCCGAAAAGACAAAGACAAGAATGGAGGAAGGGAAGAAGAGGAGCAAGAAGGGACAAATCTACAAAAATCTGAAAAACAAACAGATGGCAAAGAGTCAAGGAAACAGAAAGGAGGTTCGGAAGAGGCACAGACACAAGAAAAAGATAATGTAGTATATCTTTCCGATGAAGAAATTGAGGACTTGCTTAAGTAACAAGGACGTTCTTAGCCTTCTGGACTTAAGTTCAAATGAAATTCTTTCAATTATAAAATCAGCCAGTGATTTAAAAAAAGAATTGAAGAGTGGAAAGTCGCGACAATTACTGAAAGGCAAGATCCTTGGGATGATATTCCAAAAGCCGTCAACTAGAACAAGAGTGAGCTTTGAGGCTGGAATGTTTCAGTTAGGTGGAAATACAGTATATCTTAATTTCAATGATATCCAATTATCCCGTGGAGAATCAATAGAAGATACAGCAAGGACATTATCGCTATATCTCAACTGCATTATTGCGCGAGTCTATGATCATGCTGATGTCCAAAAGTTAGCCAGCTTTGCGTCTATTCCAATTATAAATGGACTCTCTGATACTTTCCATCCATGTCAAATACTTGCTGATCTTCTAACGATTCAAGAAAACAAGAAGAAACTAAAAGGATTGAGACTTGCATGGATGGGAGATGGTGACAATGTTTGCAATGACTTATTGCTTGGTTGTGCGAAGACCGGCATCAACGTGACTGCAGCATGTCCCAGAGGTTACGAACCAATGCATGAAATAGTAAGATTGGCAAAGAAGGAAGGAGAAGAGACAGAAGCCGAGGTATTAGTTACTGAAGATCCAGTTGTAGCTGTTAAAGATGCTGATGTCGTAATAACAGATACGTTCGTTTCAATAGGAAAAGATGAAGAAAAAAATAGTCGGCAGCTAGTTTTCCTTCCAAAATATCAGGTAAATTCCGAAATTATGAAACTAGCAAAAAAAGATGCAATCTTTCTGCACTGTCTGCCTGCTAAACGCGGCGTGGAGGTAACCGCTGAGGTGATAGATGGAAATTCATCTGTTGTCTGGGAGGAGGCCGAAAATAGACTACATGTTCAAAAAGCATTAATGTATATGTTGATGAAAGTTAAATAAGTTAGTTACACAAGTCTGATATATAAAAGTCTACACAAACTTGTTAGGAAGATCTCCTATTTCAGAAATAGGAAATTACTTTTTTAGCAAATCCTATGGGACTACTAATTTCTCAACAAGCAAACAGCTATAGACAGGCAAAAGCAAGGGAAAATAATTGCGGGTATGAACCATTCAGTAAAAAGAATTAGCGAAACTTCATCCAAAGTAAATTCAGAATCTGGCACATTTCATATGATGTGCGCTCTACGGAATTGGGCTGGGTTTGCTCATGCCCTGACCATAAGTTTCGTGGTGTCAAATGCAAGCACATTATTCAACAGAAATATCGATTACACTTCGAAAAGAAGTAGAGATTAGAAAGATATATCTTATTTTCTTAATATGTATTGCATATATTTATCAGTGCATTTAATTCCAACTTTTGTCATGGTTCGGAAAAATTACAGAATGAAATTATTAAACTGAGTAGTAATTCTTTGAAGTTGGTAGTTACTATCTAGCTTATTTTGGTGGAATACTGGATATCGAAAAAGGGAGGTTAAGAAGGAGTTGTTCCTTCAAAACGCTGGTGCTGTACCAGATCATTTTGGTTCTGAAAGGGTTTGCCACATATATTGCATATAAAATTTGACATTGCTGTGGGTGAGACTTCCGGATGGAGTTTACTCTCTTCAGTTTCGTCTACAGCCTCTCTATCCTTTATGCTATTG
>DATDFS010000077.1:0-6236 GCA_036522495.1 Nitrososphaeraceae archaeon | reverse complement strand
ATATCCTCAGCAGAGATATCTTGAATACTTTGGGTAAACTTGCATATATCTCTCATAACATCTCCTAAAGCTGAATTATTTCCAGTATTTCATCTGATCTTGTTATTATGGATATTTTTTAGAGATCATTTAATTGCTCTATAGTATATCTTTAATATTATTCTTCTTAAATTTGGTCATCCAGCGTGCTCTCGAATGATAAACTTTTTTTGGAATTACTTAAAAACATATATCAATTCAAACCATGTACCAGTAATAAATTGTTACTTTAGGCTTATTCGACTTGCTAATTTGGTCTAATGGGCGCCAGATGACGAATCGTGTCATAATGAAAATATTTTAAGTCATTATAAATTACTGATTATTAAATAATATAATATTTACAAAAATTTTAGGATCATCTGTATATTTAAAAATATAATATGAAGCACATGATAAATATTAGAAGTGCATGTAATTTCAAATAAAAAAACAACCTTTATCTTTTTGTAATGAGAAAATATCATTAGAAACCACCAATTTCTGTGGCCCTATTCTTTGGCTTGCAGTGGCGAGCTAAGGAGTGGGCTATTTAAGTACTTATAATATACATAATTATAATATACATTTAGGCTTCTCTCTACATGGAATCTTTTTGATTAAAAACTACATATACACACTCCCATAGTTTAAAAAGAACGACGTGGCAAGATAGGTTAATTATTATCATCATCGTATGTAACAAGCAAACATACGCAATGTTGTTAATATAAGATAATTCGTATAAAAGTAAGATTATAAATGAGCATATTTGACTGTCCTCTGCCAATACATGAGATTACTAGAATATCAAGGCAAGGAATTATTTGATCAATATGGCATTAGAATTCCAAAGGCATATCTTGCCCATAACACTGATGAGGGAAAGGAAGCAGCGGCAAGACTAGGTTATCCAGTTGTACTAAAGTCACAACTTACAGTCGGTGGCAGGGGCAAGGCTGGGGCTATTTTGAAATGCAAAACAGAATTTGAAATGGTGCCGAAATTTGATGAACTTATACATAAAGAGATAAAGGGCGAGCTTCCCCGTGGCATTTTAGTTGAAGAAATCGTAGATCTAAAAAAAGAACTCTATATGTCTCTTTTCCTCAACAGGAGTAAGAGATGTTACTCCTTAATTTCATCAGCTGAAGGCGGAGTGGAAATTGAGAATGTAGAAAATAAGATCATTATAGATATACCTATTAATGGACTATCCTCGCAGATTGCAGAAGATGCCGCTCGCAAGCTAGGACTGACTGGAAACACTATAGTTGCCTTTACTGATTTTACAATGAAACTTTCAAACCTTGTAAATGAGAAGGAGGCAGAATTAGCAGAAATTAACCCGACAGGTATTCTAGGTGATGGTTCGCTTATTGCACTTGACGCAAAAGTCATCATTGATGATAATGCTATGTTTAGACATCCAGAATTAAAAAAATATGAGCAGATTTCTGAATTGCAGGCACAAGCTGAAAAAAGTGGGTTTTCTTTGGTCGAGCTAGACGGTGATATCGCAATTATTGGAAATGGTGCTGGGCTAGTAATGTCAACGTTAGATATGGTTTCAGATACAGGTGGTAGAGCGGGATCTTTCCTTGACTTTGGTGGTAGAGCAACCACTGAAACAATATACGAGGCACTAAAAGTTATTAGCAAAATAAAAAGAATAGATGCAATTCTAGTAAATCTATTTGGAGGGATAGTAAAAACGAACCTCGTTGCACAGGCAATACTTGAAGCATATAAAAATAAAATAATTGATGTGCCGCTCTTTGCAAGGATTTCTGGAGCTGAATCTGAGAAGGCGAAAGAAATATTGAAAGGAAGTCAGGCGAAATTATATGATACTGTAGATGAAGCGATACATGCAGTGGTTAAAGAGGTTTCAAAAGAACGGAATTGAATGAAATGACCAAGGATTTTGACATTTTTGATATATTGATTGGAAAAGAGAACGATAAAGATTATAAGAAGAAATCTGTGATAATACAGGGTATAACTGGAAGTTATGGTTCCACACATACTAGATTAATGAAGGCCTATGGGACAAATATTGTTGCAGGTGTTACTCCAGGCAAGGAGGGTCAAAATTTTGAAGGAATTCCTGTTTATAACAGTGTGGCTAAGGCAGTCAAAGCATCAGGAGCCAGAATATCTGGAGTATTTGTTCCAGCGAACTTTTTCCTAGATGCCGCAAAAGAGGCATTAGATAATGGAATAAAGTTGCTGGTTGCTATTCCTGAACACATTCCAATTAAAGATTCAATCAGGGTCCTTGAATACGCTCAAATGCAAGGTGCAAAGATCATAGGACCCAATACCCCGGGCGTGATTGTGCCTGAAATAATGAAGGTTGGCATCATGCCCGCCCAACCATTCAAAGCAGGTAACACTGTGGTACTTTCACGTAGTGGAACTCTAATGTATGAAGTATCTTATATATTGACAAGGGCGGGCTATGGACAAAAATTATGCCTCGGCATAGGTGGAGATCCCATCAATGGAACAAATCTTATAGAAGCCTTCAATATGGTTAGGTACAGACAGGATATTGAATCAATAGTAATAGTAGGCGAAATAGGAGGAGACTCAGAGGAACAGTTGGCAGATTATCTGATAAAAACAAAATTCTCTAAACCGGCAGTTGCGTACATTGCGGGAAGATCTGCACCAAAAGAAAAGAGAATGGGGCATGCAGGGGCAATTATTTATGGAAACTATGGTTCAGCTGAATCTAAAGTTACTAATTTTGCAAAAGCAGATGTTCCCGTTGCAAAGCGTCCCTCAGACATACCAGAACTACTGGCAGAAAAGTTGAGAAAGTAGTTAGATTAGTTACCGCGCAGATAATTCAATTCTTGTCTCCAGCAGTATTATGTTAAGGAGAGTAAGTAATTTCACCAGTTACTTCTTTCTTTCCATTTCGTTTCTTTGTTCTAAAAATATCTTTTGTAAAACAGTCACATAATTCGAAATCAATTCGTTGCATTGCATTCCTTCCTGATATTTTTCAAGATCATTACCAAAAGCCATTGTTAAGGATTTTGGTAATTTTAGATATTCATTCATGTATATTAAAAGAGAATAATACATTATTTTCATAATTTCTTTATTGTCATTTTCTTTGGGTTGGTTATTATCGGTCATTATTTTTGATACGATGATTGAAAACTGAGTAGATAGAATAGCTCTTTCACCGCTTTGCGGTACGTCCTCAAATTTAATAGCTTTCATATAAAGTAAATCTTCAATAGCAGACACCATTTTTTCAATATCACGCTTCTGTTCTTCTTCAGATGGTGATGATGAGGATGAGGATGACATGTATATTATCAATAAGTGTTACTTAAACGGTTATTATAGTTATTAACGTCATAGCAGTTTTGCTAAAACAAGTGTGTCAGCTAATAATGATTATGGTCTATTATTCGTTATCCTTACCCAACTGCTATGTGTATCTACTGAAAGGTCTGCACCAGTAACATTAAAGTTTTGACAGTTAGCACTACCAAATACTGAACCTATTATATCATTCGCAACACATACTTGCGGTATTGGTATTAGGCCTCTACCTGTCAAATTTGCATCGCCAGTATATATCTATCAAGACTACTTTGCTCTTGATATAAGCCTTGCAGATTATTTCCATGACTTGCTTTAGGATATTGACAGTTTCCATTTTATTCTTTGATTCCTTGAAGAATTTTGTTAGATTCTATCAGGTCGGCAACCTGTCCCGCAACCAACAGCGATGATTGCAGAATTTTGTCTTAAGTAGCATGCCATGGATGTTTCTATCATTTAGCACATGTATCCAAACTTTGATTACATAATTTCTAGTTTCCGCAGTTTTATAGATGTAATTTTTATTTATGTAACACGTACTCATACCGGTCCTTTCCCCCTTCCTGTTCTTTGCAATGGTAACAGGTGATATCAAGAACATTTAGATCTTCAGAATACTAAGTCAAATACGAAGAAACAACAAGGCTTACAACAACATTAGGTTGACATACAGATCTGATTTTCTTGACATAAAACAAGAAAAATATGGCTTTGATTAGGAAGTATTTGTCAATTATTTCATTGATTTTTGCTCCGTTAAGTGTTCATGGAAATCCAGTGCTCTATATAATGCAACAATAGATGCTGCATTTACTATCTTCCCTTCAAAAAGTAGCCGTTTAATTTCTTTTATACTCATTCTCTCAACATCTATTTTTTCCATTATTCCTAATGATTGATTTCCCACTTTGACTAAACCATACGCAACAAAGAGGTTTCCTCTCTGATCAAACATCGAGTAATCAAGCGTATAATGGCCTATTGATATCACATCTTTTGCAGAATAACCTGTTTCCTCCTTAAGCTCTCTTATTGCTGCTTCTTTAGGACTTTCTCCTTCATCTATATATCCTGATGGTATTTCAATTTGGATTGAATCCACTAAATATCTATAACTTTTTATTACAAGAATTTCATTTGCAACAAATGGCACTATTGTTGAATAGTCTTTTCTTACTGCTCTTGTGTATACTTTTTCTATTCCGTTTAAGTCTAGGATATCTTCATATAATTCAATAAGATCGTTAGAATACACTTTTTTCACTGAATTAACTTTCCAGTCGTTAGGAGCATTTTTCAATGTTTGGCCTTCTATGTTGAACAATTATGTATTTATATTTTTTAATTTTCTTTGAGATATGCTTAATAGAAATAGGCCACTAAATCCCCTGTCCTCTGCTTAACACAAATAATATTATGACCAAAAGTAGATTGTATGACCAGCCTTGTAGAATTACTACTCCAAATCGTATTTCTGACAATAGATTGTTACATTTACCTAAGTAGATTAATGAAATGAGGAACAAAGAGGAGTGCGGCCATTAGCAGATATCATGCATAGACAATTAGTTATATAACTATTATTTACAATATTTGCAATAGTAGGAATTATGAATTTTTGGATATGATTTTTGCAAAATGCATTACCATAATGTTCGCATGCAGCACATGTAGGCTTGGAAGAATGTCTTATCCTTGCAAGGGCTTTGTTTGGACATAATGCAATTTCATCGATTATAACTGTCTTGCAGCTAACAGGTCTCCTTTATAGGATAGGACTTGCTACTATTTATGAGATCTACGAATTTCTTAGTTATCATTTAAGGCTTTGGTTGTAGATATCTTCCTGTGTTCAAAGATTTTCTGTAACTGTTTGTATGCATAGCCTTCAAATAACATCCCTAATTTGCCATATGGTATTTCAAATTCAATTTCATCTACTACCTCTGTTTGTTTCCATTGATATTTTGAAACTTGTGTAAGTGTCCCCATTTTTTGAACGGGCCTGTCAACATCTCATCTAATATTCATATGGTTTTAGATATGTAATCTTTGAATGCCATATTGCTCTTCTTTTTACAATTATTTTACTACTAACCCACATCTCCTGTTCTTCAACAATGTTATAACTTGTAGTTTTAATGATCTTGAGATCTATCTCTTTTGGTGTTATTATTTCCAAATGCTTGACATCAGTATAAAGGTTCCAAACTTTATCTATATGGTTCTTGACAATATAAGAGTGTCTGAATGTTCGCAAATATAGCCATGTTATCTTCTGCACTAGCAGTATTTACAATAATCTATAGCACATGATGGTTGTCAGAGTAAACAGATAGTGACTAGGAATGATAGATGAGCCCACAACTACCTCTTTTCCCCTCTGATAATCTCGGATATTATACTGAATATAACTTGGAGTACGCCAAACTAAAGTTCTCAAAATTGGTGGATGAACAGTACCCGATTTAGTAACAGGATTTAGTACTACGATGGAGATAATGTGATTCAATACATCAAAATGCGCCTTACATTCAATTCCGACAGTTTGAATCAGCTTAGATGGATGGAAAGTTTCAACCATTAGCCCTAGACCATTTGCAAATACATCATACAATTTGCTTCAATATCCGATGACTAACTGTGAGTAGAACAAGTGCTTACCATTATATGAGTAGTGGTTGTCATATTCCTATTTAAGCAATTCTATAGCAAAGACGGACGTGTTAACTTAAGTCCTTTCACCTCATAAATTATCAAATTTAGCATCGGATTTGACAATATTATTATGTATAAACACAAAAAGAATTGGCCATTTGTGAACAGGTCGGAGGTTGCATAATCCAGATTTCATACATGAATAGTAA
>DATDFS010000076.1:0-6893 GCA_036522495.1 Nitrososphaeraceae archaeon | reverse complement strand
TTTAGCCTTCATTCCTCCCTCGTCTAACAGCCCTTTTGAACCAAGTTCCTCTACTGCCTTTTGAGCAGCCATCTCCAAACCAAGAGCTTCACCTATTTTCTGTTCGATTTTTTGTTTATTATTATCCGAGGTGGTAGTAGTCATCTTCTGATGCTTTGTAAGACAGACTGCTAAAAATAGTGTGGAGTAAGATAAAGTTTAGAACAAGCCTAATTATTATTCACATGATCACTATATACATGGCTGGCTGAGATAGAAACGTCATAATCAATAAATTAGGAGCAAAAAACTTGTAGGTAAGAATGACAATAATAATAAGGACAACAGATGGCAATAGTAACAAGTCTATGATAGTGTTTGTAATGAGTTATTGACGGCTTTCTAATCCAAGCAAATCTGAATATTTTATTAATTCATAACCTTCTTTTTCCTTTAGGTATTTAATCATTTCAATTTGGTCTGCCAATGCTTCATAAGGATCATGTGGAGGATGGATAGCCATCCTAAATAGTCCGTTGGTTTTGCCGTTGACATTGAATATTCTGTTATAAAACATCTGTTTATTTTGCTCCAGCGTTTGTTTATTTTTCTCTTTATACCCTTGCTGATCCCAATTCATAACTGGATGAATTATGTATTTTTTCCTTTTTGAATAAATTCGATATCAGTCATCTCACAGAACAGATCAGCTTTATGGCTTAATATTTATTCTTCATAGCTCCAGTACCTCTGCTCTTTAATTAAACTGCTTTTTCACTTTAAAGCAAACAACTGGGGGCTTAGATTAAATCATTATGTTTTTCTGTTACTGCAAATTAAATTACCAAGGCAGAATATACTTCATTTTTTGTTGTAAAGTCGTTAAGAGCACTGATTGCTTTGTGTTTTGTTTTGTTTTGTCTTCTCACTTAGATTAGCCTTGCATATCTACCGACCGACAGATAATCATAGCAATAAAATATTCTTTTAAATCAATCTACTCTGATCATTCATCCCGTTTAGTACTTTCATTACTCTTTCGCTTACATCCTTCCACTTTTTTAGATTATTTATTCGGTCCTTCTTTTCAGGGGCCATCATCTTAGTCTGCAGCGAATACAAGATTCTGCTAGCTTCTCTTGCAAACGATTGATAATCTGATCGATTTATCAACTGTAATCTTTCAAGGTCGCGAATATTATCATATAATTCTTCAAAAACAGGTATTCTCCAGGCTACAACTGACAAGCCTGCGTATAAAGCCTCAGCCACTGCCATGCCGAATCCTTCTCGAGTTGAAGGAAATAAGAATACCTTAGATCGTAAATAGATACTAAATTTCTCATCTTCGGAAACTATTCCTTTATGGTCTATCCCAAGTTTGTGAAAGTTATCAATTTGTTTATTGCTGGCTTTACCAATCATGACGAAATTAGCATTCGGGTTCTTTTCTCTTAATAATTCCCATATTTTCTCTATTCCTTCAAACTTGTCAATTCTTCCAACACATAGAAAATCAACATCTTTAGCTTTTGTATTATTTATGAACTTATGAATTGGAAATGGATCTATACTTGCCCCTACTACTGTGACCTTCTTCCTTATTTCCTCTTCAGTCAATCCGCATAATGAATAAAGTTGATGCATAGATGAAATGCTGACTGTGATTATTCTATCTGAATTTCTAATCATATTTTTGAATGCCCATTCTACCAAATGATTATAGTAAAAACAGAATAGTTTTGAGATCTTATTGTTATCCTCTTTAATTTGTATTGTGGATGTTGTCTCATAATGGTGAAACACTGTTAATATTTTTGCCTTAGGTCTAAAAAATCTAAGAAGGATCCAAAGAATAAGGTTTGTTTCACCATAAGTATCTAAAATTGCAATATCGGGATTCGTGAAAAGAGCCTTTAAGGCATCTCGTAGGTCGTCTATAAGAGAAAAAAATGTCCAAACAATAGTTCTATCTTTGTTTATTCGATTTGAAATAATTCTGTAGTTATCTACTTTTCTAACATCAAATCTTCCTTTTTCCTCGATGCAATCTACGACTCTTTTTAACCAGCGTAGCCCGCCCATTGTTGTTGGTTTTGAAGGATAGCCAAGTACTGTAAGAATAGGCGCTTTGATATCGTTCATCTTGCAGTCTACTTCAGTAATATACATATTGGAAACATCATTTTTTAATATTATACCACAGTATCCAAAGATCGTATGATGCTATATAAACTGCCTTTTTAGTATCGCCTATCATATGTTACGCTGTGTTTTCGTATCAAAGCGAAATACCAATTCTTTTCAGCAACTGACACATTTGTATTTGTATATTTGTGGATTTATAATCCTAAAAAAGTATAATGTACAAAGTATTCTCAGATAATAATGAATACATCGTCAGATAATAATAAGAGAGGAGATCCTCAGCAGATACCCAAAGAAGATGTTTCAGGTGAAGTTGAAAAGGTGATAAGCGAGCAGGGAGGTGTAGAGGGTCAGAGAAAGGAAGTAAATGTAGAAAGTTATTCAAAGACTGCATCTTTAGGACAAATATTAAAAAATCTTGATTTTCCAGCGAGCAAAGATAAGATAGTTCAATTTGTGCAACAGCAACAACTAAAAAATGCAAATGATAGTGACTTACTATCACTTCTACAAAGAATAGAAGATAAACAGTATCAGAATGTTTCGGATGTTACCAAAGCTGCTGGCTTAGTTTATTGATTGATAAGATAGATACATAAATTCATATTTCGACATAATAAGGTGACCAATAATATGGAATACCTCTTGGTTAACCAGGCTGAAATGACTCATAGACTAAGACAGATGGCCTTTTGATATTGGATTCATTAGATATTTGTACTCATCTTTTCTGAACTGTAGGACAGCTCCGTTAACTACTGCTTTTTATTAGGTATTTGTGAATTTAGTCTATCTGTTTCTGTCAATTGACTGTCAATCTCCACACAAGATTGGTCTATCAATATGCAGTTTTTTCTAAAAGTGCTTGTAAAAACTAGTAAAAAGTTTATGCTATATTCAATAGTAGCAGGCTTGTATTATTGATTACCTAATTGTATTCGATATGATTACAAAAACAACAGCGTCTTGTTAGCATCTATCATCAGCTGCTTTCATCTATCGTCATGTCTTATCACGACATTTTAGTTGAGTGTATAATATGGCAAAATGTAGAACACCCTCATAATACAACTGTGAAGACAGTAATCTGGTATCTCACAAAGCTATTGAAGTAGATTACAGCCATTCAACTATAGGAGAGGTAGCTCATTTCTATATCCTCAGGCTTTGCCCTACTAATATGTCAAGAGAAGGGTTTTAAACTCTTCGTCTTAATTTCCTTAACTGCTTATGGCAAATAAACTGTTTTTGATAATATAAGCACGAAACTATGGCTGGCTAGAGAGCTTACCTAAACTAAGCCTACCTGCGTAGACTGTATTGTTGATAAGAATAACATCGCACTCTTGATAGGGTGCTCTAAGACTCAGATTTATAGTCATAACTCACTGAAGAAATAAGATAACATCAACGAGGAGAACAAACAGGATTTTAAGAAGCAATTAAAGTATATGCTGAAAACTATAAAGACTGATTCTATTACTAGTAATAATGATAGTCATGGGACTTTCATAATACTAAAAAGGTATGATGCACATGGTATTCTTATAAGATAATGACATCTTTAGATGGTGTTGAGCAACGAGATCCTCAACCACCTCCTATCACAAAACAGAACAATAAAGAACAGACACAGAATATTACTCAAGAACACAAGAGTCAAACAATTAATCAAGAAGAAAAACATGACGACAATGTAACTGGCTTTTCAAACATTGCAGCATCAATAGAAAGACTTCTAAAGACATTCGAATATCCAACAGATACAAACAGAATAATCGAATGTGTTCAGTTTCAGTCTAGCAGTCCAGAATCCCACAAGATATTGCCAATATTGCAAAAGATAGAAGAAAAACAGTATGGGAATGTTTTTGATATAATAAAGGCAGCAGAAAAAGTAGTATACAATAATAGAAGAGAATCTTGTTAAAGAGCAATTTTATTATCGTATTGAGAATTGACTCTAATGAAGAATGTCACGAGTTATAAGCGATTCTTTTAATCCATCTGCTAAATCTGTATATACCTATCACTCGCCTCATACAGTAAAGCGTACTCTTATCTAGAATTTAGTATACCTAGGACACTCTACTAACTCAGTGATAAGTTTGGAAAATCCAATTGAGAAAATCAATTATTAACAGGGGCTTCTAGTAGTATTGGTAAAGCTACCGCTATCAAACTATTAGAATCTGGATATCAAGTTTTTGGATTAGCACGAAGATATGAAAAGCTTGTTGTTGCTCTTTCACACGAATCACCATCTAAAGAGAAAAAAGATCAATATATTCCATAGAATTTGATATTACCAAACCAGAAACATTTAACAATTGTGACCCTATACAAAAGTCCAGAAAAGAGGGTTTGTTCGTGGAAGGTCCAGTACCCGCGTATTATCTGCTGCAGCACACATTGCTTGTAGAAAATGGGAATTTCAAAAAGAATAAAGGATATTGCTGCAACTAGTAATAAGACCGTGATGAATAACTCACCCACCTACTCCTCTACCACTCAAAAATGAACCTTTTGAATTTTGAATTCAAAAACCTCAAATCTTAAGAATTTTTTTCGTTTAGTAGATATTTTAGGTTTATGCACTGTAATGATTTGACGACAATTTGAGCCACTACCCAATTTCTAAACCACTTCAGATTGGCTAGCCAATATACCAAGATGATCGATTTGTATTACAGTACTCACGTTTTCATAAGATTCCATGTAATTTTCCCAATATGCGACCTCTTCTTTGTCATGCAAAAAAATAGAGAATGTACGCTTGAATTCAGGTTGTCTTAGCCCCGCGAGCTAGTACCGGTGTTTGGTACTTTGCTGACCGTTAATAATACATTCTTTATTTGATTTGTTATTGCGTTTAGGTCTCCTTGAGCAGACCAGTGCACGAATATCATCTTTGGTTTCTCTTGCACCATATGGTTATGAACTGCAACTATAGTCCAATTAGAGCCAACTCCTGCTTTAACCATTGGTACTAACTGTGGCTCTAGTAATCCAAATTCTCCCATAACAAATACTTTTTGACCTGTTGTATTGTTTGCGGCTACTGGTGATGATGCTGATGCTGCTCCAGTCTCCGATTTATTCATCAAATCAGACATAGATGCAACTTCTACTATAGAATTTATCGTTGAAAACTTGTTCATATTCATATTACCAGGGCCAATTATTGTGGGGGATTGTCTAAGTATAAGTATATTACATATCTTACTAGGATTTGGGATCGATATTCCTGCAATTTTTGTAGCTATAGATTGACAATTTAGGTTACTACCGCCTGTAGTGGAACTTGGATTCGTATTGGAGGAAGGCATAGATCCAGGAGTTGCATTATTATTGCGTTGAGCAAAAGCGTTATCTGCTGTTGTTGTTAACAAAATAGTTGCTGAAACCAAGGCAATGGAAATAACTAACACTGGGATTAGTAGTCGCGGCTTATGCTTGGATCTCCTTTCAGAAGATGTTGTTCTCGTCGTCGTTTTTAGTTCTGGCTTTGCGGCCTTTGTAGAGGTAATCATTAGTCGTTATTGATCTACAAAATTCTTAAAGAGTATACATCCATGTCGTGTCAACATAGACATTTCATATCTTTATACGACTTTCACACACAGGGCAGGGATAATGATTAATAGTAGCCAGCTAGACTACTCTAAGCCCCTTATACAAATACAAGAAATTTTTTTCTATTATTCTTGAAGGTTCTTCCTTATTGCGATTTAGCATTGGTAAATATCTTTTATTTATAGCCATGCTGCCACTCACAACCATGCATCGACTGCAGTTTTATCGGGAGCATATACTACAAGATACCCATGCCGGAATCTAACAAACAATATTGCAGAGAAAATGTGGTAAAAATAGTCTCAGGATTTATAGTTCCTGAATATTTTCAACTACAACCCATCAAACGACCACGCATGAGACTGTCTTTAGCTAAGGGTGGGTGGGCATCGTTATATATAGTAATTACGTCCTAATCATTTCTATAAGAGAAGCCTTCTGATTTAGATATACACAAAACGATGCGGGGCTTGAAATAAGACAGTTTCTTTATAACCCTATATGCAAATATACCCAATGCTTCAAATCGATGGCTTTAAATCCACTATGGGGGTAATTGACAGCAATTTGTTCAATTAATCCTATATGTCTTGATATGCCTTCTAGTGTTCCTTTAAAAGTCTATTGTACTCTACTTTTTGCCTCATATCGTGTCGGGGTAATAGCAAATCTATTATGGTTCGAATGCTTTGTTAATCATGAAAATAGTACTAGGATAATGTTAATATGAAGCCTGCTATTTTTTACTCTCCTAGATTTGGTATTGCCAATTCTGTATTCCAGCCTGCATCATTAAAGCCATGCTTAAAGCCGTCAGATTCTTCTTTGTATAGTTACAATCTTCCTAGTTGTAAGATAAAAAGCTGACAATAAAACTTAAAGCTTATTTTCTTTCGTGCTTCTGTATAGTGTGCTGCCTTAGCTCTTCTCTAGAGTTAAAACTTGTACTACAACTTTCGCAATTAAAAGTCTGATCAATATCAGCAACACTTTCTGTTGTAGTTTTGATTTTAGAAGATGAAGATGAAGATGAGGATGAAGATGAGGATGATTCGATCTGAGGCCATAACTTTGCGAACATGGCAGGTGCAGTAGCTCTAAGCCATCCAAACATCTTTTCTTCTTCCTGCAAGCTTTGTCTGAGAGAAGGTATTGTATCACCCATATTCATCTTCTCTGCCATTTGTATA
>DATDFS010000075.1:0-9949 GCA_036522495.1 Nitrososphaeraceae archaeon | reverse complement strand
TTAAAACATCAATAATATAAGAAGACTTTTATAGAATATTATCTACTTTTTGTTCTATGAGTGATACAAAAGGTAAGGTTCCAAATATAGTTGCAATTGAGGTCATAAAGAAGAATGGGGTTGATGTTGAAAAATTAAAAGAATTAATTACAAAAGGTGTAGGTGCTGAATTTACAACGTATTATTATTACACAATTTTAAGAATGCATTGTACCGGCCTGGATGGCGAAGGAATTAAGGAAATAGTTGAAGAGGCCAGGATTGAAGATAGAAATCACTTTGAAGCTATGGTACCTAGATTATATGAACTCGGTGGAGCATTACCAAGAGATATTAGAAAATTTGCAGATCAGGCAGGATGTCCTGATGCATATCTTCCCGAGAATTGGGAAAGTCTTACTCCAATTATAGAAATATTGCTTGCTGCAGAACAATGTGCAATTCGTTCGTGGGGTGAAGTATGTGATATGACTGCCGGCAAGGACCCCCGCACCTATGATATCGCACAAAGGATTATGCAAGAAGAAGTTGAACACGAAGCATGGTTTATTGAGTTACTTTCCAAGCGACCTTCTGGACACTTTAGAAGGAGATATGTAGGACAATCTCCTCATGTTGGCCAACAAGGCGGATTAATTCATCTTTAGAATTCCGCTTTACTTTTTTGCTCCTCAAAAAAACCAACTATTTTTAGTTTCTTTTGTTTTGAAATATAAAAAATAACTGAATTCAAATCTATACTGTATATTAGTAATCAAATAATTAATTTATGAGAAGATTTAATCTATTTCTCAAAAAAGAATTTATTTTGATGTTATTGTAAATCATAATGTGGTACCAATAAAATTGAATGAGATTTACTCAGTGAGATTTAGGATGCAGAGCTTATTTGAAATATAGTTCCCAGTCCGATTGATACGACATACAGATTTCCATCAGGACCGACTTCTAGATCAGTAATTCCGCCAAAACCTTGACCAAACACAATACTACTCAATCCAGGGGAAGTTGGTTTTTCAATAACTCTCGATGCAAGCTCTGGGGGAAGAACAATGTCCTTTCTATCAGAGGTAAGATCAAAATGATAGATTCTTCCATTATGGACATCGCCTACAAACATATCGTTCTCATATCCAGAACCAAGGGCTGTTGAATCCAAAAATTTGACTGCTGTTGGTCCCGCGGTATTTACCCAAACTAGCTCAGGATCACTATAATGTCCTTTTCCTCCAAAGTCTTGTAGATCAGATTCGCTAAAGGAGGCCTCCATTGATGATAAACCCTGTACCTGTTGCCATCCACTATTAAATCCGGGTAATACTAGATTTATTTCGTCACCGTTTCCGGGCCCATTTTCTGTATCCCATAAATTACCAGATACAGGATCAAAATCCATACCGAAACTATTTCGAATTCCATATGCATAATAAATACGCAGGGGTATGGAATCGCCTAGAATTCCCTCTGTAGGTTGACCATCTTGGGTTATTCTTAAAATGCCACCTCTTCCGTCTGGATCTACTCCGTTCTTGTAATTTTGGGTCTTGGTCTCCGTTGCTGGTCCTTTAAAGGAACCGTCCACGTCCCCAATCGTCACATAAATGTTATTATCAGGTCCTATCATGAGATCCCCACCATTGTGCCTGGGTCCAGGATTTGCTGGCAAATCCATCAAAAGTAATGGATTAATGAGAGAATCGCCTGATAACTCATATCTATATACTCTATTCCCAATTGGCTGTATTCCAGCCTTATCGCCACCGTCTTTTCCCGCAATTTCAGTGTAGTAAAGAAATACATAAGTTGTTGAACCGTGTTTTGACACAGCTATTCCACACAAACATCTTTCAACAGAATTCGCAACATTTACATCTAATACGGGATTTGGTAGAACTTTTCCATTGACTATCCTTTTGACCATACCCGTATCTTTCTCAAGTACCAAGATATCACCAGGCCCAACGAAAGCCATACTTGTTGGAGTACTTAATCCCTCAGCAACTGTAGAAATTTTCAAATTTGAATCAAATAGCTTTGGCTTGCCTTCTTCTACAAACTCTGTATCTGCGAATTTGTCTTGAGCCTTTGCAAAATGATGAGGCATAGTGGAAGCCATTATCAAAAGTGAAATTAGTGAGAAGGCTATAACGACATTTACCAAGGCTTGCATCAATCAATAACTTTGGATCTAATATACATATCGAAGAATATATTATAAGATTATTATCAAAAGTTACTAGCTTGCATGGTTCATGACAATTTGTGATGGTCCCTTACTTTTTAATGTCTTTACATTATCAACAATATTTTCATATCCAGTTTGTGCGTGACGATGTCTCATATGCGTCTTTTTTTAGGATTATCAATACATAATATTGTGACTGGATATCACGCCTCAGTAAGAATGAGTCTCAGTTTTGTGTTCTTTAAGCGAGGGATATTTTGAAAAGGTACAATCACATTTATCACATTCCCATTGATGTTCCTTGGCCTTCAGAAAATTATCATACTTCACATCCTTCTTTACATAAGTCATTGACTTATGATCGTATTTTGCCGGATGGTAATTCAATTTGTATTTTATGGAATTTATTCGCACTTACAAGATAGATAATATAACATCTCTCTTATATTTTAATACGTTACTAGATATAGGATTCTAATATAAAATAGAATAATAACTTTTGACTTGTTTATTGATAGTGTATATTATTGAAAAGACTTATAGGAAAATATGTGCTTAATATTGCATACTTTCTATGCCTAATGAAAACAATTCCATCACCAGATTCAAGGACAGAGAACATGCAGCAGATCTTCTCATCTCGAAACTTAACGTAGAACTTCAAGAAGAAAATCCAAAAGAGATAGCCGTTTTTGGAGTTCCACGGGGAGGAGTAATATTGGCAAATACGATTTACAAGAACAGACGTGCAAATTATTTCGATATCGTCATACCAAGGAAACTGGGCGCCCCTAATAACAAAGAACTTGGAATAGGAGCCATCATGGATAAGGATACTGTTTATCTCAATGAGTACGTTGTAAATGCTTTGAGGGTCACATCGGACTACATAGAGTCAGAAAAATTATCACAAATTAAAGAAATTGGACGTAGAACTTTACTTTACAGACCCAAACAAGAAGAATATAAGATTAAAGATAAAATAATAATACTAGTTGATGATGGTGCCGCCACAGGATCAACACTCGTAGTTTCTGCAAGATGGATTAAGAAGAGAAAGCCAAAGAAAATAATTATAGCAATACCCGTAGCACCCAACGAAACAGTTGAATTATTAAAAAATGAAGTGGATGAGGTCGTCACTATATTGATACCGCCTACAAGTAATTTTACCTCGGTTGCTCAATTCTACGATAATTTTGAAGAAATAACCGACGACAAGGTTGTAAAAATTATGAAAGAACTAGATCAAAAATAAAATCCCACATCGCATTTTCCAATATTCCAAGGAACTAAAAGTTAGTTAACCTGCTGGAAATGAAGGTAATACTGCAGTTAGTTGAGAAAGATTTGGTACTGAGTTTGTAGCAAATTCTAAGATTGGAGCATGCCAAATGCCAAAACCTACCATAAAGATCATTGAAAAGATAAGTACTGCCAACATTGCCCGGGGTTCCTTTACTTTAGTTTTATCAGGGGACTCTTCCATGTACATTTTCCTCATAATCCATGCATAATATCCGAGAGACAGTGCGCTATTTAAAACTCCAGCAATGGCCAAATATGGACCCCACCAAATTTCAGGACCGGTTGTAATGGCTGCGTTAAATAATACCAATTTGCTCCAGAATCCATTGAGAGGCGGCACCCCCGCCAAAGCCAGTAATGATATTGATAATGCAATAGCGGTAAGAGGCATTCTTTTGGCAAGACCTCTATATTTTTCAAGACTATAGCTAGTAAGCGTAACTGCTACCGCCGCTACAGCAATGAACGCAGCAGATTTCATAACTGCATGATTGATTATATGAAATAGAGAACCGCCAAGAGCTTGATCACTGTACGGTGCCAAAGCCAAACCTATCATGATGTAGCCTGCTTGCGCAATACTCGAATATGCCAGTATTCTGGGCACACTCTTTTGGACCA
The DNA here is from genome assembly GCA_036522495.1 of Nitrososphaeraceae archaeon. Classification (GTDB taxonomy): domain Archaea; phylum Thermoproteota; class Nitrososphaeria; order Nitrososphaerales; family Nitrososphaeraceae; genus Nitrososphaera_A. The sequence goes on along the minus strand of DATDFS010000075.1, from coordinate 5,835 downwards.
ACGCTCCCAGATTTCCCAGGGTCATAGTAAATACGGCTATAACTGCTAATGCTGTAGCCCAGTCGAGATGCAATACAAAAGTAGCTAGCACTATTACACGAATAGCGGCAGCAAAACCTGCTTTTTTTGTCCCTGCTGCAAGTAACGCACCAATTGTAGTAGGGGCACCCTCATATGCATCAGGAAGCCACATGTGAAAAGGTACCAGTCCCATTTTGAATCCAAATCCTGCTATGAATAGCGCTAGGGCAAGCAGAGTCACCGGAACCAAGTCCTTCTGAATGTTAACCATAGACACTATTGCCTCACCAATGTTAGTGGTCCCGGTTACTCCATACACTAGTCCAATAGCCAGTACGAGTATGGCAGATGAAAGAGCACCAAATAGAAAGTATTTGATTGCCGCCTCATTTGATATTGGATCACGTTTTGAAAATGCTGCCAGGGCATAGGTTGGGATGGACATAAGTTCCCAAGCAACCAATAGCATTACAAGATCTGTAGAATAGGCGATTAGTATCATTCCTATACTAGACAATAGAATCAACGAATAATATGCAGCTGGATTAGTCTTATTTTTCATATAGTTCCAGGAGGAAGCAGTTACCATTACTGATACTATCAATAGCGTTATTGCAAAGAAAGAGCCAAACATGTCATCTGCAAGCATACTCTTTCCGAATTCGATTGTAGGTATTGATTCTCCAAAAAGTATTCTAAAAATAATGATACCAATTACGAGTATTATTGCTACAACTGAAATTCCGCAATATAGTCTATTGTTAGCGCCTCTTTCCTTCTTCAGAGCATCAATAATAGGAATAGCGAGTCCAACAGCCCCAAGAATTACCGTTACCAAAAGTGGAGTTGAAAAGAAATCCAATCTCTATTTCACTCCTAAGAACAATAACATGATGATTATCATCATTCCTGCTGCAAAAACAAATAGATATGTCTGCGTTATTCCAGTTTGCCCGGCCTTGATAACTTTTGAGAAATAAGTCATTGTTCCTTGAAGACCCGGATTGATACCATCTATTATTGTACTTTCGAAATATCTCCAAACTATCCTATATAGAGCGAGTGGCCCTATCACTGCTCCCCAGTATAACGCAGTATTGAGATACCATCTATTATAGAAGAACTTCCATATTGCTCTAGAAACTATGTTCTTTGACACTATCTCAGGACTAATGACCTTTTTCATGTATACAAGACCCCCAAGAATTGCACCCAAAGCAAATGCTCCAACCGATGCAATTACTGCTATTGGATTTAGTCCCTCAAATGGCGCAAATCCTGAAGATGCCTGGGGTAGCACGTCGCGAGCTGCAACAATGGTCGTATGGATGCCAAATGAATTTTCAAGATAGGAAGAAAACATTTCATGGAGTTGATGTTCAAATACAAATCCAATTAAACCTACTGCAATGCTGGCTATTGCCAATATTGCAAATGGAACCCACATAACTGCCCCAACTTCATGGACGTGATGAGTAGATTCATTCTCTTCAATGAACTTGCTTTTGTTACCAAAGAATGTCATTCCCAGCATCCTAAACGTGTAAAAGGCGGTCATAAAAGAAACCATCATTGCAATTGCAAACAAAGCCCAGGAATAATGATATCCTGATTCAAGGACCGAAGCGATGATTGCATCTTTACTCCAAAATCCCGAGGTAACAAATGGAGCCGCTGCAAGCGACATTCCTGCCATCATCATGAATAAGAATGTCTTTTTCATTTTACCTCTTAAACCGCCCATATCAGTCATGAATCTAGAACCAACTGCATGAAGAACGGCACCTGCTCCCATAAACAACGACGCCTTAAACATAGCATGACTCATTAGATGAAAGAATCCAGCAGTGTAACCATCAACAAACGAAGACGAAAGTCCTGCAACACCTAGGGCCATCATCATAAGGCCGATTTGAGATCCTGTAGAATATGCTAGGACCTTTTTTATTTCCGGATTGACTAATGCTTGAGTTGCCAACAGAAATGCGGTTATTGCTCCAACCCATGCAATCACTTCAAAAAATTGAGATGAATTTAACGCAGAAACCGCAAAGAAAAGAGGGCCAATCCTTGCAACAAGGAAAACTCCTGCTTTCACCATCGTTGCGGCGTGAATTAATGCTGAGACGGGCGTTGGACCGGTCATGGCTTCAAGCAACCATTCATTTAGTGGGAATTGTGCTGATTTTCCTATTGCACCTCCAAAAATAAGTACTGCTGCTGGAACAAGCAGATTGTTGTGTGCCATCTGCGTTGCCCAAGTCTGATCCTGTAACAACTCTGTAAAGCCAAAAGTGCCCGCATATCCAAAAATCAAAAACATACCTGCAAGCATCATGATATCCCCGGCCTTGGTCATCAAAAATGCCTTCAGTCCCGCATGTGATGGTGATGCCCACATTTGTATACCTCCAGCATAATGTCCAGGTGTTCCAACAAAGTCCTTTTTCTTGTCTTGATACCAGAAGCTAATCAGAGCAAACGAGGCCAAACCTACACCTTCCCATCCGAAAAATACCATCAGTAGATTGTCCGAAAGCACAATTAGTTGCATGGAGCCGATAAAGAACAACATAAAGAACCAGTATCTTGTTAGATTCCTGTCTCCGTGCATGTATCCTATGGAATATATGAAAATTAGAAATGAAATCCATGCCACGATATTAGCCATAAGAATGGATAATGAATCAGCTAATGTACCAGCATGAACATTTAGAATTGGTATCCAATTAATCTGACTGTGAATATGACCTCCGTGAATTCCAAGTGGCAAAAGCGTCAATGCAGAGATAGCGCTTGCAAGGGCGAAGCCTACTGCGGCATAATCGCGTACACGTTTTCCACCTTTCGCTATTGCAGGCATTAAGGACGCACCCACAAATGGAAGAATCCAAACTAGCCAAGCATTGATTCCCAACCCCTCAAAACCGATTATCGCTTGGAGATCAGTCACCATAGATGTTTCTCTCCTATTTTGAAATTCACCAATAATTTAGTCCTCAAATTGTACTGGACGCAATTATTCAAAATACACATTTGCAGAGCCAAACCCTTATACAAATACATAATCATGAACCTCCTCCTGCAGTGGCTACCAACGTACTGTGATTTTGCAGCGACGCGCCAACAGAATTTGCGTTACCATATTGCAGTACAGTATTATCGGTAGAAAACATCTCCTTCACATATTCTGTAACTGGATTCAATAGCGGATTAGGATAGACTCCCAAAATAAGAGTAATTGCAGCAAGTGCGGCCATAGTAACGATAACATATCTATTGGGATCTCTCACGTTCGCGTATTGTTCTGGAGTTTTACCCAAAAATATTCGCTTGTACATCCACAGGATATATGCAGCGGACAAAACCGTTGCCAATATTCCTAACCCAAATGCCACAACCCTTAGCATGTCGGAATGAGCTACACCTGATTGTAAAGCTCCATTAAATAGTATCCACTCTGCCATAAAGCCGCTAGTTGGAGGAATTCCCATAATCGTGAGGGCTCCAATCATTGCAATTACTGCTGTATAGGGCATTCTCCCTGCAAGTCCACCTAGTTTTGACATGCTTCTTGTTCCTGTTTGAAGTATTATCGATCCGGCCATCATGAAGAGTATGGCTTTTCCCAGGCCGTGGCTTACGTACATAAAAGTTCCACCCGAAATCCCAAGAATGCTGTCGGAGCCGATTCCGAAAAGAATGTAACCCATTTGGCTGATACTGGAGTAAGCAAGAACTCTTTTGATATCGTCCTGCATCATTGCCATGGCTCCCCCATAAATCATAGTAGCCAAACCCCAAAGGTTAATGTAAATACTGTATTGAGAATAATCCCCAACAAGTAATTCCAACCAAAGTCTTAGTAGTCCGTACGCGCCTATTCCGATCATAGCGGGAGATAATAATGCGGAAATTGGGGTTGGAGCTTCAGAATGAGCGTATGGCAGCCAGATGTGCAAAATAAAGGCTGCAAGTTTAACCCCCAACCCAATTACCAGTGAAAATATGATAAGTACAAGCCATTGTCCGGGGATTTTACTGACATTCTCTCGAACAGTATCATAATCAAATCCCCCTGCAAATAGTCCCATAGCGAGTAAACCCAGAAGCAGAACAACAGCACCAGCATGAGTCCAGAAAAAGAACATTAAAGCAATTCTTTTTCTTTCACCATATCCATAAAATGCCACAAGAAAGAATGAGGGAACAAGCATTAGCTCAAAAAAGACATAAAATTCTATCAAGTTAGTTGCAAGCACAGTTCCCAACATTCCCATGGAGAAAGCCAGATAGAGTGCGAAATACAATCCCATGTGATGGTTCACATATTGTTCTTCGTTCGTATCCGAGATTGTGATAGACTCCATATCATTCCCTCCAGTATTTGATTTATAACTGGTTGAATCTGAGTGCGGGTCGCCGCCTTTCTTAAAGTTCTCTTCGAAGGACTCCTTTATTTTGTGTAACATATATGGTTTTGAATAAAGAGCAAGTACAGTACATAGAATATTTATGATAATTGCAAACGGTAGACTCAAACCATCAATTCTTAATCCGAAATTTCCGAATTGACTCCAAGTATAGGATTCCATATAGGCTGATTTTCCTCCATGTAAATTAGAAGATGCAATGAATAGGAACATGGTAGAGATAGCCAGTATCCCAAAAGAGAACCAGGTAGCTATGTTACTACCTCTTTTTTTGCCGAGAATATAAGCAATAGGTGAAACCAGCAATGGCAGGAAAGTTGCTATTAATAGGTAATAGGATTCAGTCATAAAATATCTCTCTTAGATGGTATTATCCCTTTAAGCTCCTAAATTCATGTACATCGATTTCCTTGTACAGTCGATAAGCAATAATAATGATACCCAATGCAACAGCTACCTCTGCAGCTGCAATTGCGATAGAGAATAATGCAAATACCTGTCCCTCTACATTATGAACATGTCTTGAAAAAGCGATAAGATTTAGATTCGCAGCATTTGCGATAATTTCGATTGAGAATATCATGCGTATTGCGTTTCGCTTGACTACGAGACCATATATACCAATCGAAAACAGCACCACTGTGACTAATACAAAATCAATTAACTGATTCATTTTCTTTTATCAATCCCTCTCTTCTTGCTAGAGCTAGTGCACCAATGACAGCCCCCGCTAAGGTAAGTCCCAGTACTATAAGTGCAGGAGAATAATAGGTAAGCATGGATTTTCCAATTTCCACTATCTTTATGGGCTCTGAATCTAAATTACCAAACATAGGACTGCTTATTCCAGATACAAGGAATATGGCACCAATTCCACCCATTATCATCAGCATCAATATAATTCCACCCGCCTTTCGACCCTTGTCGTCTTTTGCTGTGAATAAGTCTTGAGTTCTAACCAACATTACTGTAAATATTACGAGTACAGCTACTGCTCCTACATATACAGTAATTTGGAACATCGCCACAAAAGGAGAATCTAAAAGTAGAAAAAATCCTGCTATTCCTAACATGGAAATTGCAAGAGCAATAGCTCCGTAAATTAGCTCTTTACTTTCCAATGCCAGAATTGAAGTTCCGATAGTGAGGACTGCAATTCCCACGAAGTAAGCGTCAACCATGATTAGCACCCCTATATCCTATTTTCAATTCCGCATCACCGTCATATTTTGGTTTGATAGCAAGTTGACCTGGAGTATATATCAAATGCTCTTTTGTAAACGATGATAGTTCGTAGTCGTTTGTCATATATAGTGCATAAAAAGGGCAGGCATCAACGCACAGACCACAAAACACACATTTTCCATAATCAATTTGTGGC
>DATDFS010000074.1:0-2362 GCA_036522495.1 Nitrososphaeraceae archaeon | reverse complement strand
TCAAGATGACTCTTCAAAGCGGGGTTAAATGAAGAGCCTTAAATTCATTCATACTATTATATTAGGATGATGCTTTATGATATTCTAAGAAGATCAACTGTCGTATGACGGCATTGAATACATAATATGATAGACACATATTAACACATAATTATATAGTATCACAGAACTTAATTTTTTCATGGTCTAATTCTCTTTCTCATGTTATAAAAATTCCATCAATCTTTTATAAGGATATTCTACAATTCCTATTCCTATGGAGCATTTAATTGACGAATACCTCTGTTCCAAAAATTGATCATCTTGCCGGTATAGAATGTTACTGTAGTCGTTTTAATGGAATCCGTGGTTTGATAAAGCAAAATAATATTGGTTTTAAAGTATCGGAAATAGTAGATGAATCTTTTCTTACTGATGTGTCATCTATACAGGATCAGTACCATTGCTTTCCTCTTTATATTTTAGATAAAAGGAACATTGATTCAAATCACGCACTCTTTGAAATAAGAAATAAACTTGGTATTAAACTTAAAATCTTGGGGATCAAAGATTCAAAAGCAACTACAAAGCAATATGCTAGCTCTGAACAAACAAAGAACGCTCCAAGAGAAGTAAAGACAAAGCATACGCTACTAACATTGAAAGGCTTTACTAAAAAGCCATTAAAAAAAGCTTTTCTTTATGGCAATGAATTTACAATCACCATAGACAATCCGAAATTTTCAGATATCTCTAACTTTGTTCCAGAGATAAAAAATATAGCCAATTTTTATGGATTACAAAGGTTTGGCAGCGAAAGATTAATGACTCACATGGTAGGACGAGAAATTATTAAGCGAGATTTTAAAAAGGCAGTAGAAATTCTATTGTCTTACACCACAGAGTATGATTCTGCAATAAGTAGAGAAATACGAGAAAAAAGTCGTGATCCAAAAAACTATTTTCAAATCCTTAAACAACTTCCAAGGGGAATGGATATTGAATATCAAGTAATGTCTGCATTGGTAAACGGTAAAGAGCCTATAGCAGCATTGCGATCTATTCCAATTAGCATTCGCAGACTATTCGTTCACGCATATCAGGCATATCTTTTCAATAAATGCCTAAGTATTGCAATTTTAAATGGAGAGAATGTGCTTATGTGTAAGGATGGCGACTTGTGCTTTGAACTGGAAGGTCCACTAATTTTTGGTAGAATAAGAAAGTTTGACCCTCGTACGGATTCAGATTTAACAATTACTCCTGCAATTCGGTTAATGGGATATGCTTTTCGGCGTGGTAAGGGAAGATTTGAGATCATCACACAAAGGATTATGCAGGATGAAGATATAACAGAACGGAACTTTTACATAAAGGAAATGCAAGAATTGAGCGTACAAGGAGGGTTCAGACAAACCCCGCTCTGTTGTAATGATTTTTCTTATACAGATTCACTTATACTATCTTTCAAATTACCAAAAGGATCGTATGCGACAACGCTATTGCGTGAACTAATGAAGCCGGAAGATCCGATAAGATCAGGCTTTTAAATATATTTTGTTCTAGAATGTATTACGAATTAATAGTATTAGTGTTATCAATAGGGAGAAGAAATGTTAAATCCCAATGCAACTTCTTTATTTGCCATTGAAAAAGATCTACTGTGAAATAGAAATGTTGCATACCAATACAATTGCTGAGATGAAGGAAGCCTTCGATATATTCTAGCAACGACTTCCTTTCCCCGGCGGTTGAATTTGTTTATGATGGACAATACTATAATCGATTTAAGTGCCACACCTGCACAGTTCGATAGTATATAAATAAAGCAAATATTTTACGGTTTGATTATTACTTTACAAAACTACTGCCCCATAATGTAAACTCGAAAACATCAGATGAAGGAAAATCCTATTCACTTGAAAATGTATCTCTACATTTCCTAATGGGTATGTACTATCTTTAACTAGATTAACAGCCAAGGCAATATCCACATGGATGGCAAATATGTAAGAGAATCTCAAAGCGATGCAAGCTACTTAATCGTGATTTGAAAGTCTAATCAATTTGGGTTGAAGATCATTACCTTGTTCCAGAAACTACCGATACTGACGACGTAATTCATTAGCTACTGTATTTCTTCATCTTCTTGTTGTGGAATTTGGTCTTGAATACTTCCCTCAGCTTCAGTTACTACTTCAGCTTGGAATTTTCCTTCTATTCAATACGATTCTATTCAATACAATTAACAATGTGCCACCTGTCTTTTTAGCTTAAATTGCAGAATAAATTCTTTAGAAAATGCAATTTTCCAAGTATATATACTTCCAAATGTTAATCTGTGTAAAAGATGCTGGGCGATAGAGACGTAAGGAGGATGATT
>DATDFS010000073.1:0-16520 GCA_036522495.1 Nitrososphaeraceae archaeon | reverse complement strand
TTTTTTGATCTAACAAACCGTCATGAATATATTCTGCTAAACATCTGCATACATGGAAAACTCATGTGGATGCGGTCTTATTGCAACCTCATTATGGTCTTTCGCCTCATGTTCGATTATCTTATCGATGGTATCGTCGCCGAAGATTTCTCTTAAAAAGACCTTGTCGCTCTTTAGTTCCTCGTAAGCTTCTCTTAAACTTGCAGGCAACTGCCTGATACCGAGATCTCGCCTGCGGCTTGAAGTCATTTTAAAAATGTCTTCGTTAACAGGATCACTAATTGCCTTTTTCCTTTTGATTCCATCTAATCCAGCTGCAATTACTGCAGAGAATGCAAGGTATGGGTTACAAGAGGGATCAGGAGCTCTGAACTCAATTCTCTTCATATTGGCAAATTTTTGACCCTTGAAATGAGCAGGAATCCTTATTATTGCAGATCTGTTACCCGTGCTCCATGCAACATATACAGGAGCTTCGTAGCCAGGTACAAGCCTTCTATAAGAATTAGTAGTTGGAGCAACTATGGCTGCAAGAGCATCTGCATGATCTATTATGCCCCCTCCAAAATAGCGAGCAATCTCTGATATTTCTGCATATTTGTCGTTAGCATCAAAAAACAGGTTTATACCATGGTTCCACAGACTAACGTTTACATGCATGCCTGAGCCGTTGTCAAGAGCAATCGGTTTGGGCATCATCGTAGCGATCATATTATGCTTTTTTGCAATGTTCTTTACTATGTATTTATAACTCTGTACAGAGTCTGCTGCGTTAACTAGAGTATCATATCTGATATCAATTTCACACTGGCCAGCTGTCGCTACCTCATGATGATGCGTATCGCAAACGATGCCAAAGTTGTTACTTAAGACATCCACACACTCATTGCGATAATCCATAAGGGTGTCACCGGGGGCGCTTGGAAGATAACCCTCTTTTAATCTTAAAGCGTAGCCTACGCTATCAGTAGACCATGGTGCTTCCCTAGATGTTATTTTATAGGTCTGACTATGATAAGGCGTCATTGTGTTAACTTCGAGCTTGTCGAAAACAAAAAATTCAACCTCAGGTCCCCAATACGAAGCATCATAGCCTTGTTCAGAAGTATATTTCGAAGCTCTCGTGGCAATTCCTCGAGGGTCGTGGGGAAATGTGTCCCTATTAGAACCACCGCTTAAAACATCGCAGATTAGTCTTGCGGCACAATCTTTTTCAATCCAAGGGATGATCGCATACGTAGAGGGATCTGGCCTAATAATTAGATCTGATTCGTGAATTTCTGTAAAACCGCGAATTGAAGAACCATCAAGCTTGGGTAGACCAGTATCAAAATCTTCCCTGCGAAACATGTTAGCTGCCATAGTAGTGTGATGGAACCTTCCCGTCAATCCAGTAAATTGCAGATCAAGGAACTTGATTTGATCGTTCTTTAACTTTTGCATAACTTCATCTGCAGTAAATGCCAATGGTTCGATTTCACCATCAATCACTTTATAAGGCAACTGAGCTATCTCTTAGATAGGACACTATACGTCTATAATTTAAGCTTATCAGCAAGAGGAGTGCCTGCGCCAAAGGAAGAGTGTGAAACAATAAAGTGGTTCCAACAGTAAGAAAAGAGGATCAGGAGAAAGATGGAGGAGGAGGAAGGAGCATTAGCACCCAAGCGGAATCATTAACGCTCAAAGATGCATATATCTTATTGCTAAAGGAAGTCGAAATAGCGACATTACAATCTATATCTCTCGATACTTATCAAAACATCGCCATAGTCTTAGAAAGTCTCAGAGGACAACGATATGAAGGAGTAGAGGAGAAGATTCGAGATAAAATGGTGGACATGATATGTATTTCTGCCGAGATTCTTCTTGAAACTCGTTATCGTAAGTTCTTGGAGCAGCAACAACAAGCCAATGAATCAGGATTATGTTCAACGATAAATGCTGGAGTGGACTATTCAAAACTTACCGAAGAAGAGAAATATATTTTAGATGGGCAAAAGGAATCGGATAAAAGGAGAATGGCCGTACTCGCTGCTACTCTGAGGGGTAGGCCGAAAGTACTTGAATCAATCTCAGCAAGAATTCGTTCCAAACAAGTCGTTGTGAGATTTATCAAACCAATGGAACAGTTTATAGGTACTAATATGATAAAATATGGACCCTTCCTGCAGGAAGACGTTGCTGTGATTCCATTCGAAAATGCGCGATCGTTAATAGAAAATGGCGAAGCAGTGGAGATACAGATCACATATTAGTAAGAAATTGGAGATATGAGGCACTGTTTAAGTATGTATGACAATATGAAATCGTAAATATCTCGTATCTGAGACCTGCATGAAGGTGAATCGTCTGAAAATCGACAAAGTGGCGAATACGAATATGCATTTTGCCAAAGTCACGACGCGGCCTAATACAGTCCGGAATCGAGGATTGCTATAACAACCGAAGCTGAATTATACACACTTATCGTTCGTTGCAATTATTTCGTTGAATTAAAAAGCTTTGTTATATTCATAAGACCCATTATATTCTGTGCTGTCAATGTAAAGAGGCTCCTCAGGAGCATACTACTAACCATTATTGACATGCTCGACACAAATAGTGTCGATATCGCTAGAGATATTTAATAATCAATAGACCTCATATATACAAAGAATAGTTACAAGACCCCGACGACTGTTCTAGATAAAATGTTATGAAAGGGGCTTTATGAACCTTATTTAATAAAATGTTAAAATTGCTCAGCATAGCACAGTGCAGCGCAGCAAATTAACCTTTCCGCAGAGAATTGGGTGTTGAACAATAATATGTCAAAACCAAATTGGTCATGTACGGAATGCGGGATGTTCTCCGCCAAGATCCAGTGTCAAAGGACATGTAAAGAAACCTTCATCAGGGTTAATGGTTTTGTCGTTTCCTTTGTTGATTATGTTGTAGGTGGATTAACAGTGACGTACCATTCAATCTCCTTACCCGGTCAGGGATCTCAGAAGAACATTAATTTTCGCGATACCTTCCAACAAAGAAATTAATTCTATTCGGGCCATCATAATAGTCAGGATTTAACTAAAAGAGCATTATCTACGTCATCAACATCCCAAGATCTTTCGACAGCAATGACAACCGAATTTGCTCTAGACTAGCTAGAACCTCGCAACCTATTATACCCAATACCCAATCTAACCTGCAATCGTTGCTTAATGGTAGTAATAATTCTTCTAATTCGATCGCGGTTGAACATAAAGATGGTATTTGGCCATAGATGTGAAATTTTCGATGGCTGCCTACTTACAGTACCACGAGCGGTCCATTTCGATAAGGACGGAACAGGCCACAATGCTGTTGGACAAATCGAGCAAAAGCATCAGACTGATCCCAAATTGATCGCTTCCAATAAAGAAGTACTGGATAAGGATGGCAGTTTAAGGCGATGGTTGATGAATCGTCGACAAATATGTTCAAGGTGGTAAAATGGTGGAGTAGGAATCAGCAGAATTGCTGTTTGAGCGCTACTAAGATTCCTCATAGTGATATTGATCAACATATCAAACCATATGAAGAACATATTGAAATAGCGAATCCAAAAAACCCCAAGCAATGAATTATATTTCAATACTCCAAAGAGAAGTATATCCGGGTAACCCTAACATCGAATGAATGTGGCAAGAATCACTGGACTGCCAGGGCTATTTAAGATGGACACACTACCATCACAGATGTAGAGATGGCAGATTTCCTGAAGACGATACGAACAGCAACTTTTGGAATATTTGAGATTCATGAAGTCATGCCATCAGTATCCCTGTTTCAACAAGAAGAATCAATAGGCCTGTACTTCATATCAGTCATTCCTGATGATCCTTCGCTATCTTGGTTACCAAATAATAGTAATAACGAATCCGATCGATTTAACTTTACAAATAAAACTTTTTCAGATTTATATAATGGGGTAACCAGCATATGGACCTAAAATTGAATAATACTATGTTATCATTCACGATAGTATCCTACAGCTATAATTTGTGTAGCAATTTATATTTACACCAACGATTCATCAGATGTAATCGGCCTTTCCAGTATGATGGATATATTCTGCTGTGTTGCTATTAATGATCGTGACGTCTTCGATCACATATTTTCTCCTACATATTGGAGGATGACCGGAAATGCAACAATGCAGATACTACCATCCCAGATACTAGAAGGTAGGAGTAAACCTGTTCTATTTTAGGTTATTATACCGTTATTGAAATACATCTGAAGTTTGAAAGTCCTCCGTTATCTTTTCCTTATTAGATATACCAGCCATTCCTGGTATCTTTGATATTACAAGAAGTTAAACTATTGGAATACAAACAACTTATACCTTATTTCATGGCTTCAAAAAGCCATTATGAAAGATATATAATAATATACTTTCTATAATCATACATTATTGACTCACAATGGAATAGATATCGATCAATTCCTATTGCTTGCTGTCTATCCTAGTGCTATAATCTTTGGGTTTGGATTCCTCGCCAAGAAAAAAAAAGTAAGTGAATCGATTAAATATACTCTACAGGCAATAACATGCATTATATTTTCTATAGCTTATTTTGTAGCTGTGCCAAATGGCGGAGCGCAAGGACTTGCCATAGTGTTGGCGCTGTTTGGTGTGCTACTATTCTTTATGGCGAGAAAATATGTGATACAGCCAGAAGATGATCCAGAAGGCCGGACTACTGCAAACAGGGAAACATAGATTTGGCAATGATGTGTTAGATGACATACATATAAGGGATACACACTATCCCTCCTTTTTTCCAATGTCCATGGACCTTAAATAATGAGTGTTGTCCAAGATCTCAAGAGATTAGGATCTAGTTTTACAAATTCGATCTTTGCAGCCTTGAGCAATTGTGTTCCATCCTCTGGATAATCAGAAAGCACAACTATGCGTTTGATACCCACACTGATTACCATCTTGCTGCATTCGATGCATGGAGCAGACGTGGAGTATAAAGTGGCATGTTTTGTGCTGCCGGCATTTCCAAATAATGCGCATTGCATTATCGCGTTTGCCTCTGCATGGGTGCATAAACATCTATCCAAACTTTCACCAGACATGATCTCTCCTCTACTTCTAGTCAAACATCTAGGACAGCCTCCTTCAAAACAATTCTTAATACCAGTGGGAGTACCATTATAGCCGGTTGCTATTTGTCTGTTATCCTTTACAATTACAGCACCAATATGCCGTGTAAGACAGTTTGAACGGAGCTTTGCGATCTCTGCCTGAAGCATAAAATAAATATCCCATTCTGGTCTTTGCATATTAAGCCTAGTCAAATACTTAATGCTATAAAAGCCCTTAACTCCCTTCTGAAGCGGGAGTCAGTCGTTTAGGAGATAGTATCATCGAAATAATTCAGTCTGCAAATTTTGGCTTTCCTCTTACGAAGCCATTATGATAAAAGCTTATACAAGACAGGTAAGACCAACGGTAAATAGTATGATAGTACTGACTGAAACGATGACCTAAAACTACACCATGGTTATATCCCCCTCATCTCAAGATGCTACAAAAAATGAGGGATAAAGATGGGAGTCCCCTAGTGGTAACTCCCAGCAATAATAGACCTTCTTGTATAATAACGCGATCCGGTAAGAAAAGCATGTACTACGGTATAAACAGCAGTAATGTCTGTGGAACAGCCGTCAATACGATGGATGAAGTCCACTTTTGCATTCTGATCAATATATTAAGGAAGTCAAAACCTGCGCGCTCCAGGCTTTGACATTGTGTAAAATCCATGTGCGGAAATAAGAAGCGCCGCTAAAGACATCTTTGTTGCAAATACAAGGTTCCAAGGTGTATTCGGATTGGGATAAGGTATATTTATCTTGTCCAGCCTGATTATCCCTTTCATTACATCAGCTGTAATAAGGGAATTCCATAGAAGGGCATTGTAAATGAATTCATAGAGTGCCACTACAGCTATAGCTAGAACAATAAGTTGCAAGATCGACTTGACTGATTTAGGAATATCTTTTACCTTATCTCCACCTAATTTCGTAACACAATACCACCCTACTACTGTAACAATCATCAGATATGTAACGAGTTTTGCAAGTCCATGAACTGGAAAGTCAGTATTGACTAGTACTTCGCCAATCACTATTCTTCCTGTGGATAGGTATTCTCCTATGCTAACATAGAGGGCATAGAATGTAATTGCCGCCATCGCTACTGCACAAAAGTAAAAAATTGCAAGAAAAAGATTCCTTGTCCTTATTTCTTCTTTCTCAAGGCGTGGGTAATGCATACACAGATCGTTACTGTCATCTCTAGCATATAAAAATTACACGGATCCAGTTTTCATGTTTACCATATAGCTTAACAAGAGATCTGAGAAATGACTCTACGAACTGAGATGGAGATGACTAATAAGATATTGCTTAGTCCTTCCACGTTCAAGCATACCCATAAATTATTTAATCCAATTTAGCTTCAGCCGTATCTTTGCTTAAACCTAACTGCCTAATATATATAATTTATTTCCTGGAAGATACGTCTGCAGTTATTTGTTCTATCTTGTAGCGGAGCGCCTCTTTTACTTTACCATTATCAACCATGTTAAGGGATCCTTTGCAGATAGGGCATTTGAAGAATACTTCGACTGCAGAGTCAAACTTGATACGGGGACAATCCTTTTTTCCACAGTGATAGAACTCCGATGACTCTTCATATTCCAGTCGCTTTTCTAATCTGTCAAGGATCTTTTTCTTTTGATTATCAATAAAATTGTCCACCTGATCCTGTTTCGCCCGCCATCTATAAACGAACCAACCTTTCTTCTCATCTTTGACCCTTATGCCAGTAATTAGAGCCTTACCAAACATATCATAAAGAACTTTTCTTATTATGTTAATTCTGAGACCAGTTGCACTTGCAATTTCTTCATCGGTTGCATCTTCGGAATTTAAAAGAGAACGGGCAACCTTGTGATACTCTTCTCCGCCTATCAAGCCTGCAATTTTAACAAAAGAGTCTTCATACTCGACTGAACGCATCTAACTCATTAGATCGATATTTTTAGATATATAGTTACCTACTCACGCATCGATCTTGCATAATCGGATGGATGCACATAAACACTCGAGAAATAACACTCCTCGTAGGGAATACCTTCAATCCATCCAGAAAAGAGACCATGTATAACTTTGGATGATTAATTTATAGACCCTCATACGTTAACCCATTTTAATTAGCGGTGATAATGGTTTCTCATGCTACTGCCTTGCCTTTGACCGTAATTATAGCGCCTACTTCCCCATGTATCAGAACCATATCTATGTCTGCCTCTATACACGTCGTTGTTATTATCGTTATAACCTCGTACACGCTCGTATCCCGCTGGGGAGCGATATCGAGCGGCATGCACTTCGACTCCCATTTCCTCATTTAGTTTACGAATAGGCTGTTCTGTCTGCTTTAGAATCCTTGCAAAATCTTCCATTCGGTCATGTGAAACCAAGGATATGGCTTTCCCCGTTCCTCCAGCTCTGGCAGTTCTACCGATTCTATGAAAGTAAATAAGTGGATCTTCAGGAATATCGTAGTTGATTACATGACCCACTGCTGGAACATCAATTCCCCGTGCTGCAATGTCTGTAGCTACAAGTATATCCTCGCTTCCTCTTTTGAATCTATACATTGCATTGTCTCTCTGTCTCTGAGACAGGTCGCCGTGAATGGTGATTGCTTTAAAACCTTCCTGTCTCAGTTCGCTAGCAAGCCTTTGTGTTCTTTGCTTGGTGGCAGCAAAAACAATGGTCTGCTTCTTCTCCCTGCTTTTGATAAAGTAACACAGATGTTTGAACTTCTCACGCTCATGTACTATCAAATAGGACTGGTCTATTGTGTCAAGGCCTAATTCTTCTTTATTCAGTCTAATTTCCTCAACGTCTTTCATATATTCTTGCGCTAGTCTCAAAATCTCTGGTGGCATAGTTGCAGAGAACAAACATGTCTGTCTGTCCTCGTTTACGTAAAATAGTATGAACTTCATATCATCAATAAAACCCATATCAAGCATTCTGTCCGCTTCATCAAGGACCACATACTTTACGCTGTCAAGCTGAATTGAACCATGTTTTATATGATCAATCAACCTGCCAGGAGTTGCAACTATTATTTGTGCTCCCCTTTCTAGCTGATCGTTTTGGATGTTGATACTTTGTCCTCCATAAACAGAGACTGTTCTGATACCAGTGTATTTTGCCAATCTATTGATCTCGCTTGTTACTTGGACTGCTAGTTCTCTTGTTGGCACAAGTATTAGCGCTTGTACTGGACCGTCGTACTTTATCTTAGTTAGTAGTGGAAGCGAAAAAGCTGCTGTCTTACCGGTTCCAGTGTGTGCCTGGCCTATTACATCCATACCCTTCAAAATAAAAGGTATAGCTGCCTCTTGAATAGGAAAAGGAGCCTCAAACCCATTTTCATTGAGTGCTCTAAGGATTTCAGATCCAAGTCCTAACTGTTGAAATGTCGTTTTCAATTTATCTTTTCACTTTATATACAAAAGGCACGGAAGACGTTTAGATTCCAGTACTCATTAAATACTAAGCTATTCCCGTATTTCTTTTGTTTGCCTTTTCTGTAAATTACATACATATAAGGTATACGGCATGAATCATAAAATATTTCAGCACTGCGAATTTTGTTATGAGAGGGTTTGGAGTCAAATTTCACAGGAATTTAGGGAAAGAGAATATTTTAAATAACTTCTATGAGGCAACTAGTACGAATATTACATGACGAGTGAAGATAATGGTCTGCAGGAGAAAAAGTTGCGTGGCTCTGGGGGCTATGTTTACGCAAAAGTGACAGAGGAGGAACAGAAAAGAGGTAACCTTGGTGGACCTGAACTATTTATTGCAGGGGTAGGCAGGCTAGAACAGGATCGATTTTCAAAATATTATTGTAACAAATGTGAAAGTGAATATGAAGGTTCAGCGGCAATAAATTATGAAAATCCGCATGAAGAGCTGGGGGAAGGAGTGACGCTCATTGAAAAAGGTGAATATAAGTGTAGAACATGCGGTAATATACTAGCACAGTATCGAAAATTTGAAACTCCGGTTCCACCTGCCACTGAGCCTTTGACTGAAGTATCTTCAGTTAACCTTTCGAAGCAGTCTGGTAGTACAAATGCTCTCGACCCCACTCTCCCTTCATCTTCGATTAACAGGACCGCAAAACTGGCGAGCAAGGTTGGATTCGTTCCAATCCAATCCCTTGTGGGTATGCCCGCTTATGATAGCGAAGCAATATTGGCTGGCAGAGTTAAGGTAATTGGATTACGCAGATCCTCTGAAGGAACAGTACAGATTAGCATCAAGATCGAGCGGGACAACGCCAATGAAAATGATGATGTATCAGGTGTTGAAGATGAAGTATTATGGAATAATATTTCAAAGATTGGAGACATTGTCCTCCTTAGTAACAGAGTACCGAAAACAGGAACGACGGGTAATGCATCTCTTTCCACCAAAGGATCAGTAAGTTGCCGTTCATGCGGCTATCAAAATCAAGAAAATGCAGCCTTCTGTGAAGAATGCGGAACGAAACTAATGTAGTGTCAGCCAATTTTGATAGACTTCAAACCTATTCTTACATCTACTGCACGGGCTCCTCTTCCCTCTTCCAGCACCAGCAGGGGGTTCATGTCGAATTCTTCAATTTCTGGAAAGTCAACAATCAGCTGCGAAAGTCGCTGAAGGCTGTCCACTACCGCCTTTAAATCAGATGGTTTCTCTCCCCTTACACCTTTTAACAATTTAACGGTCTTTATCGATTCGACCATCTTTGCCGCCTCATGCTCATCGATAGGGGCTAGTCTAAACACAACATCCTTGAGAATCTCGACATAGATACCTCCAAGCCCAAACATAATGAGCGGTCCAAATAATGGATCTTGTTTTGCTCCTAGAATTATTTCCTTTGCTGATTTTACCATTTCCTGTATAAGAACACCTTTTATTTCTGCATGCGGATTGTATTTTTTGGCGTTATCTGTTATTGTTTTAAACGCCGCCGTGACTTCTTCATTGCTTTTTAATCCCACTTTAACCCCTCCCGCATCCGACTTATGGATAATACCAGGCGACGCAATCTTCATGACAACTGGAAGGCCTATCTCTTGGGCAGCCTTTATGCACTGTTCTTCATTAGTTCCAAGTATGCTTTTTGGAGTAGGGAAGCCATATGCATTAAGAATATCGTAGCCTTCTTCTTCCAATAAATTTGATCTGTCCTGACCTCTGACATTATCAAAAATTGTCTTTACTTTTTCCCTGTCTACATCGAACCTTTTAGGTTCCTTTATAGAATCGGATAACCACTTGCTGAAATTATACATTGAATGCAGAATTTGTATTGCAGGTTCTGCATACATAAAATAGGGTATCCCCCCATCAGAGAGAATTTCTTTATTCTCGGTACCTTCTGCAAGCCCCATTAACGCAGCAAGCATAGTCTTGCCAGTACCCTTGGATGCTTTGACTATAGTCCGAGCTAGGTCATTGTAATCTAACGTAGCAGAAGGGGTACACATTGTAACTACTGACCCGACATTTGGATTCGATAATATTTCGCCAAGTACCTTTTCAAAGCGGTTAAAGTCAGCATCACCCACTATGTCTATAGGATTTCTAGCTGACCCATGTGGAGGTATTACTTTAGCTATCATTTCTCTCGATGCAGAGATGTCAGCCATTTTTAATCCAAATTTTGAACAAGCATCAGTTGAAATGATAGCCGGGCCGCCTGCATTTGATACTATTACAACTCCGCTATCACTTGGTGGTATAGGTTGTTTTGAAAAGGCAGTGGAAAGATCGAATAACTCCTGCATTGTATCCACTCTAATTACACCGCATTGGGTAAACAAGGCATCATAAATTTCATCGGCTCCCATTAGTGCTCCCGTATGAGACATTGCTGCCTTAGCTCCCTCAGGGGTTCTGCCTGCTTTCTGCACTATAATTGGCTTTTTGTTTTTTCTTGTAATCTTTTTAGCAGTTTCCATAAAGCGCCTGCCATCATGAATATCTTCAAGATACATGACAATAACTTTTGTCTCTTGATCTTCGGCTAGCATCTCAAGAACATCATTTTCATCCATATCCACTTTATTACCCATACTAATTACCTTTGAAAAGCCTATTCCTTGAGCCATCGCATCTTCTACTGTGGCGGCACAAATTGCACCACTCTGTGATATCAATGCAATGTTGCCGTATTTTGGTGTGATCTTCAAAAAGGTAGCATTCATCATGTTGCGTTCGGATAAACTCATAATTCCAAGACAATTTGGACCTATTATCCTTGTACCATATTTTCTGCCGATCGCCCCCACTTCTTTTTCGAGATTCGCACCATCCTCGTTGACTTCCTTGAATCCGGCCGAAACAACAATTGTGCCTTTGATTTGTTTCTTGCCGATTTCTTCCATAACAGCAGGTATAGTTCTATTTGGAGTTGCAACCACGGCGAGATCAATATCATCTGGTACGTCAAGAACACTTTTGTATGCATTAATGCCAAAAACAGTTGGATTAGATGGAGTAACCGGATATATTTTTCCTTTATATCCGTTTATAATATTAGAAAAAATCGCCTTACCAACACCAGGTTTTTCAGATGCTCCTATAACTGCAATAGATCGTGGAGCCAAGAAAATCCTCTTTGAATCAGTAGCATATGACGACATATGAGAAATAAAGTTATGAGAGGATAGTTATAAATGCATTCTATTTTTTGCTACAGGTGCAATCTTACTCTCGAGTAGAATAAGATTGTGCTACCAAAGTATAGTAACCTTTAATTTTAATATAAAAAATAGGAAACTATTGGATGAGATTATTAATACGATCGTAGACTCTGAAATGGAGAGTCTTATTGCTGACCTGCAAACTTTAATACGATGCCCTAGCGTTTCCGCAAAAAGACAGGGCCTCGTTGAGTGTGCAAAAATTATTTCCCATATCATGCATAAAGCGGGTATTAAATCCGAGATATTGTATCTCAATAATTCGGGAAGAAGTGATGATAAAAAAAATGTCCCTCCACCGATAATTTATGGCGAGGTCGTATCAAAATCAAATCCTAATGGAGCAACCATTTTATTTTATAACCATTATGATGTTCAGCCCGAGGATCCTGTAGATTTATGGGAAGCAGATCCATTCGGCGGTAAAGTCGAGGGTAACTATATCTTTGGACGGGGATCTGCAGATGATAAAGGCGAGTTAATTACTAGAATCAAGGCAGTAGAATATTATCTGAAGAAAACTGGTGATGTACCTTGTAATGTTAAATTTATTATAGAGGGAGAGGAGGAAATTGGAAGTGTACATATTGAAGATTACCTTGTGACCTACATGCAAAAACTTGAATGTGATGTGGTAATTTGGGAATTTGGTTATATTGATGCAAATGATACACCAATAATCAGCCTGGGCATGAAAGGCTTGCTTTACGTGGAGTTGACAGCAAAAGGTCCATGTAGAGATGCTCATTCCAGTCTCGCAGTTTTAATCGAAAACCCTGCTTGGAAGCTTGTAAGAGCACTAAACAGTTTAAGAGATGATAGAGGAAAAATCTTGATCAAAGATTGGTACCGGGAAGTAAAAGAGTTTACTCCAGAAGAACTCTATCTCATATCTAATGAGCCATTTAACGAGCAGGAATTTAAAAAGGAATACGGTATAAATAAATTTGTAAATGATCTGACAGGAGTCGAGGCTATCAAAGCATATGTTGGAATGCCAACATGCAATATTGCTGGTATAACATCAGGTTATACAAACGAAGGTGCAAAAACTGTCCTTCCTGCTTTCGCTACGGCTAAAATAGATTTCAGGCTCGTTCCTAGCATGGATCCTGAAAAGCAATTCGAACGACTCAAAAATCATCTAATTGAAAACGGATTTAACGACGATGGAATAGAGGTAAAGATCATACACGGAGAAGCAGCTGCAAGAACATCAATCAATGATCCATTTGTAAAACAAGTTGAAGAATCTGCAAGGGAAGTTTTCGGGACGGCTATAATGAGTGTATCTTCAGCTGGCACAGGACCGATGTATCCGTTTGTTAAAGTTCTTAAAGTACCCTGCATTTCAGTAGGAAGTACTTATGTATTTGCAAGAAATCACTCGCCAAATGAATTTGCAAGAATTGATCTTCTAAATAAGATGACAAAATGCATAGGTAACATAATGGAGAAAATTGCGTCTTCAGGTTAATTAATTCGTCGGTTAGAAAAAGTCATAGAATAAAAAGATCCTAGATTGTTTGTGATGTGTAAAACTTGTTTTTGAAGCCAGTCCTCGCGATCCATTAAAATACTGCCTAGTTGTCTATGCGGAACAGTTAATATTATTTGTCGTGAGTTTGGATGGACACAAGGTTTCGAAATAACTGTCAAATCAAATTTGAAGAATAGAATAGATAATTTTTATTGGTAGGTGGTGCGATTTGATGATTTTCGTTCCTTTAGCTGTCCTTTTTCTTGTGCTAGTAAAATGAACTATTAACGATAGTAAAATTTATCCACAACCGCTTGTATAATTTTGACTACAAGATGGCTGGCAAAATCAAATGTTCACACATTCTTGTTAAGAAACTAAGTGAAGCTATTGCAGTACTCGAACGAATAAGGAACGGAGAAAGTTTTGCACAGCTGGCTAAGGAGCTGTCAATTGACAAGGGAAGTGGAAAGAAAGGAGGCGATCTGGGTTTGTTTGGTAGGGGAATCATGGTAAAATCTTTTGAAGATGCTGCGTTCAAGCTTGAAAAAGGACAGATATCGGATCCAGTAAAGACTGAGTTCGGATATCACATAATTAAAAGGGCAGGATAAAGAAAATAAAGGTTTTGGATTTGCTTGTAGTGCCTATGGATGCCGTGAAGATGATTGAGCTACGAGTGTTGTCTTTAAATTTAAAATATGGCCATCTCTATATACAGTCAAAATAACGGTACTACCAACAGATTTATGCATGTCAATATATGATATCAAATCATCCATCCTTGTTACATTATGTCCATCAATAGCTACTATGATATCTCCACCGTGTTTTATAGAGTATTGATCTATATTACTTCCATGTATTCCTGCTTTATCAGCAGAACCATTCTTCGTAACTGTATTTACGTAAATCCCTTTTAAATTTGCTGGTAGACTACTACTATTACCACTGCTGCCATTTATTGTCTGTGCTAACTCTGATGTTAAAGTAATTCCACCAAGCCCAAGATATGGATGCACGTATGTTCCCTTTTCGATTAGCGTAGGAACTATTCGTGTTATTGTCGAAGACGGAATTGCAAAACCCAATCCAGAGAACTGAGACGTATCGCTTAAAGGATTAGTTGCTATATCTGTTTGAATTACGTCAGGGATAGAAAATCCAACCGGATCTGGTGAAAAGATTCCTACGAGATCAGGTGCAATATTTATCCCAACAACCTGTCCTTGCGTATTGAGCAGAGGCCCACCAGAATTACCGGGATTAGTTGCTATGTCTGTTTGAATTACGTCAGGGATAGAAAATCCAACCGGATCTGGTAGCGCGCTCTTTACCCGACTTACTACCCCTGTTATCAAACTATCACTAAGTCCAAAGGGATTACCCATAGCGATTACTGTATCTCCGATTTTTAACATCGATGAGTTTCCCATTACAAGTGGTTTGAAAAGAGATTGTCGAGCATTGTTATTGTGTATAATTTGCAAAACTGCAATATCGGTATAACCATCAGTTCCTATTACCTTCGCTGTATATCTATCCCCATTTACAAATGTTACATCCATCATTCTGGCGCTGCCTACTGAATGATTGTTAGTAATTATATGTCCTTGCTTGTCATAGACAAATCCTGAACCCAAGGTAACATTTTCGATTAGTGCATCGGAAACATTATTACCTGTTAGAGCCTTGTGCGTTATCTGTACAACAGAGTTTTCCGCTTGTCTGAATATGATATTAACGGAAGGAGTAGAAGTATACAAATTGTATCCTTTATCTGATGAAATCTGAGGGTCTTGTATCGCCACAGCTGTGTGTTGAACCATTAGATAAAGACATCCTAGCATAAGAAATGCAAACATCATTGCATGTAATGTAACCTTCGAATTTTTCATTGTGAATGATATAATCTACATAAGTCTTATAGGAGTTATTATACGCTGGTGTCCCTGATTCAGGCATAAAAATATTACCATAAAAATATAGCCGGTAATATATAATTAGAGAGTCTCTCTAAGGAGGATACATAATTAGGAATCTATAGGATTTTCTATGCCAAGCCAAATCAATTATGTTCTTCTCACACAGACCTATACCGACTTTTATTGGCTCATTTGTGATAGAATGTAAAATTACTCCTGACAGAATGCATGGAAGTGATTAAGTTTTAATAATCCTTATTAGAATCAATCTTAATATTAATTAATAATTATGGATTTTGGCAAACTTTGTAAAGACATCTTGAATCTTGACCCAAAGATTCGTTTCGCGGGAGTATGTGATGAAACTGGTGAAATTAAGTATGGTGGCCAGCGAGAGGGTATTAAAAACCTACTCTCATCGGAAGAAACAAAAAGATCTAATTTGCAGGCGTTAGCTAGATGGGGATTACGTAACTCACTTGCTCCTAAGATTGGCAAAGGAAAATATGCTATGGCCGAATATGAAAAGATTAAGCGAATAACAGTGCCATTAGAAAATTATCATTTACTCCTAGTAACCACAGAGTTGGAAGCTGATCACGGAAAGATTATAGACAATATCCTTAAACTCCTCCAAAGCTAGGGTGTTATGGGATATTATACTAGAGTGTTCCTGTTATTACAAAACATTGCTGAGAGTGACGATGACGGATCTTCCAATTTATTGCAGCAACCAAATAATAACAACAATGTATATTATATCGATGGTATCACCGACTTTTAACTATCCAATCTGTAAGAATTAGATGAAGCAGATTCTTTGGGAAAGGAATGCCAAACATTCAATTATAATTTGAGCTGGGTGATGGAACACCAAGGATCTATTTATACCGCGAGTCTTCTCCAGTCATCAATTCTCAAAGCTTCTTAACTATGTTGTTGCAATTGTCAAATTAATATCGCCAACAGCATATACTCTTTCCAAGTATTGTCATAATCCAGCTACTTCATATATGGTTATGATGTCTGGTTAGTATAACATGGATCCATAGTTCAGCTTGGATAGAATGGCTGCCTGCGGAGCAGTTGGTCGAGGGTTCGAGTCCCTCTGGATCCGTATTATTTTTCATTAGTACAAAAATCACCTTTTATAATATATTCTGATTGCTTATTTTGGCATCAAAAATGAATATCTAATTCAGAAATTTTAAGGTAACCTTTTTCTGCTAATGAAACTAGGGATTTTTACGCTTTAACTTGGTTAACTAATGGTTAAGAAGCATTAGTACC
>DATDFS010000072.1:0-4380 GCA_036522495.1 Nitrososphaeraceae archaeon | reverse complement strand
CTGGATGTGACAAAAATAGAAAGCCAATCACTAGACCTAAAGAAGGAGTGGTTTAACTTGAATGATGTAATAACAAATACTCTAACAGATATAATATCAAACAGAGAATCTTCAAATAGGAATGGGGAACGTGTTATCAAGTTCCTATACCACCCACAAAATATTTTTGTAGAAGCAGATAAGGGAAGAATAACTCAGGTAATTTTTAACCTGCTAAGTAATGCTGTTAAATTTACTAAAGCAAAGGAGGAAGAAGGGCAAAGAACCGTGAGTATCAGTGCAGAAACTATTGATGATGGTGAGGAGGTTCTTGTAACCGTTAGGGATACCGGTATCGGCATAGATCCCGAGATAATGCCAAGGTTATTTGAAAAGTTCATCTCAAAATCTTATCAAGGAACGGGACTTGGCCTATTCATATCAAAGAGCATAATCAACGCTCATGGTGGTAGGATATGGAGTGAGAACAACAATAATGTTGACAAAGATAGTAAAGAAGGAGGTACTACATTTTACTTTAGTCTCCCATTAGTTAAAAAGAATCATCAACAGCCAAATTTGAAGGACAGCTTGCATGCATGACATAATATTTGTTTTTAGTGTAAGAGATGTTGCACTTGACGCAGTTCGTGAGATAAATGATCCAAATAAAAGTTGTTGAAAGTCATGCCTGCTCCTTAGCATTTAGACCATTATTAATTTCTAGTTTCGTTAAAATACCTGTTAACTGATCTCACTCTGTGCAACCTGCTCTATTGGCTAAGGCAATATTAGCGATATCCAAAGATATTACTTTAGACGAATTTCGAGCTAAATCCGGGATCGCTGGTAAGACAACGGCAAGATATGTTTTAGATTATTTACTGAAAAATGGGATAGGCGAAAGCTTCAGACACGGCTATTCGTTCTCTAATGAGGACAGGATGAAGCTTGCAGTTCTCGCGCTACATAGTGGAACCGATATAGAAATGATTTCAAAATGTCTAAGTTGGCAGGATTTTGAAGCGTTTGCTTCACGTCTTCTCAATTTGTCCGGATATATATCTGAATGCAATCTGAATTTTTCTAAGCCATCTAGAATGCAAATAGACGTAGTTGGAATCAATTATGAATCTAAATTAGCTATTGTAGTTGATTGTAAGCACTGGAAACGGAACAACCTCTCATCCATATCTTCTTATGCGAGAAAGCAAGCTCAGAGGACGTCAGTACTATTACTTCAAATAAGAAAAAAAGTTTCCTGTGCCATTCCTATCATACTGACTCTTTACCCGATGGACATAAGATTAGTTGATGGTGTCCCTGTAGTGCCTATAGTCAAATTCAATTCCTTCATTAAAGATGTTCCGCTATACATCTCAAAGATCAAGATCATATCTGCAAATCCTTGTCTTGTCTGATGCTCACAAGCTAGTTCCTCTATTGTTATTAGGATTATATCTTCTCTAGAATATGACCAAGAAACAATTAGCAGATCTATTCGACGAGAGTGAAAGGAGTCTAAGGGAGCGTTCTGCCATTCAAATTAGATGCCTCTCTATTATATACACTTCATTTGATACCACAGTACTGATTGTTTCAATATCCGTTCAGGAATGCTAAGATGTCTTGTATGGTGATGATGATGATAATAAAGATCGTCTTGCTAAACAATCTCCAAGGGGAACGACCATATCATCTAGCTACGCTACATGGCCTACATACCTATCTACATCCTAGCAATTAAATTGGATAATCAAACTTCAACAAGGTGGAAGCGATGTGGTCAAGAAATAGAGATCTTAGACAGGTTTGCTCCGGTAACAGAAAAGCTATAATTCCCAATCTGAGTATTCCAGCTGAGACTATTCGGACAATTATTAAGCTGAGATGCATTTTACGGATTCAAATAATCTTTTAAATTCTGCCCTGATAGATAACAATTCTAGTTTATCTAATCAGATTGCGTAAATTCCTATCCACAGGACAAGATCCTCGAAGATCAAAAGACGTAGGATTGCGGATCTCAGACAGGAGTTAAACGACCTGTGCGATTTCATGAGATAAAGGAGATGTGTTGGGAATGCGGATACCATCAACAAAATAAGAGAATGATAATAAAGCTGATTGTCGCACCTAAAGTTTTTTGTCTGGTTGTATCCGTTGGAACCAAGTTATTGAGGATGTTAGAGGTATCAAAAGATTTTACTCATCCTTGTCATTATTGTTGTTAACTCTGCGTAGTTCCAAGCTACACGATGTTTAGCGCATACGTTTGATATCTCTGCTTGTTTTTATTATTATTATTTTTCTTTACTGTTCAGGACCCAACACACCTATCGGACAATTAGATGAGAGAAGTAAAAATGACAAGTGTAACTTAATAACGTCACAGTGGGTAAACATCCAACTACCATAGTTGCTAATTCAATTACAAGCAAAGATCCTTATTCAAAGAAGAAAGACGGAGGAAAATACTTTGTATTCCCTATCTTCAATCTGTTTATTTAAAGTGTATATTAATGGCGCCTTTATCTGCTTCTTTATCTGACTCAGAATCACAAACACTACCTGTTTGCTTTATAATAGTTCCATTGCCAAAACGAATGTTACAAGCTTTTGAATATACTTGATGTGAAAGTATACCTATACTTAACGTTGATACTATACATACTATGCAATGATTCCAATCATTGTCCTTACGGTGTTTATTTTTATCCTATTGTCAGATAATTTACTTATATAAAAGTCCTGTTAAAGGTATGCACAAAAAAGGCGGGGTTACCACAGCAGATTTGAAAATAAGTAACTTGCATCGATATCATATCCATCTTCCCCTTTGCCTCCTTACAAGTTAACTATATGGCCAATTATCCCAAGACTAGCAGAGATCCTTGCTGTTAATTTTGTAGTAGACTTCTTGCCTTGGTGTTACAAGCTATTTGATGTTTAGGCCAAAAGACTTTTTACTTTCACTTTTGTTTTTGTTGTTTACCGAGTCCATGACGAGCCAGCAGCAGACTGTAGTCGATAAACACCAATACATGATGTTAAAGGCAAGGGATTTCAACTCTGCTTTACTTTTCATAAGTTAATTGAGACAGCGAATAGCCGTCTGGTAACGGCTATGCTACTACTCTCCCTCCCGTTATGGTATCTCATATATTATTAGGAAATTTTGTAAAGATATCTATTACATGTCAACAACAACAATTCAAGCGGAAGCATCTAAACCGCACACAAGAAAGATGCAAGAATGTAATAGGTGTAAAGCAGCAGGATTTCCTAACCAGCTGATAGGCTTTGAAAACGCGGGAGAAGATCCTATCTCAGGAAAGATAACCTGGAAATTAGTCAATGAGAATGGTGAGTACCATAAACACAAAAGCAATCAAAATGACAATGATAAGCCTGTTTTCAAACATAGGCGAGTCGTAGATATATCAGCTGTGACTGACGTGGAGGAAGCAAAGAAGCTGCTTGCATTAGGATGGGAATATAAGACCTCATACCCTGCGACAATTGCAAACATACCGCACTACATACTGGTAAAGAGAGAATAATAGTTAGAACGGCATCAGCCCTTTTATTTTATTTTCTCTCAAAGTATTTGGTGGAGCAGTAACAGCTCCATAATAGCCTAGCATACTGTTCTTTTCAATAGGTTAGCCTTGCATTGATATGAGCACCAACGATGCTACTATCATAAATTCACCAACGATAATAATGGTCTTAAAGATCCTTAAAATGAAAGTTCGAATTACATCATTAAGTAAATCGCTCTTCAGTTCTTTTGCTTCTAGTACTCCTAGTAACTAATAGATATTGCATACTCTGTTCTTGACAATGCTCCTGCTTATCTTTATCTCATGTAACGGGTTTTCGTTATTCGATTTTTCTCTTCCTGTTATATTAATTGAAACAATAGCCACAAGGTTGGTTAAGTAGAATCTAATATGTTTCAACATAAATCACTTGAGAATATCATTTTCCTATATTATCTTAGAAGCTAACTATGAGTTTATCCTAAAAATGGACAAACATAGAGCTTGAGAAATCCGTTCCACTGATATGCCTTATATGAAACTAAAATATCTTCCCATTATAGAAAGATTCCCAATAATTTATGGAATGAGATTACGCTGGTAGATCAAGCTGGTGCTTCCGCCAAAAAAAACCAAAGATACTATAAGACGTCCTGCTATTCCATTTAGAAAAGTTCTGGATGGTATAGTATTTTATACATTTTAAGAACTGGTTGTCAATGGAAGATGCTGCCAAAAGAATATGGTTCTGGATCTACATGTCATAGAAGATTCCGGGAGTGGACGGTATCTAAGGCATTTCAAAGATTATGAGTTAGATTAGACTTTTGGAAGCCTATGATGACCTTGGTGGCAC
>DATDFS010000071.1:0-5113 GCA_036522495.1 Nitrososphaeraceae archaeon | reverse complement strand
GTTATCATGAATTCATGCTGTTTAGTTAGGATGGTAGGGATCGTAAGGAGGATGTGGTCTAAAACTTCTGGATAGATCATTATTGGCTATCAGCCAAATCACCTGCGATTATCATAAGCACCTGATTCAGACTACTTGCCTAGAAGGCCTAATTAATTGCTGTTCTTCTATATGTAATAGCAAATATGGACTACTTAATGTTTGTATTTGACTGAGACTTACTTTCTCATCCCCTTATTCTCCTTGATGTGTTGAATATTTTTAATGGTAAAAGGGTTGGTAAGCTAAACATACAATACAGCATTTTCGTGACTATTAATGTTCTAGTTCCAAAATATATCTCAAAATCCTTAAGAATTATGGTGGTCATAGAAGTAGAAATGGTTAGAGGCAAGGTCAGAGAACTAGCCGCATTATGGAGAATTACGAATTTCTCCGTAGGAAAAAGGAAATAATTAGGGACGAAGTCTACCGGTTAGTCGAAACTATAACAACAAAATATAATGAGGAAGTTGATGATATTGGTGAAATAGATCCAATAACCAAAGTTGGACTAGGAAGAGATTTTAACGCATGCATATATAACACTACATGTTTCAAGAAATGGTTATCGAGTAGATGCAGCCGATTGTGCAGGACCATCTATTCGACTTCTATATTTTCTTGATCTATCTTTGTATGTCCTCTAACTCAAATCCGTCTCAAGCCAGAAGAAACCACTAAAAGACAACTTTTATCCTTATAGAGAAATACGGTCTGGGACAGTCTTCAAGAAAATTACATATAGAATTGTCAAATTATATATATGTATTATTGAAATTTCCAAAACCATGAAGGGAAAAGCAACTATGGCTTTAGTTCTGTCGCTTGTAGTTGGGATGATCATAGACTATGGGGTTATGACTCCCACTGCTAAAGTATTTGCTACTAGTATAGGAGAACACCAACCACCACCAGAAGCCAAGCAAGATCCACTCTCTGAACAACAACGCTACAACGCAGAAGCTATGAAAGTATTAGCTCAAATGAGCATACCAGTCAACAAAACATTACCAAAAACCACATCTATTACTGATTCTGGAACTGAAGTACAACACAAAAATGATTGGATAACTGTTAATCATGATATATTCTATACTAGAAGCAGCCCACAGACAATAATTGGGAAGGATAATGTAAATAAGCTGCAGGTAAAGTGGATATTTACCATTCAATATCCAATAGAACAGTCGCCACTAATCATAGGTGATAAAATCTACGTACAAGACAATAAAGCAACAGTGTATGCACTTGATGTAAATACTGGTCTGAATTTGTGGAAAGCTAAAACAGGACAAGGAGCATCAATGCATGGTATGACGTATAACAGTGGTATGATATTTACTGGCACCGGAGGCGATGCAAGAGTCGCTGCAATAAACGCTACAACTGGCACGATAATCTGGAAATCTCCGCGACTTGGTCCTCCTAATATAGGCTATTCTGTAAATACTCCACCAATAGTGTGGAAGGATTATGTAGTAGTAGGTTCAGCAGGTGGTGATGTGCCTCCATCTCAAGGAATAGTACAGGGAAATGTAACTGCACTTAATCGTACTAATGGTGACGTATTATGGAACTTCCATACTACAGTTGGTAATTGGGTAGGTCCAGGTAAAACACCACCTAACGGAGGGGTAACTACATGGACTGGAGGTTCATTAGATCCTCAGACTGGTATATTGTACATCCCTGCAGGAAATGCTTCACCAGACTTTAATGCAACAACTAGACAAGGAGATCAAAAATATGCCAATAATATGTTGGCAATTAACATTAGAAACGGTAGGCTAGTGTGGGCAACACCATTTATTGCACAAGGAACTATATTCAAGAATGTCAAGCTACCTGACACACACGATTATGATACTGCATGGGGAAGCACTATAAGCGAAGTAAAACTAGATAACGGAACCCAAAAGAAAGTGGTCATAGGAACTGACAAGAGGGGAGATATAATGGCAATGGATGCTGCCACTGGAAAGCCATTGTGGTGGACAATTGTTGGAACTCTATATAGAGATAACGTAGAGCCGAAATTAACCGGTAGTGGTTTAATTATTCCTGGTGCAGCTATACAAGGTTACCATGCAATTAACAATAATACATTATATGTTGCTGTAACCAGCGATGCATACAACTTTTTTGCAAAAGGAGAAGAGGGTTTTCTAGAACCAGTATTTAATGCAACCAAAAGTGGTGTTGGAAATGGTACCATAACTGCCATAGATATAAAGTCAGGCAAAATCAAGTGGCATACTCCGATAGACTTTCCAACACGGGTCTCTCCTTTAGTTACTAATGAGGTTGTATTTTCAGGATACATGACATCTTTTGGAAAACCATATACTGCTGATCTCTGGGGAAATCCAATTGAAGGTCGACTTCAGCCAACAGGAATAATCATGGCGTTAGACAGTGACACCGGAAAGATTCTATGGCAATTCAATGTTGGATATAAAGTAGGTGTTGGTGGTCCATCTATTGGACATGGAATGTTGTTTGTGCCGACTGAAGGTGAAAACATTGGATCGTTAATTGCATTTGGACTGCCATAGTGCGGCTGTGCCTTTTCTCTTTTCCTATTTTGTTGTTTTAGTCAATGGTTCTAAGAATATTATATTGTACCAATATTCTATACTACTGATACAAAAAATAAGTCCCACTCCTCAGGTTGCATCATTGTCTGCACACATGATAACACATCTTTTGTATAATCAAAACCACCATTCCACAACGGCGGTGTAGGTTCAAGTCTTTTTGGTTAAGATTTCCACTCATATATCTTTGTTGTTCGATTATTACCGTCAGCTTCAGCTATATGCAGTCCTTCGATGTTTTTAAGGAAAGCAAGTCTTCCTGTAGAATTGGTATTAAATAATATAATATCGTGATATGTTATTGTCCCATTAATGTTAGATCTTCCAATACCGTATCCAATCCAAGTTGCCATATCCTGTCCATCTGCTGTAGTTATTACACCTTGGCCAACACCATAAATTATTCTAGGAGATCTAGTAGTATCAGTCCATGTTTGAAGATTTGTAACATTTCCAACCCCCTTAATAGTTCCAGTTTCTATATTAGTATATTCTATCTGTGGAGTGATGCCATTTGCAGTGCTGACTACTCTTTGGCCTATTAGTTTACTAACATTTGACTCATAAAAAGGACTGGCTGCTATTCCTAAACTGGTTGTTGTATTAATACTACTTGGTACCGCTGCTGGTAATGAGGTGATTGCATGCGCTGTTCCTATAGGTAATACTACAATGCTTGTCATGGACAATAGCCCTACTATAGCAAAGAATGAGATTACATTTTTAAACTGTTGTTTTATATTGACATTTTTCATTAATAAAGGAGTACTACATCTTTGCATTTAAATCATTCTTTGTGTGTCCGTACTCTTATCATTAAGGGTATTGTTGCTGCATGGCTAGCGTCATGTCCTTTCTAGATAATTCCAATCTGCTGATAACATTCCAACTCAATGAAAGTAATTTCATTTCACGACTCCATCACCAATTTCCTCACCTTTCTGATTCTCCTCTTCTAACTCATCTTTTTCCTCATGTTCAAGTTCATGGGTCTTCTCCTTAACTTGTTCTCTTTGTGTTTCCTTGGCCATTATTATTGCTATGTATTTGATCCTTGTATTTTGTTTTATTTTAAATGCTTCTGATTCTTGAAACCGTTGATACACAGCGAAAAGACACCATCACTGAAATCATGTCCTTATTTTGTTTCATTAACTATTGGAGTGATCATCCCTTCCTTAATCCAAGCATAAGTCCTGGCATGAATCCAAAGGCAGCTGCCGCTGGCAGGCCTCTGCTGCCTTACAGGTAGTGAAAGTTATATCAATTGCCGATCTTTTCTATTTTAGGTCAAATCATAGATTGGGACTTTTTTCACAGCCTCATTATTGGGTACTTTAAACTAACTTGATGAACAAGTAGGTAAATCATTAACCTCACCGTTATGGTTCTCATTAGACTAAATCGTGGATTGCCTTTATGGCATTTAGACCTAAGTGGTCACCCGTCGAAAACCTTCAACTTTCAAGATTGGATAGAGACAAGCAATTGTTCTTTATCAGTTGATGTTAAGGATGGTAGTGACGATGATATCCAAACTGATGATAACTCTATCATACCCGAATCTGGAAAGTTTGATACATCTAATCGCAATTCTCTTTAGTTTTGTATAATTGATGCATAATGAATTTGCTTGTCATCTTCTGCCTTATTTTTGTAATTACATATCCTAATCATGCTTTATCTAATGCTCCCTATGTCTGGCTTTCGTAAAATTCTGAAGCTTGTGAGGACGTATACCGTTGGGATTTAGAAATAATCCAACTGACAAGTTTTTGGGGGCTAATCGAAACACGAGTAGCAGTATGGAGATTGCAATGGATGCTATTACTGGTCGCATAAACTGAAGTCTTTTTGTGTGCTGTCCTGTAGATTAAACTACATTGGCGAAATTAGTACCCTAGGGCCCAGGGATGCATCATGATGACACGGTTTCTTGCACCAAGGGCAGTTCTTTCTATCTGCGTAATTACATCCACAAATATGGTGTTTATTAAGACCTTTTGAAGACATTGTAAGTTCTTTGGTATCTATAGCGATATTATTGATAAATAAACTCTTTGCTGTCTCAATAATCATCCTTCTTTCCATTTTTTATCTCTTCCCCTATTCAAAATGAACTGTACATTTAAGAATACAGGGACAAATAGAAGGTAGACAAGATATTGTCATTCAGGGAAAGAAAGAGTTAGAGATACCGTCTACAATTAGTTCTACATCCTATTGCCAGCATCAACGGAAGCCAAAGCCTTGTCAAGCAATGGATCAGCTAGTGCCATTGATTTGAATAAGAAAGATGAGCCAGATGAGATACATACGGCAGGTTTACTTTGCCTTTCCTCCTACTTTTTTTACATCAATGGCTGAATGGCTAAGAGGAAAATTATTACTATAATGAAGGTAAAATTATTGAGGATCGGTTTTGCCATTAATAATAATGACGATGATGCTAGAAGGCCTGGGAGGCCTTGTTA
>DATDFS010000070.1:0-7352 GCA_036522495.1 Nitrososphaeraceae archaeon | reverse complement strand
TCTTAAAGAAAATGAAAGAACCTTTCAAATTCGGAATAAGTTATTTGTATTCAGCTCTTGCTGGGCTCGGTATATCACTTGTAACAACTTTGGGTGGGATGACTGCATTAATATCAGCTAGTAAAGGAATAACTGACCCTGCATCTTTAGTGCTTACATCTTTAATGTCAGCAATGGGAGGAAATTGGTTATCTAATCAATTGATAAAGAGCGAGAACGTAGCAACGCTTTCAACACCAACGGCAACAACAAGTTCTGTATCAGGTGTAATAGGAACGATAAAAGATAAAATAGTAAAAACTAGCTCTGAAACTATATCTGACTCATCTACAAATACAAATTCGAACACAACGTCTGATAAAAAATAGAAGAGCCGTGGCGGATTACAAAGGTTAAACTCAGACCGGTCGAGTTAATAAATAAAAGAATAAAGCAGTAAACATCTACTTGATTATTTTATTTGGATGAAAAAGTGGTAACACCTTGAATCTTGCCACGCCTGTGACAAAATTTGTCTCAATTTGCGTACATGAGGCGAACTGGCGGAAAGGGGTTACAGGCGTCACTGATTCTAATGTTATAGAACCAAATCCACGCACAGGGCCGCCATTTGTGACACAAGGCCTGGGCGGGGAGAACTCTATTAGTCCGTCACCCTTCCACATAAAGTGTCTCGTTTTGACTTATTCTTCCAAATGGACAACAAAGACATTATTTGGAGTAGCTGTTGGAGTTCGAGTTTGAACTATATCAAAACGATGGAGAATATTCTATTAAATGATGTAAACATGTAGTCCAAACTGTTCTAATATAGTTGAATGATCCAATTGTTTATGCATCTACTCATGGTAGAGGAGATACGAGCATTGCTTCCTGCGAAAGCACAAGCGTGGGATAAACCTTTCTGATAGACGTGTATTTGGAATTTAATGTAAAGAAGCTAAATTGGCGCGTTTTTTTCTCGGTGGAATACGTTTTGAAATATGGATAAAACAAAAAGAGAAGATGAATGTTTCCGATGGCAGCTTGTTACTTTATTGTGACTGTTCCTTTCATCCATGGATGTATCAGGCATATGTAGTTATATGTTCCTGCTTTTTCAAATCTGATAGTAAATGAATTTCCAGAGCCTGGATATGCCTGTTCTTTTCCTTTTGGAAGTATGAATCCAGAATTTACAAACTTTTCAGTACCAGTCATAGTATAATTTGAATTTATAGGTACCGTTTTTACTTTACCTTGTGAATCAATTACTGCTGGATTGTATACTCTGCTATTGAGTGACAGTACTATATTTTTACCTGGGACTGTGGTTGGTTGACTATTAGACCCAGGGGGTAAAGGCACGAGT
Organism: Nitrososphaeraceae archaeon; assembly: GCA_036522495.1. Lineage (GTDB taxonomy): Archaea > Thermoproteota > Nitrososphaeria > Nitrososphaerales > Nitrososphaeraceae > Nitrososphaera_A. Next base: position 6,001 of record DATDFS010000070.1, on the reverse strand, counting down.
TCTTTAATATTCCGTATAGCGAATGGTGTGATTATATTTGTCATGGTTTTGTTATCAAAAACAAAGCTAACTGTATGTGGCTCTGCTACCGGCGTTGGGTTATACCAAGTTACACTTTCTCCTAGCTTGATTTGCACTCGTTGTGGAGAGAATATTGATTCAGATATGTTATCTTGTCCTACTCCTGCTTGTATTTTTGTTACATTTCCTGTTGCAATATTGCTGGAGGAGGAAGAGCTATTAGTAGCAGTAGCTCTAGCTGTCTGCAGCTCTGTTTTATAACTTAATATTGACATACTGCCGATTGTTGTTATTGCAAATGCTATTCCTATTAAAGGAATGATTGCTAGTATTTTATTCATTTTCGTTGATAATGTTTTTATGGTAAATATATAGATGTTGGGGAATTCCCCCAAATGTATTTTATGCTGCAGCTATTATGTCAGTCAGCATTACCATTCAACCAAGCATTACATACTACGCCATATTTCCAGGCCGACAATTATAAATATCACATACGATTAAGTTTCGTTTTCTTCATCATGTTTGTTATCGTATCTGAAAGGCGTGGCGGATTCCATAGAGGTATAGTATGGTGGCTGCACTATCTTTTGAAGATATTTCATTCCATCTATTTTAGAGTCCTCACCGTATTTTGTCTTAATTATCGGATTTATAGTTGATGGATCTATCCCTATAACAAAAGGGTAGGTGTAACGAAGCAAAGAATATTGACATGTTTTAACAAAGTGACTCTGTCTATAGATATGTGTATATGCGTTCAAACCCAAAAATTATCTAACTTGATCTCTATGAATATTGTTTATGTACGTAGCACCATTTCCATTGCTTGTTTGGTAGAGCAACCATTACTGTATGGCCTGTATTTTGAAAATGCTTTGTGGCATGCAGACCTACCGAAGAATCGCAACATCCTACATGACCACAAATAAGACACATTCTTAATGCAACCCAATCAGTTCCCTCTTTTTCACATTCTTCGCAGCCAGACGTTTTAGAAGTAATATTATTTTCATCTACACCAACAAAGTGTTCACAGTGCTTATTCTTCATAATATGTCTTTAGAAGATTTGCCTACGGAATATTTATTATTTATTTAATTGCTTAGTACTCCACACTTCCTCATAGCTATGTGTATAGATTTCTATAATATTTCCAAACGGGTCTTCACAATAGGCTATTTTATATGGTTTACCTGGGATTAGTTCCCAAACTTTGGTTCTCTGCTTTCCTCCACTTTCAGCTATTTTCTTTGTGAGCTGCTCTATATCTGGTTCTGTTATACAAATATGAAAAAAGCTTGTCTTCCAATACTCAAAATTATTTGCAGGACGTTCAGCTTTGGGATCTATAAATTGAAATACTTCAAAACCTACTTGATTTTTGGATATCATATGTACAAGCTTTAATTTTCTAAATTCTGCTCCAAAAATATCAGTTAAAAGCCTACCTAAATGAGAGTTATCTGAGGTACCATCTATCTGTTCTGTTATCGCATTAAATCCCAATATTTCATGATACCATCTAATGGCTTTATCTAGGTCAGGAACGCTGACAGCAACATGATTCATCGCTTTAATACTATTTGAAGAAATGGAGGTATCCACGATTCCATATCATTATAATGATAATTTAAACTATGTATTAACTAGACATCTTGTTTTTGCGATGACCATCTTTCTTGAGCATGGCCTAATAAAGGGGTATAATTCCAGCGATTTAGAACAACTCTGTCTGTTTGTTCTATAAGAATTTGGCTAAATATTTAGACATATTAATTAAATTGTTACTAATTATGATAACATTAGCTATTACCATAATTGCTTATTTATTTATCGTTATACTCTAACCTGAATCGAATAAGTCATTTTTGTAAACTATATTTTGCCAAATATTTTTGGTTCTATTACTATTACTACTCATTATCAGCGTTATAACAGTATAAGAGCAGCATTCCGTATGTTAAGAGTTATTGTTATTATCTGTATTTGGCATTCACTATATCTCAAATTATATGGTAGAACAGCCCAATTATCGACAATGGTATGAGCAAAGGAAACCTCTTATTTTCCGTAGCAGACTGCATAAGGCCATATGTTTCTTCTTTTATCCCATGTGGATGAGAACTTGCTTTAGCAGTAAACGTACTACTATCTGCAGTTATATTATCAGCCTTCTCCTTGTCTTCTATTATTGTTGTGGATCTTCCTTCAGCATCAATAATAATCGCCTTCTTATTCTCCTCAGCTTCATGATGATTTAGCAATGGTAGTGGTGCTATATTTTCTTCACTAATGTCTTCTTCTTGTCCTTCCTTCTTTTTTCGTTTTTTTGCATTTTCTACCCTATGCTTTTGTTTGTATTTGTCATCAAGGCTTGATGTATAAAGCTCTCAGATACTCTTCCGCGTAGCTGGGTAACTATCTCGACAGATATACTATCTATTGGAATCTTTCCTTCTAGGTCTTTTTGCCAGATCTATAATAACTTGTCTCTTCTCTTTCTTTGCTTGTCCTTCTATTTTGTCGAGTTTAGCTTTTGCTTCTTCAACAAAGACCACACTGACAAACATAGCAAGACAGGCTATCCATGCGCTTAATAGCACGGCATCACAATTTGCAGCATATTCGACTACAAATGAAACAGCAGGTCTGCCAGTTGCAGGTGCTTTGGATTTATGTCAGGGCTTGTGTTTCTTAAGGGCACTTGCAGCCACCAAGAAAAGGGTAGCATGGCTTGGGGCAACTTGCTATTCTACCTGCAGGAGTAGCTGTATGTATTGATGAAACATGTGTCCCTCCTGTCGTATTTCCAGCTGCTCCTGTAGCATTTGATCCTGTTGTCATATTTGATCCCGCTGGATTAGTTGTTAGAGGTGACTTTTGAGTGCCAAGTGCTGCTCCTCCGTTCAAAAGTGTGCTAGCGGGTTGGTTTTGCGGTAAAGAAAACGTAGCTACAGCAAGTAATACTATGCCAACTCCTAAGGGAATAGTAATCATGCCTTGTTTATTCATATAAGACAATTCCAATTGATTGTTATATAAGGATTCAAAGATGTACTGGGCCCTGTAGAAACCAGGTTTTCATCTGATTATTCAGTCAAAGCTTTCTAAGTGAAGTGTCTGCATTTATGTCATTATTTGTTCATTACATAACTTTAGAAATAGTTAAAGCTTAGTAAAAAGATATTCTCATTCTGTGAATCATCCTTCCAAACTCAAACTTACCATAGTACAGAAGAACAAATTAAAAGCATTTATGAGGAACACTAACAACAAAAAGGAATATCTAAGGTTACTAGCTATACTCAGAAAAGCTGAAGGTAGAACTTTTGAAGATATAGCAAATGAACACAGAGTCAGTACCAGGTCTGTAGAGATGGATTGCTACCTATATCCAAAGAGGTATTGAAGGAGGAGTAAGGATAAAGAAACCTGGTGGATCAAAATCAGGCATAACAGATGAAGATAAAGAGATTATCCTTTCGGCATTATTCAATGACCCTCATCTGTTTGGTTATCTAAGAAACGCATGGAGTTTAAGGTCATTGGCAAAGTGTCTTATTAATGAACTCGGTCTTCGAATCAGTTTCAAACACCTACAGCGTATAACTAAAGATTTAGGAATTCAATGCAAAAGACCAAAACTAGAACTATTACATGGAGAGGATTATGAAGAAGAGGGAAAAGAACGAGTGGAAAACTACAAGCAGATAGCTTCAGCTCTTAAAAAAAGAGAGTTGCAGTAATATTTGAAGATGAAACTACCATAACGCAGAAACCCTGTATTCGCAAGTCCTTGAGTTTTGAAGGTGAGCAGCAAAAGGTAGAGCATGATGGTAATAGAAACAAGTTTTCTGCATACATATCCATGGTACGGCCTGAAGAGAAACTAATGATGTATAATTTCTATGACGAAATGAATTCTATTAATACTATAGACCATCTTGAGGGACTAAAGTCATATATTGTGAAAAATGGTCTGTGGAAAAGACTGATACTGATACGGGATAATGCTTCGTACCATGTAAGCCAAACTGTGCTGACTTATATATCAATACACAAAGAGATTGGTTGTCCATAATTCATCTTCCAAAGAAGGCCCCATATCTAAATCATAATGAAAGAACGATAAACCAGCACATAAAATCAGATGTTTGTGCCAACAGATTCTATGATCACATATATAAAAGCAAAGGACTGCGGTATCAGAATATCTAGACAAAACATTTGGAAGATGGTATGACGACATTAGAAATGACACTTGACTTAGTTCATTTAGTTTTTGATTAGCATGTATATGGCTAAACAGGTCCAGTTCTGATGCAGACCTGATAACTATACCTCTCTTTTTGGTAGCTGAACCAGCTGCATCAACAGGATTAATTTCAATAGCAATAGAAGCTTGTCTAAATCTAGATGAGGGTAGTTTTAACAGAAATATTCCAGAAACGTTAGTTGATCTTCTCTCCCAGTCTCTAAATTTACTCAGAAAACTCGCTGTTTATTCTCTATCGACAGGTAATAGATAGATTACAGATCCGATATTCATATTCTTATGGAAATAAAATCTTCAGGCCTTCTTCTAAGGCGACATGATTGTACCCCGTGTGACATGAAAAGGCTTGAAGTCAATTTCCATGGTTTTAACCTTATTAAGTCAAAATATCGGCGGATGTATAAGATAGATTGGGCAACTCCTTTATTAAAGAATGAGAGAGCTTTGTCCTAAGCATCTTCGGCAGCTGATTTGTCATATGTTGGCATTGTTTCAGTGAAAAATGCATGCTGCATGGATTCTAATGGAGCATTACATGATTATCTTGCCATGGATTATTATCCATATAACAGAAAGATATTGAAAGCATGTGGATTAACTAGACTTCCTGATAGAAGAACATTTGACAGAAGGCTTTCAATGATATCTATGGATAGCAAAGAAAAGATAGCTGCTATGCGAATCTGTTTGTAAAAGAGAAGCTAGTTGATCCATATATTGTTACAATAGATAGCACCTTACTGAAAGCTAAAGGACATGTATGAATGGCACAAATCGTACATTATTAAAGGAGTAGTACCACTTTCAAGTATAGATACTGATGCGGAGTGGAGGTTTAGCCATACAAGAGGCTGGATATTTGGTTATAAACTACGTTTGATTTCAAGTACAGATTCATTAATAGTACCATTATCTGCAGACTATACAAGAGCTAACGTACCTGATAACCAGATATATCCTACGATAACAGCTTCACTCCCTCAAGGATTACGTTACATGGCAGCTGATTCAGGATACGATGCCCATAAGCTGTATAATTTGAGTATAGATAAAGGATTTGAACTTGTATGCCCTGTATCAGAAATATACAATCATACTTCAAGTGACAGACTGCAAGTGGTAAATTTCTATGATTCGGGATTAGGACATGCGATTTATTCTTGAAAAAGAATATCTGTAGAACCGTTAATAGAGCATATCAAAGATGTCTTCAGAATAGATCCTTTACCATTAAAAGGATATCAGAAAGCATCGGGAACGGTGCTGCTATCAGTCCTACTCTATCAAATCATTGTTAATATAATTGCAAGACATACAAACAACATCCAAGAGCAATCAAACATATGGTAGGAAGCTAATTCGAATAAAACTTGGGAAAATCATGCAGTAGAATTATGCCCACTCTCAAATATACATTTAGAAATGTGAATTAGCGAATTAATGTCAGATAGTATATTTGTTTTTGCATTGAGACACTCCCAACTCATTACTATAAGTTTCATAATTAAATCTTCAAGACTGAGTCAAATACAGAAGTGCTATGGCAGGAGGGAAGAGAGTTTTATAATGATATCGATGGTACTTTCGCCTTAATGTTGATTCTTCTTGCTGCTATGGCGAATCAAGCATTATTGCAATTCTATCTCGTCCTGCTTTCTTGAGAAGAATTCTATATGTAGAAACGTGTCCCATGATATCTCC
>DATDFS010000069.1:0-7361 GCA_036522495.1 Nitrososphaeraceae archaeon | reverse complement strand
ATCTGTGAGATTCGATTTAGAATAACATTCCCTGCCTCTGAGAGTTCATGTTCATTAGGTTCTCTCTCATACATAGAAAAGAACTTGCTCCAAAATGCGTGCTGTATCATACCCAAATCCATTCCTATTAAGAAATCCTTTTCATTTTGTATGAGCAGTCTTTCTTTTGCTTTTGGATCGAAGAATGCCTTTGTAAGTGTAGGGGTGCTCTGTATTACACTGTCAATAATCTGCTCTAAGACTCCTCTTGTTTTTGTGTCCAATATCATACATATAATAATAATACATCTGTATCTATACCCTACGTAATGGGTTGATATCAACGCAGAAGCGCAAACTAGGAAGCAGCAATCTGGAAGTCTCAACCATTGGCCTTGGTTGTATGGGAATGAGCCATGGCTATGGGCCGGCTGCAGACAAGAAGGAGATGTTTGCTCATACGGAAAGCAGTCGAACGCGGCATCACATTCTTCGACACAGCCCAAGTCTGTGGTCCGTTCACGAACGAAGAGAGCGTGGGAGAAGCCCTAGCTCCCTTCCACGGGCAAGTAGTAATAGCCACCAAGTTCGGGATCAAGATCGATACCAGTGGACAACAGGTTATGGATAGTCGGCCCGAGTACATCAAGCAGAGCGCTGAAGCCTCGCTCAAGCGACTAAAGGTCGATGACATAGATCTATTGTATCAACACCGTGTTGATCCGCAGGTGCCGATCGAAGACGTGGCAGGGGCAGTGAAGGATCTGATTTGCGAAGGTAAGGTCAAACACTTCGGCCTTTCTGAAGCAGGAGTGCGAACGATCCGCCGCGTACACGCAGTCGCCAGTCACTGCTGTCCAGAGCGAATACTCGCTGTGGTGGAGACACCCTGAAGAGCAATTGCTTCCAACGCTAGAAGAACTCGGAATCGGGTTGGTTCCATTTAGTCCTCTTGGTAAAGGCTTCCTCACCGGAAATATAGACGTGAGCAACGTTCGATAGTTCCGACTTCCGCAACATCGTTCCTCGCTTTACGCGAGAGGCTCGGAAGGCGAATCTGGCCCTAGTTGATCTGCTTCGCAAGGTTGCAGAGCGGAAGAAGAAGGCGACACCAGCTCAGATAGCTCTTGCATGGCTGCTTGCCCAGAAGCCTTGGATTGTTCCAATTCCAGGCACTCGTAAGCTGGAGCGACTCGAAGAGAACATCGGAGCAGTTGCAGTTGAACTTACGTCTGAGGATTTGCGTGAGATCGATAGCGCCGCTTCAAAGATCACAATCCAAGGAGCGCGGTACCCAGAGAACCTGGAGAAAAGGGCCGGTCTCTGAGCGACCTTCATGGCACGCAGGGATATTATTCTTTAAGTATTGGTGAGTACCCAAGATTAAGTTTGGTCTCAGGTCCAGTGGGGTCTACGATTTTATCAAATTCACATCCACACCTACTGGAAATTCGGTAACAAAAAATGCTTAACGATGTACGATTTGATCTACGTCGTGGCATTCGATTTGACCAAATCAATTTACAAACGTCTTAATACACTCCAATGCTTTTGTTGTTAGAATAGATCTTCTGTTCTACATTGGTAGCAGATGATATCAGGATAGCAATGACGATATCAAATGGTATCATGGTAACAAAAGCTAAATCCAATTACGTTCTATCTAATAGTAATAACTAAGGATCGATAATAGCATGTCAAACAATAACAATAACAATACCAATGATCATAATGAAAGAGGACAGCTTGTTTTAGAACTATACGATCAGGGTAAGGGTACACGTGAGATTGAAGGAGCTAAGAATGTCTCTGAAATTGAGCACAAATACAATAGAGGTGAATTACCAAGCTCCCTATCGAAAAAAGCAGGAGACATTGATGAGGCTTATTCATATCAAAAAGTATTGTAGAAGCGTACAGGCATAGAATACGGGCTGACAATAATAATGTTGATGATAAAGGAGATACTTTTTTGCTTTTGCCTTCCCTTAATCAAAAACCAAGAGCAGCCAAACTTTTCTAAAAAAATGGCCGCAAAGTGATAATACTTGCTTTCGTTTTGGGTTTAGAGGATAACGGTCTTGAAGTTGATAAGTTTAACGCTCCTCTAATGGCATTGTCCGCCTTCAAGAGCAAACCTTCTTAGCCCTTCACACTTATTGACAATAGAATGTCGAGATGAAATGAGAGTCGACAAGATTTGAAGTAAAGTCAATCGAACAGACCTCGGCTAGTCAAAAGATATTTTAATTCACAAATAGGACTCTGTTTCTGATTTTCCCAAGTTTTTCTATTTCAACTTCTACTATGTCATTATGCTTTAGATATTTTAAACCTGATGACATAGATAATGCAGTGCCGCTTGGAGTGCCAGTAGATATTATGTCGCCGGGTTCAAGTGTCATGACCTTGCTTAAGCTGTATATGATTTTCTCTACCTTTAAGACAAGGTTCTTTGTGGATGAATCTTGTCTAGTTTCACCGTTTACCTTGGTTGTTATATGAAGATTACAAGGATCAGAAACCTCATCAGTAGTTGTTAGCCATGGTCCGCATGGTCCAAACGTATCAAAGCCCTTTGCTCTACTATATTGCTTGTCAATAAATTGCACATCACGCGCAGAAACATCATTTAATACAAAATACCCGGCAACATAGTTGATGGCATCATCTTCGTTGGCTTTCCTACATTTTTTGCCTATTGCAAGTGCCAACTCTCCCTCATAATCTAGCTCCTCTACAAAATTTGGACATATAATATCATCCATTGCCCCTATCAGACTTGTCCTCGGCTTTAGATAAATGATAGGTTCTTTGGGAGGATTCTTACCAAACCTCACCCAACTTCCCTGATCATTATAGTTGAAGGCTAAGCATATTATTTTGAAGGATTTCATTATTGGTGGCAGAAAATTGAACTCATTGACTTCATGGCTAAACGATAGTCTGCCTAAATGATGATCTTTTATTTGTTGGACATATCCTGCGAACAGAAATTCTTCTATCTCGGGTGGTAAAATTAAGTCTGTCTGGTCAATTATTTCCTCCCTGGTGATGGCCTTTCTATTTTCATTGACAATCGCAAATGTCTCTTGCCCATACTGCAGAATTCTTGCTATCTTCACTGTACGTCCACAGCATACATAGATATATAGAATATATATAAACGCATTCTTAATTTGCAAATCTCATTCTTTTTTACCAACAATAAAAAATATTTAGATTATTACTACAATAATGTAGTGTGTTGAGTAACTGAACACTGTATTACCACTTTTCCTAACAAGCTATAAGAGAGTATAAAATAGACTAGCTGTTGTCCAGTATTGATAGCAGTAATGATATGAAGAGTAGGAAAAAGAAGAGGAAAGTAAACTGGAGTGAATATAACGAATCTTTAGTCAAAAGAGAGGAATGAATGTTTGATACCGGTTTTTTAGCGAATTGGCAAGCAGAATTAAAGGAAATGAACAAGGGAAAGGAAAGGGGCAACATATCGTTGTCCGAATTCCTTGATATTGCTGCTTGCCACCACCTTACACGTCTACCTGCTACTACCATACAGGCAGCTGGAAGGATTTCTGAAGGTGATGTCAGCGCACATACAGGAACTGGGAGAAGTACAGGATTACACAACAATGTGGTGGAGGGTAGTAAGAGTAAAGGTACAAGAAGAACTGAATTCAGAGCTGAATCCGGAAAAAGTAGAGGACCTTATAACAATAGCAGTTGATTCTACTGTAAAGGTAACAAACAGAGGAGAATGGATTAGAGACAAATGGAAGAAGAGAAGAGGCTTTATCAAAATACATGTGGCGGTTAATATAAAGACAAAGAAAATAGTGTCAATGGAGGTGACAAAAGAAGATGTTGTTGATGGTAAAATGTTAAAACCATTGACACGACAGGCTGTGCTAATTACATCTTCTTCTTCATGTACAACAATAAACAGGGTGGTAGGAGACGGGTGCTTATGATTCTAAAGATAACTTTAGGTACCTGGATAGAATGGGGATAGAACCTGTTATCAGGGTAAGAAAGAACTCATCAACCAAAGCTAGCGGCTGCATGCCAAGAAAGATGGTTGTAATAGAGCAGCTGAAAGACATGAAACAGTAGAAGAAAAAGAATGGTTATGGTATGCGATGGATAGCTGAATCAGTGTTTTCCTCAATAAAGAGAACGTTTGGTGAATATGTATCGTCTGTAAAATGGGATAATATCGTAAATGAATTACTTCTGAAAGCGTCCCTCTACAATACGTTCATGAGCAAGATGGTGTAACAAGACAAACAACAATAGGCATTATTTCCAGTCGTAGTTATTCGACAGATCATAGGGAGAAGAAATGTTAAATCCCAGTGCAACTTTTTTATTTGCCATTAAAAAAGATCTACTGTGAAATAGAAATGTTGCATACCAATACAATTGCTGAGATGAAGGAAACCTTCTATATATTCTAGCAACGACTTCCTTTCTCCGGCGGTTGAATTTGTTTATAATGGACAATACTACAATCGATTTAGGTGCCCCCTGCACAGTTCGATAGTATATAAATAAAGCAAATATTTTACGGTTTGAGTATTACTTTACAAAACTACTACCCCACAATGTAAACTCAAAAACATCAGGTGAAGGAAAATCCTATTTACTTGAAAATGTATCTACATTTCCTAATGGGTATGTACTATCTTTAACTAGATTAACAGCCAAGGCAATATCCACATGGATGGCGAATATGTAAGAGAATCTCAAAGTGAATCAAGCTACTTAATCGTGATTTTGAAAGTCTAATCAATTTGAGTTGAAGATCATTACTTTGTTCCAGAAACTACCGATACTGACGACGTAATTCCTTAGCTACTGTATTTCTTCATCTTCTTGTTGTTGTGGATTTGGTCTTGAATACTTCCCTCAGCTTCAGTTACTACTTCAGCTTGGAATTTTCCTTCTATTCAATACGATTCTATTCAATACAATTAGCAATGTGCCATCTGTCTTTTTAGCTTGAATTGCAGAATAAATTCTTTAGAAAATGCAATTTTCCAAGTATATATACTTCCAAATGTTAATCTGTGTAAAAGATGCTGGGCGATAGAGACGTAAGGAGGATGATTGAAAAGGCACTTGATAAAGTATATGATGACATTCGACAGAATAATATAAACAAAGACAATCCAGACAGAATCCATGCTTTGGAGGCTTCACGCTGTACTCGGTTGTCGTATTACGAACGTAAAGATTCTCTTCCTTTTGATAATGTTACAAAGATGTCTATTCTACTACTGGAGGGTATTAGACGCTCATTTAATAGTGTGAATAGCGAATACAAAGTTGACAATTTAATACTTGAAGCCAAGGCAGACATGATAGTTAATAACGAATTTATTTTGAGGTTTGAAGTTGTTACAACTCTCCCAGAAATCCCTCATCCGCGAGATCTACTATATCTTAATGCCTGCCTGTTTGCCTTTGATAAAAATGAGGGCATTCTAATCTATATCACCAGCAAAGGAGAAACTGTAGAATTTTCCATCACTAAAAGCAATAGAATGTTCGAAGAGGTTATACGACGAGCACGAATATTGAGCACGTTATTGAAGGAAGGCAAAGTTCCCATAGTGGAGCCATGTGAACTATGTTTAAAATGCAAGTATTATGAGAGATGTTATTCTAGGGAAAAGAAGACGTCCAGCTTTTCACTAGAAAATATACTGGGCTTTGAGAAAAGATCTACTTAGACACCCCTATTGTTATTATTAGTGTCGCATGACCTTCAAGAAAGAAGTCATCAGTATATGTATCTACTTATATTACTTAAATTGCCAAATACTAAGGGAATGTTAATTTAAAGTCTTTGTCTGCTCCCATTGCTTGTAAACTTGAAGTTTGCTTATAAGAATATGTTCCGTTTATTAAATAATTTGCTTTGCTATCGACTACTTTGTACCAGTTATTAGCAATCAAATTATTTTGATGTATTGCTCGCGTATCTTTTAAGATTACTGTACCATTGCCAATAATAGGAAAAACTGCCTCTTGGGAAGCTATAAACCCTTCCAGCTTTGCTCCAATGTCACCGGATGCTAAATGAATACCATTCGCAAATAGATTGTATGTTATTGCTTCTAGGATTACAGTTCCTTTGTTCGGGTTGTATGCATTAAAGACGATCTGAATATTGGCTGTTTTATTGCCAATCTGCTTTGCAGCAATGTTTTTGATTGAAAGCTTAATTGGTTGTACATCATTTAGTCGATTTTGGTTAAATCCTTGTCTTTGAAAATTACTATTACTCAAGATTCCGGTGCCCATAATAAGAAATATTGCCACAGCCACCGCAACGATGACTCCGCCAACAGCATAAATGGCCCTAATATTCATTATATTGGGGTATAGAGCATACACCTTTTTATATAATTGCTGTGTATGCAATTAGTTTATCGCATTCTGTGGTAGTCAGTTAAAGAAGAAATAGTATTAGGTAGCAGTAAATCGGGGTTCTTATTGATAGGTGATGCAAGTGCAAATACATTTATAATGATATAGTGTGTCTGCTGTTATCATTCCCTGTATTTTAGTAACCACGACCTGCGGATATAAAGGAAAGGTCTTAAGTTATTGGGACATGTTACCAGCCCGAGATCAGAGAATTTCAAAAATGCAAATTATTGTTAAAGTTAATCATGGATTATACTCAAAATACCTCTGAGATATTATCTTAGATCTTACAGTAATATAGAAGTTACAAAAAATGAATATTTCTAATCATCATTTTCATATACAGATATCAACTCACCTATGTGGGAAGAGTAATTGTAGGTATTAGTGGTTTTTATTAGCATTTTAAACCGTTTTTATTAATTGCCATAATCCAGTTGCAATGTACAATGCGACATACGCAACGATTCACCAACAGCACCAGCCTGTTGAACTGGCTCTATTCTCTTTTACTTTATTATCATTATTTCAACCTTTGGAATATCAAATCGGCAGGTACTGTTATTACCTATCATAGTTAATGGTAATGACATAGTTAATTGGATGCTACTAATCCGTTTGTTAATTGAATGGTTTGTCCCACATTAGTTAATCCAGTTTACGAATAAAGATTCTTTCATAATTTCCTTTAATGACCTGATCTTGGAAATTCTTTATCATAAAAGTAGTTTATACCTTGCATGGTAAGTTGATGCGTTCTATTTACAATTCCTGTTGTACAATTAAGTAACGTGTTAACGCATAGGCTGTCTGGATAACAATCATACTTGTTGTTAGCAGTGATATCGCTACCACAATAGCAACCATTGTCAGAGTTTTGAAGTTATCATTGCTGATATCGTTTTACTAACGAAATTAATAAGGATTGAATAATTAGAGAA
>DATDFS010000068.1:0-51038 GCA_036522495.1 Nitrososphaeraceae archaeon | reverse complement strand
TAATGTATTTTGTTTTACTAGATTTCGCAGAATGGCACGTTTCTTGAGATCTATTATTACAAGTTTGTTATACCTTTTCCGGAGATTTTCATTTGCAGTTGAGTTAGGGGTAGAGGAAGTATCTGAGGCTGGTTCCATGGTAGTAGCTTCTTGTTGGAATTCTTTTCATATATTAGTTTTATTTGTACAAGTAGAACAAATTTGCAGTTATTATATTGATTTACGTAACCAACTCAAGATGCTTTGACTTCTCTAATCATAATTAGAAAAGACACAATGTTATACAACCACAGTCAATTAGGTTATTATCATCATCGTAACCAAGCTTTTAATTTTCAATATTTCTGAATCTGAAATCTAACCCGGTGCAGCAATGGACCCCTTTGCCTCAATGAGGCTATTTGGGTATCGTTTATGGACAATTCCAGAACAAATTTTACCAGCTTTTTGAAATACTATTTTCTTACAATAGTTGTTTTCAATGCACATTTACATTTCAACAAACTCCAATTCGAGTGGTTCAAAGGATTTTTTCAATAGTGCCTAAGCTGATGAATGCATCTTCATCGTCTGTGACAGCCATTTTTCTTAGAAATATTATTTTTGACCCTTTTGACCACTGCCTTCTGAATCTGATATAGTAAGTGGAAAGTTGATAGGTATGATTTGCAACTACATCTCCGGTTATCCTTATAACGTAGTTGCCATTAGTAGGCATTCAATTAACCGGATAACATGGTATGATCAGGAACAGAAATAAACATTCAATGGTTTGTATGCATGCAAATCAATACGTCTATTAGTCGATATCTTTTATGACCATATAAAACCAATCTCAAATTCTGAAAGTTGCTGATTTTTACTCATGCGGATTCGTTACGTGTCTGGTCTCATTAGCGGAAGCAGAAATTAATATATAAGTGGAGATTTTTAGGGCCTATGCAAGTTAGTGGCAAGATCCTCATTTGCGATTCTATTGATCAGGTGGGTATTGACAGCTTAAGGAGAGCGGGAATGACGGTTGACTACCTGCCAGAAATCAAGGTAAATGAATTAATTTCTTCCGTTAAAGACTATGATGTTATTATTGTTAGAAGTAGGACAAAAATTAGTGATGAGGTTATAAATGCAGCAACTAATACGAAAATCATTGCCAGAGTGGGTGTCGGTCTTGACAATATAGATGTCAAGGCAGCTGAATCCAGAAACATTCGTGTAATCAACGCAGCAGAAGCGGCGATGAATGCCGTGTCAGAACTTACTGTTGGGCATATGATATCGCTTGCTCGTAAGATTCCGCATGCAGATGTGGAAACAAAAAAAGGGAACTGGATAAAGAAGGATCTGATCGGTATAGAACTTAAGGGCAAGTATCTGGGAATTATTGGAGTTGGGAATATAGGTCGGAATGTTGCGCGGATAGCAAAAGCACTTAGGATGAATTTAATTGGATATGACTCATATCCAATAAATAAGGACTTTATCAAAGAAGTTGGTTTAATTACAACTGACCTAGATACATTGGTCGAAAGCGCCGATTTCATTACTTGCCATGTACCTTTAAATCATGATACAAAACACATGTTCAACATACAACGCTTTTCTAAGATGAAATCGACTGCTTATATTATAAATACGTCACGTGGCGAAGTTATTGATGAAAAAGCGTTATTTGAAGCTTTAACCGATGGCAAAATTGCCGGCGCAGCCTTGGATGTATTTGAAATAGAACCACCAACTAACAAAATGCTACTAGAATTACCGAACGTAATTTGTACACCACACATAGGATCCCAAACCAAAGAAGCCCAGGAACTCGCATCTATGGTAATTGCAGAGAAAGTTATTCAGATAATGCGCGGAGTCATCTAGGCATCAGGTTCCATCTTGGGAAATCGTTCATGTATTGGTTCAGAATGAATGAGTACATGAATAATACACATTATAATTGCTAATGTTATGCAGGCATCAGTTCGCGATTATCAAGAGCTGCTTTGTATTTGACTTTAATTGATGACCCAGAAATCACCTACAATAACATCGTAATTTTTATAGTATGACAATGACATTCATGTTATGGGGATGTAGCTTGATCTTGGAATTGGAATCCTCAATGTAACAACACCGTTTTCGTACTTGGCTGTTCCAACTATGTTTTCACCATCACTAGTCGCGGTAGGCAACATTATTTTTCTGTTTATCTGAAGAGGTCTTTGTCTGTAATATTGAGTTCCATGGTATTTATGTTCTTCTCCTTTTGCATGAATTGATAGTGTATTTTCTACAATTCTTAGGTTGATGTTCTCCTTTGCAAAACCTGGCAAGTCGATTCTAACAATCAAATCATTCCCATCTTCAACCATGTCTATGGCCGGCATAACAAATTCGAAGAATCCCCTTGATCTTTTGCTTAATTCTTTAGTTAACTCCCAAGTCATATGCGTGTGTATATTATACAGGCAGGCGCATTAATATGTTCTATACTTCATTTCTATTATCTGCCGAGAGATTGTGATTATGGCCCCGCGGATATTGAGTTAGACATTACATTCATGCCCATTTGTGTTAGACTGAATAAATGCCTTATATACAGATATTAAGGGCATCATCAGTAGAAATGAACATGCATAGCTACATGAGGGCGACTTGGACCAAAATGTGGAAGTCTAATGCCGATGAACTAAAATCTAAATCCATTTTATGGAGAACAGAACCGACGATTCATAAAATTCAAAGACCAAGCAGACTTGATCGTGCGCGGAGATTAGGATACAAGGCAAAGCAAGGGATAGTTGTGGTACGCGCTAGAGTAGGCAGAGGAGGAATGAGAAAACAGAGGCCCGTTTCAGGTAGAAGACCTAAACATCTGGGTGTAGTTCATATTAAACAAGGAATAAGTATGCGTAAAGTTGCTGAAAGGAGAGTGAACGAAAAATTTCCTAACCTAGAAGTATTAGGTTCTTATTACTTACATAAGGATGGTATGCATCTTTGGTACGAGGTCATCCTCGTAGATCCAAGTCACCCGTCTATTTCAAAAGATAAGGAAATGCGTGGTAAACTCAAAGCTTTTGCAAAATAATCAAATCAGTGACAGAAACACAAATAAAGTCAGGCCGGCTGCCCGTGTCTTACTAATTTTTTGGCTGATTCAATCACTTGTCCGAGTTCTTGGATGCCTGTATCTTTATCGAAGGTGATATAGTAAAAGTTAATTTCATTTGATAATGTCAATATATTGACCTTTTCATTTTCTGTGAAGGTGTAGTCTGTTTTGCCAATAGATGATTCAAAGTTTTTTCTTAACTGATTTCTTGTTGCTTCCACAAAGAACTCATTTCTAGCTTCATCGGGCTTGAATAATGGTTTCACATCTTTACGTAATTGTCCTACCAAAGTTCGTCCAAATTTGTTTATTACTCCGACATAGCGTATTTTTGGTGATAAAATAAGGAGATTTCGGCAATTCGCCTTGTGTTTTTGAATCTCTTGCTGCGATGATTCTAAGGTAGTCATAATAAATTTATTACATATTAACTCCATAAATATATTCTGGTATAGAAAATTTTTTGTTGACATTTTAGAATTATATGTTGCTTATCATTTAATTTGGAATTTCTAAGCGTTATTTTAATAAATGTGTAATGTTTAATAGTATATGAGTAAACGTGAGTAGCAACAAACAATTCCTCATGAACCAAATACTATGGATGGGAATTTCTTTTGGGATTAGCATTGCCATCTCTCTTTTAGTACCATTTCCTTATTCATTAGCAGCTATATTCGGAGTTTTCATCTTGCTTAATTTCTATATGAGAAAGAGAATGATGCGAAGGATGGGGATGGGGGGAATGTTCGGTTCAATGTCATCTTCTTCAATGTTTGGAGATAATTCACTGAACTACTATTGTATGAGCTGTGGAACAAAGCATAGACAAGCCGCATGTCCTAAATGCGGTTCAAAGATGAAAAGGGTTGGATCATGATGATATGAAATAAAGATTGCTCTTTATTCACATATCATCTATGCTCTGCATTTCAACATTATTTCCATTCTTCTAATGAGTAAACTAACAATCCTGATACAGCAGCAAGATAAGCTGGCTCAATACTGGTCGAGACAATTATTTTGATGCCGTCTTTTCTTATTCTTGTGCTTCACTCACAACTCACTCCGACCATAAAAAGAGGTGCACAATTTTGTAAATAAACCGGAGGATGCTGATAGAAAAAAGGAAATAAAATATGCTATGGTAAACGATTTAAGTATTAATAGAGACTCCGATCCTTAATTGATGTTCAACGAATCAATGAATACAATAACTAATAATCATTTAATTACTACAGCTGAAATATATTGAAGATAGAGAACCTATGATGTGTATGTAATAATGATGATGTTCTAAAACAAGTAATATCTGCGAGTGACGTGTTTCTTCATATTAGCGGTTTTTCTCAAAGTGAATCTAACAATCGGCTAAATGAATTGTTTAGCATTTATCATAATCACTTTATCAATGCATTTCTAACTCAAGTCCAGCATCACTGTTAAATGTTATAATGGTATGGTAATGCTTAATGTTCTAGAACAAAGACAAGCTCCAGACGGCAATACGGGAAAATAACAGCATTAAAAAACGCCAAATTCCCTCGATCGCCATGACTTGTCAAGATCTATAATTCTGCGCTCGTCATTTTTACTTTTACCATTTTGTTCAAGTTTAAATTATTATTATTATTATTCAGAATAATCCGAATAGTTGGTTATAATGCCTGACCCTAATGCCAAACGCTTACTATGGTATCTTTTTGCCGGCTCTAAGGGGGGGAATAATAGAATCAAGATTATTGATTTGTTAAAGGAGCGTCCATATAATATTAACCAGCTTTCAGAAGCGCTAGCACTTGATTATAAAGCAATCCGGCATCATATTACAGTACTTGAAAAAAATAACTTGGTCGCCAAGATGGGAGAAAAATATGGAGTTTTATATTTTATTTCCAATTATCTTGAAGTCAATCTAGAATCATTTAACGAGATAAAGTCTAAGACAGAAAAATAATAAAAATAGATCTGGAAAAAAGTAAATAAGAGAAATCAATTGATATTTCTTTTACTCCATGGAGCCTCTGATGAGCGTCAGCGCAGTAGTGGGATTTGCAAATATTGGAATCTTAACAGCAATGCTTGTTGTGTACGGGAAGGTCTACAGAAACACCAAAGCAATATTCACTGTAGGACTGATGTTTTTCGTAGGTTTGCTCATGTTACATAATATGATCGCAGTATATGCTTATTTTGCAATGGAGCCATTGTATGCCATAGGATTACTGCCATATTTTGTAGGGATACATATTGCAGAACTAGCTGGATTATCAATATTATTCAGGGTTACTCTCTTGTAAATTCGTCCTTAATCCATCACTGCGAAAAATACGTTACCAAGGGTTTACTAATAATTTTTATATATCAACTGGAATTAATTGGAGAAAAAGATTTATTAGATCAGCAATGTGAGATTTGGCATAAGATGTCCTGTATTGTAGGACAACAAGTATGAAACTCAGAATACCTTTGGAAACGCATACGGCCTGCTATCTATCAACTAATTGACAATCATGTATAGATAACGTATCTATATAGGTTCGTGATTCTCTCGCGACTGGCTGAGAGGGTCGATTGTTTGATAGGTAACAAATTGGGATATGTGTTCTTCCTATAGTGCAACGATGCATAGTTACCAGATTGTAAAACTCTAAAAGCTAGGTTGTAATCTATATGCTCATGGGTGGTAGAAGAAAAAGAACAATTGGTAAGCCTCAGAGAAAGACTCGTAGCGTACAAGGACGTTGCCCAAAATGTACAACAATCGTAAGATTTAACGTTACTGGTCCAGTTGGAAAAGAGATCTATGAATGCGTTGGCTGTACGACAAAGTTTCCGATAGATGAATTATAAGGTAATTTATTTTGTAGATTTAGTTTAGGAGTGGAATCTTATCGTAACAGTAAGTACTACGTACTATCTGCAATTAGAGAACGAGATGAAATAGTAGATTATAATAATATAATAGTAAATCATAACAACATCATTCTTAAGGTTACTTATCTACTACATTACATAAAGAAAATCAACAAATATCTAGATAAAATAAAGAATGACGATTGTCTGCCTCTTTCCCACAGATACTGTCACTAATTTCTAATTTTTGACTATGGTTTTGTAGTATTCAGCTAGCATGTCAAGACAGGCATCTGATACCATTATCAACGATCCTAAAATAACAATCTGCATCAGACAAATTTGTTGTGACTAAGTTTGATAATAACTAGTCAATTTATTGTTAGCCTCCATGTATTATGTAGTGATACAGCAAGGCAATAGGTTAGCCTCTTGCCATCTATATTGTCAGAGAGTATGTTCAGAGATGAGTTCTACAGCCGAGGCTAAAAGATGATGCCACTATGTCGAGAGGAGAAAAAGATAGTCATGATATGGGAGATCAATCTCGATTCATTGGCGAGAATGATAAAATCATCTTACAAACGATAAAAGATGAGCATTTTACGGAGTTCAGCTTTGATGGGCTAAAGAGAATAGTGGGAATGCATCAGGAAACACTTTCGAGGACTCTCAATAGGCTCGAAGAACAGCATATGGTGGAAAATACTCCTAAAGGGTATAAAGTCAGTGTTAACATTAAAAGACCAGAAATATATCTACTAAATAATTCTGCTCAATCCTCAATTCCCTTAATTCAAACACTTTTACCTCCAGATATATCCATCCAAAGACTCCTGTTAAATCTTCGAGGTAAATGGTTTGGAGTACTACGTTGGTTAGGATACTCCAAAAAGGATGATAGTGATAATGAGGAGATTACACTTAAGTGGATAACTGATGATGGGGGAATACAAATTGATGCTATCTTTTTGGAAGATACCTTAAGTATAGAGGCTAAACTTCGGAAGAATAAAGAATTAAGCGATGCTATTAAGGCCTCCTACAGTCTTATGGAACACATGGTAAAAGTATATTCCAAACAGGGGACAGAGTTGTGATTGGTTGTATGTGTGACTGAATTGTTTCGAATCTTAGTCAAAAAATATCATCAATGTGCATTATACTATTGATGAATAACAAATGAGCAAAAAAAATATTTCAACTAATAATGCATTAGTGTCAATTTCTGAAGCAATAGTGGATGTAGCTGAGAACCTAAGTCCTTCAGTAGTATGCATACGCTCAGAAACTGGGGGAAATGGTTCAGGTGTTATTTGGAATGCTGATGGATTCATAATAACTTGCTACCATATAGTAAAAAGACTCAGCGAAGTAGAAGTGGCTCTCAGTGACGGTACATCTCTTTCGGCAAAGGTTGTAGGTACTGATCCTTATTCTGACATTGCTCTGTTGAAGATGAATACTGTTAGCAACTTGAAACCAATTGATGTTACTGACTCTCAGAATTTAAAAGCAGGGCAGTTCGTATTGGCCATGGCTAACCCGTACGGGGATCATCCAAGCATTACCGGAGGAATAATCACAAGTATAAGAAATTCAGTAAGAGGCTGGTGGGGAAGGATGATGGATGATATAGTTATTACCGATGTAAGATTGAACCCAGGATATTCTGGTGGTCCTCTTGTAAATGCGGAAGGTAAGATGGTAGGAGTAAATACGGCTTATATTTCATCTCGAGGGATTGCAATTCGAAGCAATAGAGTAAAGAGCATTGCTGACAGGCTCGCGGAAGGCGGAACAATCAAGAGAGCCTACATGGGAGTAGTCCTTAATACTATTACCATACCCAAAGAGGTGGCTACACAACAACTTGGGACAGCCCAAGACGGTGGTCTAATGATTCTTTCAGTACAAACTGATACGCCTGCAAAAAGGGCAGGTCTACTAATAGGTGACGTTATTGTAAAGTTCGATAAGGAGCCGGTCGCTTCTATGCATGATCTTTACCGACAACTAACGCAAGCTAGTATTGGAAATCCAGTTGATCTTTCTATACTGCGAGGTGAAAAATTGACTAGGCTAACGCTTACTCCAAGCGAAGCAGATTAATGATTAGGAAGAAGGCAAGGAGGAGCAGCTGATCAACAATAGGGAGTTATCTGTACTTTATTTGATTTATAATAACATTGAAACCCTATGTTACGTGATGTACTAATAATATTTTACCAATACTTGTAAATTATCTGTCTACTAAAATTAGAATTTGCGTGCGTAAAACTGCCTCTTTCGGTTAAAGCGTTTAAACAATCATCTATTCTTCTCCGTTTGCAATCATATTGTATGTTTATTAACGCTCTGCATGAGGAATTTCCCCTTTGTTATCATGTTGCAACATGTGATTAATCGCATTTTCATCATCCAAGTTTTTACCGCATATTCTACAAGAAACCGTATAATATAGTACGTTTTGCACATTTTTTAACTTTATGATTTTCACCTGCAAATAACTTGTTGTTAATGATGTTTATGTGATGTGTAATATGATAGATTAGAATAATCCAACTAATTATAAATTATGAAACACTGCCAATGTTGGCGAAGTCCTCATTCAATGCATGATTATCTAACATTAGTAATACAGCAAAAATTCGCACAAATTCAGAATGACTGATTTAGTAGTGAAGGCATCCCTAGAGGCAATACTGGGTTTTCCTTGCGCTCCTACACGGAATAACTGGAAGGAGATTCCCTTTTAATCTTTTCTACGATATCGGCAATTACTATTCTTATATCTTTTATCCTATCCCTGTTCTAAATTGATATGCTTCAGATACTTGATCGGTAACAGAGTTTATCTTCATAGAATCATGTAAATGTGGATGACTATCATTTGAAGCAAGCCTGGAAAGTAGGGTATTACATCCTTCAGCTTTGTTAAATCTGCTTCTAGCTAGCATCTCTATTACTTTAGCCCAGGGCCAAAAAGTATGGTTATGATATTGATATGGTTTTAGAATCCAAGGTTTAGTTCTTTTCATTTCTGGCTAGTTACGAGTGCCCACTTCTCTTTCCATACTCTATTTCTGATAGCATCCAGTGTACTGACAATCCGCTTGTGCAGCGTGATTACTAGACATTTTTAAAATTCATAATCTACTATAAATTTTTTATTAATCTTTATTAGTGATGTTAGCTATGTGCTATGTGAGGTAAAAGTTTGTCCACAGGAAATGCATTGTTAGAGGAGCGTCATAGCATCACTTGCAAGTTATGTAAAGCAAAATTTGAGAGTCTAGGTGACATGCAGCGGCATGTGGTAACAGAACACTTTCAAAAAGGAGAGCTCCCTGAAGAAAAGAAGGAAGAGACATAATCTCGCTCACTGTCTAGACGTCTATGAATAATAACAAAGTTGATTAATTGAAACTAACGATATAGCCAAATTATTAACACAAGTTTGGGTAAGGCTCTGCTTTATCCTACCAAAAATAGGTGGGAATGTCTGTTGGATTTTATCTTATTTTAATGACAGCAGTAGTATCTTTGAGATCTCTACGAATAGCGGCATTTTCGTTTACAGTGTTAGCCCTTTCATTCCTACTCATCTGCCTAGCAGCAAAAGCTCTCCTAGCAGCGAGGCTGTCAGAGTTAGGCTAACTGACACTATATAGATTGTAGCCTCTAACATGAATGATTTGAGATAGCAGCAGTAGCTGCTACTGAAACACATGACAACAATAATCCCTATAAATTCAGAGGTGGATCTTTCTAAATAATGCCCGATAAGAGTCATGACTCTTCCAAGTTATTAAAATCTGCAATACAATTTTGCTTATTAGTTACAAGGAAAACCTATGAAAACTGCTCAGATTTGATTATACGGACGTAGCAGCAACACACAGGACAAGACGCCGTAATCTTTGTTATTGCCTTCGTTTACTATTCTAGGTCGTGCTCAGTATATGATAATTGTCATAAATCTTATTATGCATATGTTAAACTAGCGATGACTCAGGTCAATAATAACAAAAAACCTTTTCCAAAAGTGCCCGATGAAGCAATAGTTAAGCCAGAAGAAGAAAAACCAGTAGAAACTACAATTATACCAGAAGAGATAGAAAGTAAAGACGAAGCAGAATATGAACAAATGAAGTCTGCTGAGAACGATATGGATGGGGACGATAATCCAGATTTAGATCCAGAAGAAGTCTAGGGATAAAATAAATTATTATCTAACAGTGATGAATAACAACTCACTCCTGATCTTTCATTTTTCTTAGGTATCTTAGCATTCGTAATTGTGGCACTTGTTCCATTACGAAGAGCTGAAATTACTATTAATTTTGTTATTATCACTAATCAACTATGAAGTGAAGTAAAAATAATCAAAAATTATGTGACTACATGTGTAGGGATACTAACTAACGAAAAAGTGGATCCAAACATAGATCATATGATCGCTGCTTATGTTTGTTTGTTGTAAATGATCATTAAAAACATAAGCAAGTTTTTCGCAATTCGAGTCAGCATATAATTTGCGTTCTAATATCCGGTTGTATCCAAAAAGCAATCGATGTTGAGTTTCAAAAATGCTTCAAATTTTCATAGCCCGTATTAACCTAAAAAGGCTATGACATACCTTTCTATATTATTGACATTGATTATTGTATACCAACTTGAAATGACTCTAATCCTATCTTACGTATGCTAATTCTGTCATCGACAGATACATCTACCTTGTACAGAGCTTCGCTGCGCTACGCTGTGGAGTTTCACATGGCACTAGTTCACAATAAGCCAAAAGTGATGGGCGCCAGTATGATACTGCATCCAAATACTGCTAATGCTACTACTGTTAACGGTAGCGTAACCGCCCATTCTGGTTTGAAACCTTCTCTTGAATTCTGTATCCGTAGGATCATTCCTGTCAAAGTATAACAACCCATGTATGTGTAATATGGAATGAAATCTATCCTATTGTTACATTCTATAGTTTATAATACAGAACAATCTCACCACTATTCCGCTTCAATACCTTTATCAGCTTCATTTTTACAGCTTTTGATATTTGGGTATATCCTTCTCCTTCCACTAGCGTAGTGGCGTTTCTACCACCCACTATTGTGGGGGCTATTGTCACAATTAGATCATCCACCATTCTTAAGCTCAAAAGAGACCAATTCAACTCTCCTCCGCCCTCAACAAGGATTTTTTTTATTCCTATCATTTTCAGAAACAAAAAAACCTTCCCCAAATCAACTGTTTCAGTTCCGGCAATAACAACCAGTGCGCCTGCATTCCCGATTTTACGAATCTTGTAGTTAGACGCTCTTTTTGTTACTGCTATTATAGTCTTGATCTTACGGGCGCTTTTCAACAGTTTTGAATTAAGTGGTATTCGAGCTGTGCTATCTATTATGACTCTGACAGGATTTTCACCCTTGTTTTTATGTAGTCTGACAGAGAGTCTGGGATTATCCATAAGGACAGTTGAAATTCCAACAATAATTGCATCAACGGCTGATCGTAATTTATGGACTCTTCTCAGATCATTAATGGAGGAAATTTTAGAATCTCCTAGTGTAGTTGCAATCTTTCCATCAACTGTCATTGCCGCATTAATTGTTACTTGCAGTTCAAAGTTGCGGTTCATCTACAAATTTTCCATTTATCATTATAGCCCTGATTGAATCCTTGCTTGCCCTGTGAACTATGGCAGCATAGGGGTTGAGCATGGGACATAGATCAATATGCTTCTTATCGAAGAATATCAGATCAGCCGAGCGTCTTACTCCAATATAGCCTGAATTCAATCCAAGAATTTCCGCCCCGTTGACCGTTGCCATCTTTAGTATATCTTTAGCATTAATGAATTCATGTTCCGTTGCCCTAGATGTTTTCCAGAGGTAATCCATTTCCCTGAAAATGTCTGGGGAGTTCAACATCACATTGTCTGTACCTATGCCAATAGTGCAGCCGCTCTTCAACATTTTTGCAACCTTTGGAATGCCAGCTCCAAGTATTCCATTTGCCCTGGGGCAGACTATCACTGCAGTTCTTTTCTTTGTTACTAAGGAAATATCATTGTTCGTTACATTGGTCATATGTACTATGAAATCAGGTTTCAGATATTGCATTATTCTTTTTACCTCTGTTTTATTCGTCTTTGATCTTGAGAACTTGGCGGTGCTCATTGATTCAGCCGCATGAATTGCTAGCAACAATTTCTTATTGCTCTTCTTATTGCTAATTTGCAATAGTTCGTAATACTGCTGGAGCGATTCATCGGTATTTTCGTTTGCACCGCTAATTCCAAGTCCGTCGGAAATTCTCAAAGCATCAGCAGTCATCTGTAATGCTTCTGATGGGAGCTTTTTGCCATCTCCCACTTCTCCTGGTTTGCTTGTTTTGCCATCTCCCCTTTTCCATCCTTTTTTTCCCGTATGACTAAAGTAATATTCAGCACGACCGAGTATCACACATTTAATAGGCAGATCAGATATCGCATCCTTTAACAGCTTCACACCAGTATAGCCGCCCTCTCTGAAATCTGCAAATGCAATTATGCCTTTTTTCATCATAGATACCGCTGAGCTCCTCATGAATATCTTCAGATGCTCTGGCATAGTCCTCTGCAAAATCAGTTTTTTCGCCCCTAAAACGGGATGAACCCTGGTGTCAAGTCCGGAATCAACTCCAATATCTTTGCCAATCGAATCCCCAATGTGTGTATGTGCGTTTATGAATCCAGGAATGATAAAAAATCCTTCTGCATCATATGTTTTCTTGTTTCTATCATGATTTGCATTATGATAACTTCCAGTCCCCACCCTTCTTATTAATCCGTTTTTTCCAATCTCAAGAAATCCACTTTTGACGAAAGTTAAATCTCTTCCTAGCAGGAGGCTTGCGTTCCTTATTTCTATAGACATTCTATCTCATAAAACGGCTGAATTTTTCCCTCATTTCTTAAGCTTCTAATCGTGTCGAGTGCTCTAGTGGCAGCCTCGGCAGCTTTTCTTCCTGTCCTTCCAACACCTATTCCACAATTTAATTTTATATCGATGCCTTTAGTTACTCTCTCGATAATTTTCTCGGCATCTTGCTTTGTTGTTCCATTTGATATCACCATGAAATTGTCTCCACCAATGAAAAATGTCATCGACTCTTTTTTAAGAAATTCTTCTGATAGGCTAGCATGGATCTTTGATACTAAAGATGCAATTTCGTAAGGTGATATCTTGGAGCCAACATTTGTTGAACCATCAATATCAATATGCATTATTTGAGCAAAGTCATAAACTGAATCCAAGTTAGAACATTCTTTCCCAAAAATTCTAGCTCTTTTATCAAGAAGCTTCCCTGTCCTCCTTGCATCATACGCATTCATATTAGCCTCAAATGATGTCATCCCATTTCCAATCGTCATTGATAGTTTAAGATTGTTGTAAATCTTTTCAAGCTCCTTCTGGATGAGTATGTGGTCCTGTGTGGAGAGGCCATTAGTTATCGCAAAATACTCATCATATCTATTTGCAAATACTAATGATTCTCTTTCTGAAAACAGTCGCTGTACATCATAGTAGATCCTTGCTTGGAGCATTTGAAGAACTCCTTCTCTATCACTGCCAAGCGTAAGTGTCCATGGACCGTATCCTTCGATTCTGATAATTGTCATTTGTATTGTCAATCTATTATTGTCGCCTTCCCTCTTGAACTCTGATTCTCTTTTTTCAGCTTTTTAATCCTGATTGCCATATTAACTGCTGCGTTTACAGCACGCAATGGTACAAGCCTGACCCTGTTTCTTGCTTGTTCAATGGTGATATTTGGACCTGTAATTCCTAGCGCGACTGGTTTGCCATGTTTCAGTGAAAGATCAGCGATCAGTCTGGCTGCATTTTCTGCCACAATCTCGTCATGCCGCGTCTCGCCTTTGATTACTGCGCCAAGCGTTACAACAGCATCTACGTCGCTCTTTTTCAACAATTCTTCAAGTATCAATGGCATGTCGAATGAACCAGGCACATAACATACGTACCTTATATCTGCATTGACTTTTTGAGCTTGACTTTTCGCAGCAGCGAGCATCTGAAACGTAATACTTCTGTTAAACTCGGAGACCACTATCGCTATTTTGATTTTGTTCAATTACTAGTATCAAGCCGCCTCATCATGATTTTTTTTAACTGATTTGCCTCCAGTAATGGAATGGCAGCCTTATCAGCATATCTTTTTGCCTTGCTTGCTGACAACGCTCGATAGGTGGTAGAATCTAACATTTCGCAGATTGCTACGACCGGGATCAATCCCGCCATCTGAGTTAGACATACGCATAGCTCAGTGTGTCCCATTCGTCGTTGAAGAAGGCCTTTGGAGGCAATTAGAATCGGGACATGACCTGGCGCTCTAAAATTATTTGCAAATTCCTCTATTCCGCCAGAATCAATTTTTTTACATACTTCTGCCAGCCTAGAGATTGTCAATGCTCTATCGATATCAGTAATCCCCGTATACGTATCACGATGATTGACAGCAATTGAAAAAGAAGGGTTGTCTCCATACGGAGATTTGCCGCGACTTAATTTTGAGAAGATCGGGTTAATGTTTGAGAGACTTTGGATTATTTCCTGCATATACACTAGACCCAATTTTACCGTAATTTCATTTGCAATAGCTACACACAGCAGTCCTCCAGCATCATTTCTCATTGTTGTAACATGCAGCGGCCTGACGTGCTCAGCAGCAATTACCATGTCAATTTCATCTTCACGTCCTTTGTCATCATGCACAAGGACAAATTTGCCATTCCGTAAAGCAGCAATTCCTTCTTCAATTGAAGACAATCAAGTATCTTCCCACAGAAATTCATTATATAGTTTACTAAAGTCCGAGTTTAAACTAATTTTTTGGTAGGTTATTAGTCACATACCTGCCGATTAGGTCAATCTCTATATTGACACTGTCGCCTCTCGATTTCAAACCTAATGTTGTGTTATCTAAGGTGTAGGGTATCAAGGCGATGGAGACCCTTTGATTCTTTACTTCTATGAGAGTTAGGCTTATCCCATCTACCGCTATAGATCCCTTGGGGACAATCGAAGGAAACACACTAACATCGTTAATTTTTATCCATATCTTCGTTCCTGTACAGGAGGTGCTGATTTCTTCGATAGTACCAGTAGTGTCTACATGACCGAGGATTATGTGTCCTTCCAATCTATCACCCAATCGCAAACTTCTCTCAATATTTACTTTATCACCCGGCTTTATCAAACCCATGCAGCTACGCTTGACAGTTTCCTCTACTAACTCGAAATCCGCTATTCCTTTATGCAATCTGACAATAGTAAGACAGGCACCATTGATGCTTACACTATTGCCAATCTTCAAACCCTTCCTAAGCTGTCCTAGGTATATACTCATCTTGGTGTCTGCTCCTGCTACCTTGTTTTTGCGCTTAAGTTTGGATACTGATTTTACGGTGCCAAGACCTTCAATGATGCCAGTAAACAACTACTTTCATTGTTTATCATATATTTAGACCTGATAAAAAGCATACTTTGAAAATAAAATATAAAGCCCTAATCAGTTAAAATATGGCAAATTCACTTCTTCTTTGAGGATAATGAAATAAAATGGAAACAGAAATACCGATATCCGACTATGTGAAGTATTATGTGTATGAGGGTGACGATGCTGATATACTTGTAAGAGAGATCAAGGATGGCATTTTCAAGGTTCTTATACGTGAATATTATGGCGATGAAGATGAATTTGATGAAGATGAATACTTTATCAGAAAAAAGACATTAGATGAACTGTTCGAAGAATATGGCATATTGAAGCACCCCTCAGGTACGGAAAGAATTTTGGAAGAGACCGGAGAGATTGTCAGATAGTCTTGCCTATAAGGTACATGTGACAGATGATGATTTTCGTTGCTTTATTATATTGTACCAAAGATTGTCTGCTACAACAAAGAAGATGAAGAAGAGCTGTTGTTGTTATATTATTATGGCTGCTAATGATATTCTCGCCTGCTGTTTTATGTCAGTAGCTTGTACTCACTTCTATTCTGTTTCATCCATAGCATTTAATATTGCTTTCGCCTGTTTATAATGTACTGCATCAATCATCTTCCCTTCTAATTTGACTGCACCCTTTCCATTTCCAATTTCCATTGATTCTCTTAGTGCTTCCAATACTTTCTTGGCCCATTCAATTTCATTTTTGCTAGGCATGAAAATCTTGTGAACTGGTTCAATCTGACCTGGATGAATTATGGTTTTACCTGAATAGCCTAATCTCTTCGCAGTATTAGCGTCTTTTCTCAAACCATCTAGATCGTCTACCTTCTGCCAGATACCATCGAGCGCCGCTAATCCTGCCGCTCTTGCGTCAACAGGGATTTTCGCACGCGCATATCGATATTCAACTTCGTCATCTTCAACGTAATCAAGATGCATATCATAGAGAAAATCAAAGACTCCAAAAACTAAAGCATTTATTCTCCCAACTGATTTCGCTATAGAATAAGCATTGACGACTCCTTTTGCGCTCTCAATAGATGGCATCAATTTGATGCTGTCCTTGCCTATACCCCTTTCCTTCTCAAGAGCGGATGTTAGATGTTCAATTTTATTTACTTCATTTTTGTCATTTACCTTTGGTACGACAATACCGTCGATTCCTTCTTGAATTATTGCGTTTAGGTCTGAAAAAGCGAGACCTGATTCTAAGGAGTTTATCCTGACATAAATACTTGATCTGTACTCTGCCCTTTTCGCTAATGTGTCTATGATCGCCTGTCTTGCAGTAGTTTTTTCGTTCAAGGGAACAGAATCTTCTAGATCAAAGCATATAATATCTGCATTTAACGCCTTAGCCTTCTCGATAAAGCGCTTGCTGTTACTAGGAACAAATATCAGGCTTCTAAGCATCATTTGAACAAAGATGTGAAAATAAGAGGGAGGATCAGAGTTTCTGTGGTGTTGTCAGAATCTTCCCCGTCTGTTCAGCTTTCGCCATCATTACATGACCTTTTGCCATATCGCTAAATGGCAGAATCGTATGAACAAGAGGTTTTATTTTTCCTTTGCTCGTCCAATAAATTACTTCTTCTAATTCAGCTTTCGTCCCCTGAGTAGACCCAAGTAGATTTGTTCCCTTGAAGAAAAGATATCTTAAATCGATAGTCGAGTCATAACCCGTAGTTGCACCAGTTGCAACAAGGGTTCCAGCTGTCTTTAACAGACCAACTTCTTGAGGGAACGTTGCCTTTCCAATATGTT
Source organism: Nitrososphaeraceae archaeon (assembly GCA_036522495.1). GTDB lineage: Archaea > Thermoproteota > Nitrososphaeria > Nitrososphaerales > Nitrososphaeraceae > Nitrososphaera_A. Next base: position 33,779 of record DATDFS010000068.1, on the reverse strand, counting down.
CAAAGACAATATCCACACCCTGTTTATTAGTAATCGCTCTAACCTTCTTATACCAATCTTCTTCTCTGTGATTAACCGCATGGTCTGCGCCTATTTCCAAACATTTGTCCATCTTTTCTTTGTTGCCTGCTGTGGCAATTATGGTACAATTGTATAATTTTGCAATCTGAATTCCTACCATACCAACTCCACTCGTTCCACCCATGATTAGGACCGTTTGGCCGGGTTTTATCTTGGCTCTTCCTACCAACATATGCCATGCAGTCATTCCAACCATTGAGATTGCAGATGCATCCTCATAGGATACATTTTCAGGCAGTCTGGCTACGTTTACCTCAGGCAAGTGTGTGTATTGACCAAAACCACCCCACAAAGGACCAGTCTGGAATCCCCAGATTGTTCTATCAATACAATCATACTCTCTGCCAGACGTACAGGCTTCACAACTTCTGCAGCTTAGGTTAGAATGTGACACAACTCTGTCGCCGACTTTGAATTTTGTAACATCATCACCAACTTCTACCACATTACCTGCTACATCGCTCCCAGAGATATGGGGTAACGGAACTTTGACAGGTTCTCCCCAAAGGGCCCAAAGATCATTATAATTGTACCCTGCCACTTCTGTTTTTATCATGACCTCTGTAGGCTTCAATTTTGGCATATCAACGTCTTCAATCCTTACAACCTTTTCAGGATCTTTACTATATTCACGAAACAAGGCCGCCTTCATAAAATTGAAAGCAATCCCAATACTTAATATAGTTAACTAGATCTAATTACTCCTGTAGGACAATTTAGGAATGATAAAGCCCACCGGTGGTAGGCAAAACCCTCTTAAAGGGACACCATAACCTACTGGATAGGTATTGCTGTTGTATGCTCCTCAAATAAAAAACGATCTCTTTTATTCTTATTCCTATCTTTTCTATAAATAAGACTGACACGGAGGGCGATACTACTGCTTAGATTGTATGTGACTGCAAATTGTCATCTTTTCGGATCTCAAATCCATACTTCCCATCTGATTTTCAAGTGACCTTGTGTAAGTAAAAATTATGGATGTGGTGGTATTGGTAACGGCGGTTGTGTGGAAGGGGGGGTAGACGATATTGCGGGGAGCAATGGAAGTAGGGATGGACGCGCTGTAAGAATTGCTTTTAGATCTAAAGTATGACCATTTCTGTATACTGTCAAGGTTAAATTGTCACCAACAGATTTATGCTGGTCAATATATGAGATCATATCATCTATTCTAACTACAGGATGACTATCAACAGCTACTATTATATCCCCAGCATGTTTTTTTGAGTATTGATCTGTAGTGCTTCCATGTATTCCTGCTTTATCCGCGGGACCGTTCTTTGTAATTGTATCTACAAATATTCCCTTGAAGTTTGTTGTTGGTATGCCTGTAATGTTCTGTGCTAAATCTGAAGTTATAGTACCGCCTTTAAGGCCGAGATAAGGATGTATGTAATCTCCCTTTTCAATTAATGTAGCGGCTATTCGTGTTATTGTGGTAGACGGAATTGCAAATGCTATGCCACCGCCTAAAATAGGTGGAATTCCAGCAGTATTCATTCCAACAACCTGTCCTTGTATGTTAAGCAACGGTCCACCAGAGCTACCAGGAGCGATTGGTGCATCAGTCTGAATGATATTCGGTATAGAAAACCCACCTGCTTCAGTAGCCGGCGGTAACACACGTCCTATCGCGCTTACAATACCTGTGGTCAAGGTATTGTCAAGTCCAAATGGATTACCAATTGCAATCACCTGATCTCCAACCTCGAGTTTTGAGGAGTTTCCAATTACAAGTGGTTTGAGAAAGGGTTGCTTCTGTAACTGCGTCATATTTTGAATTTGAATTTTTAGGACTGCAACATCACTATAGATATCAGTTCCGATTATCTTTGCTGTGTATTTATTCCCATCTACAAATGTTACATCTACTATTTTTGCATCGCCTACTACATGGTTGTTCGTAATAATATGTCCCTGCTTATCGTAGACAAATCCAGAACCTAATGCAGTGGCATTTTGAGTTTGGGGGTTTGATGGATTTGCAGTAGGTAGAGGAATCTTGCTCGTTATCTGAACAACAGAGCTCTGTACCTGTTTGAATATAGTATTAAGAGGAGAATGGGATGAAGGGGAAGAACGAGGGAGTTGTGTTCCAGCAACAGCAGAAGAAGCGGAACCTGTTTGGGCCATAACTTGGTTGCAAACGTTTGATAGTGATGCAGACAATATCGTCAGAACGATAATAGCTACTGCAGTCGTTGAGAACGCGTTTGATTTTTTCACTATATTATCACATATAGAATGCGCCATTCTCTTATACGCGTTATCGTATTGTCTTAGCTTATGATGTAAACAGATGAATAAGTGAATAAGCTGGACATCAGGCAATAAAAAAGAAAAAATTGAACTACGGACAGGTTACTGGTTATCAAGGCCTTAATATAAAATGGACAATAAAATAATTATCTTAAGTGGAATTGGTGTTATAGTGACATCTTTGGTATATTTAGGATTGCAAAATTCTTTAAGGGTGCCAACTCTATTTTCTACTCCTGTATCTTCCAAAGAAGCAATTACGACAGTTGCACACAAGGAAAACCTCACACGATATAATGTATCAGACTTCTCTACAAAATACGTCTACATTAAAGGTGATGGTACTATATTTGAATCTGACGCTAATTCTAATTCGATCGGAAAATATCTTGGTAAAGCCGAGCCTACAATAACAACGGGGAATCATTTCGCATGGGAAGTCATAAAAAACAGTCACATTTACTTTGTGGACAGCGCAACAGCTGAAGTTATATCAGAAAGAAAATAGTTAATTTATCGAGACCACTTTTCTGATTCAAAATTTTATAATCGATGTTCTTTGTTATTAGATATGGATCTTCAAAACAACAACAATAATCTATACCGCTATGTCAACAAGTAAAATTATATAGCATTAATATTTGAGTATAAAACACTTATGAAAATAACACGCGAACGACTTTTCCTTTTTGCACTAATAGCTGCAACAATAATTGCTGTCGTAATAGCACCATTTATAGTAAGAGCATAAGGAGGCTTGTCATGATGATGATATGCTGGAGGCCTTGTTAGATCTATCATATACTTCCAAGTCCTATTTCCATTGTTCCATCGAATTTCATTCTAACAATCAACTCCACACTTTTCAGTATGTTCAAACGCATATCTGCAGTTTTGGTAATTGCCATCAGGCATGATTTAAATCTAAAAGATCCAAAAAGGCATTTTACTTTCTATAAGAAATCCATAAATTCTTTTGTTCATTGGACGCCGTCTCCATCGTCAACCTGGTGCTTGCAATAGCTAATATCGGCGTCTTATCTATACAATTTAGAGGCTGTGAACATATAAGGGATAGAATCTGAAAAACAGTAATTTCATTTAACGTCTATTTATTTTGAAATCTTTCTTTGGTTGTTGTAAACTGAGTAAGACTTGTTTTAATTCTTCGTCTGTCAAAGCTCTGTTCAATCTTCCGGATGAAGCCGCACTTATTAAATAGTTTTCGACTGCTGCCGCCAGTTCTGGCTTAACTATTCTGATGTTTGCCAATCTTTGCCTTGCCGAAGGCTCTAAAAGAACAGTTAGCGCACGTTGCCGCATGGCAGCTGCAGCTTCTGCTTCCCGTCTCTTAGCTTCGTCTCCGTTTGGCTGTTGTGGTGGAGATGATGACATATCCTATGAACTTACACGTAAACTAGGCGTATCGTTGCATCTCTTGCGACGTCTTAATTATCTCTTTGTACAATTCCGTAGCGACCCTGTCAATCCTTTTCATTCCTTCCTCTGAGACTAATCGACCTTTATTTTTTTTGACGATATATCCAGCTACCTCAAGCTGTTGTAATGCCTTTCGAATAATTGCTCCACCTGCATCTTTGTGATGGGACAGATTATATCCAATCTTCTTTCTCCCACCATACTCACTCTTCAGATCGGAGACACCTATTGGGCCATGAATGTAAACTTTTCTTAAAAGAGAGGCACATCTTGTATACCACCAGTCTTTGTTCTGGGGGATTTTTTCTGTGTGTGCACCGGTTTTAACAAATGCTGTCCAGCTTGGAGATTCGATCTTCTTGTCTTTCTTTAGCTGTTCAGCCAACTTCATGATGAGGTCATCAGCGGGAATATCATAAGCTTTCGCCATTGTTATAAATAATCACCTCGTAAATCCCCTATAAATCCTTATTCTCCGTTGAAGAAGCCATATTCAAATAATCAAACTGTGTTTTTCGTTATCTCGTATTCAAGATTTTGTGATAGACATGACCACATTTTAGGCAGGTAATTCTTATGGCCTTTACATTCGATCTCCCCATCCTTACTCTTCCGTTCTTACCTGGAGAAATAAATTGTTTACATCTTTTACAATATAACTGTCGAATTTCATAAGGAAGCCTCAACCGCGTACGCATAGCAATTTTTTTTGCAAGCCTCGCATGGCAATTGGCAAGCTCATCATCATGTTCTCTAAGCTCCCGCAGAGCATTTGCTACCAAAATCTCAATCCTTTCTTTGGCAATCTCCCTTGCAACCTGTTTTCTCATAGCATAACTTTTAAAATAAGGCGTATATCATATATATTATATCGTCAGCTTATATTATTCTTTTAATGATCAATGGTAATGTAATTAACCTGTTATGCAAACTTATTGGATAACAATGACAAGCTTTGATGAATTAGAATACAATGCAAAGAGATACCTGGAGTCAAAACAAAATAAGGGATTAGAATCTGATTCAAAAGATGCAGCACTAAAAATTATTGATTTCGTTTCTTCTCAAGATTTTAAATTTCCAGTACAGGAAGAAGGGGTTGTTAGCAATGAAACGACCAGCTATGTTTACGCGAATGATTTGACATACCCTAATCTTTTCGAGTTTTTAGCTGGGATTCTACATACAAAAATACCAATTACAATCAATGGTACAAGATTTGGGCCGGGGGAAATTATAGTCAACAAGGGATGCAAAGAAGAGGCAGAAGAAGAGCTGGATTCCTGTCTTAAAGAATTTCAAAAACTGATACATGCAAAGAAGCATTTAATATAACATGTTCTCTTTCGCTGAAGATTGGCGTAAATGGGAAATGCTTTATATGTTAAAAATTACAATTACCGTACACGAGCCTTGAATGCTTCTGATGATACTATCACTGAAGGTACAGAAGTGTTACAAGGAATTGAAGGTGTAACCAAGGCGATATTGAGGTTCTATGGCAGAACAAAAATTAGACATGATTTTTGTATGGATTCTACAGCATCATCTTTTCCGCTCGAATTTCAAGCAATATAGGAAGCATTACTAAATCTTGAGAATAAAGGAGTCAATATGAGAATTGTTACTGCGATTACTAAAGACAATATCATAATTGATTGATAACAGAATCTAATCATAGAATATCAGTCATTACCATTAAGGATTCTTTAAGTAAGAAAAAATATGAAAAATATTTAATACTTTTATTGAGACGCACACATATGTCAAGCTAAAAGATTGCAAATGGAAAAGTAGTACAGCGAGATGGTTGCTGCTGTTTATAAGTGGATGCGGATACTATCTTACCGTCTAGATAATATTTTGTTCCAGAAAATATCTTTAGTAATTGCCGAGGCCGCGCTGGAGACTGTTCCAGAAGAGATAGTCGATCATCCGTCAGTTAGAAATTATTCCCAAAAGATTGGCAAGATGCCGGGAGACACCCTACTGGATAGGAGTTATCACCACCGAGCAATGGTGCAAGCTAGGTTCAAGTTCAGTTGGAAACGAGGTCGACCAGATATAGTCCATTTTGCATTGATGGAAGCATTATCAACTCCTATATTTTTCAAAGGACTGTTACATGTTTATGTACATACAATAAATAACAAGCTAATCTTCGTTGGTGAAAATTTACGAATACCAAAATCGTATTTTCGTTTCGAAGGCCTTATGATAAATTTGTTCAAAAACAAAATTATAAAACGAGATCAAAACGATAATGACAAAAACGATGTTCTTCTAGAATTGCAAGATAATGTTAAATTTGAAGATTTGGTAAAAGATATAGTAAAGCCCGATAAATTGATAGGTCTTTCTACCATTGGAATCCAAAGCACATTCGAAGAAGTAGTTAAAAAAAATATTAATGGAGGTAATAGTCACTGCGCATTTGTAGTGGGAGGATTCCCCAAAGGTCATTTCTCCGACAATACAACTATGTTATTTAATAGATTATATTCTGTTGGGAAATTTAGGTTAGAGGCACATGTTGTTATTGCAAGAATACTTTATGAATGTGAAAAAGCTTTGTCCAATTAATGATATAAAGCATCAATCATAAAAGCAATAAAGAGTGCAGTCAGATAAGGGCTAGAGAATTTGAACACAGTCCAAGAAGCTTTCTCGCTGGGCCTTATTAACAACCATACGGACAAAGCTATCATCACTGCTCCAAAAACCCCTGCGGTAACCAGATAAATTAACCCAAATTGTTTGAATAAGAATGGAAGAATACTGAATATGACCATCATCAGAGTTGTCCCTGCAATTATGCGGACTGATTTCTTTTCCGTAACAATTACCGGTAGCATTGGAATACCTGCTCTGGTATAGTCTTTTTTGGAGTGTAAGGCAAGACTCCAGATATGGGTTGGAATCCATAGGAAAACCAGGCCTGCCATTACAAGTCCAATTTCTATATTTTGTGTTGTTACTGCAACATATCCTATTAGTGCAGGAGCGCCACCTGAGAACCCACCTAAAATAATATTTGTTTGGCTCCTCCTCTTCAACCATTTACTATATATTATTATGTTATCGAATAGTCCAAAAGCCATCAGAGCAAACGCCCAGATATTGATAAGCCATGCAAATATCAATGAAATTGCTGCCAATATCAAACCAAATTCAAGTGCATGCTTTGGGGAAATTCGACCCGATGGGATAGGTCTTCCTCTTGTCCTGTCCATAATAGCATCGATATCACGATCGTTATAACCGGTCAATGTGTCAGCAGCAGCGGAACCTGCAGCCACTCCTCCAATAAGCAAGCCCCATGTTAAAGGCTGAAGGTAGGTGTGAAATAACAAAGACGCAGTTAGTGCCGAACCAAAAGTTGTAAAAACCAGCAGATACCAGATTTTTGGCTTTGTGAGCTCATAATAATTTCTGACCTGACTACTTGCTGTCATCTGCGGGATCACAGTACTGAGATCAACTCTTCTCTAATCGCTATAAAAGGTAATAAATGGATATTTATATCTTCAAAGGTAAATGCAAGGAAGTAAGATGGTTACTTTGAAATAGAGGTTGGGTAAATTATTTCACGGGCAGTCTTTCTCATTTCGATAAACGTTTCTGTTTTTTGAACTCCTTCGACATGACCTATTTTTTCCGAGATCAACTGATGCATTTCATCAAGAGAACGAGCATTCATCGTTACTAGAACATCAAACCTGCCTGTTACTTCTGAAACTTCACGAACCTCTGGAATTTTAAATAATTCATTCAGCACATTATCCCTTAATTTAGAATCCATGTTGATTCCTGTAAGAGCTTTTACACTAAAACCTAGGGCCTCATCATTAATCACAATTGTAAATTTTCTGATGAGACCTCTTTTAGAAAGTCGTTTTATTCTACTGTAAACAACAGAAGCATTTACATTTATCTTCTTTGAAAGTTTTGGTACAGAAATACTGGCATCCGTTGCAAGTTCACTTAATATTTTTAAATCTAAATCATCTGTTCTTCCCATTTAAATTACCTATTATATCTATTATATCTGTAGGCAACGGCTTAATAAATGTATTAATTTCAAATTTAATTGTATTTTTTAATAATAATAAGGTGATTAAATGATACCTTCCTCTTTTAATAGTTCAGCAAGTAGTATCGCGCCCTTTGCAGAACCCATTTTTTCATTATGTGATAACAAGACATATTTGACCCCGTTGTCAAAAACAGTGTCCTTTCTCAACCTGCCGACGACCGTCGTCATACCATCGTTAATCTCCCTATCTATACGTGGTTGTGGTCTTGCCGGATCGTCGTGAACAATGATATAGTCTCGTGGAGCCGTTGGTAATTTTTTGATGGTAATAGATTTTGAGAACCTTGACATTTCATCCTTTACTTTCTCTGGCTCAGCAGGTCTTTTGGTTTCAACGAACACGGTTTCTGTATGACCATCGGAAACTGGAACCCTGGTACATGTGCAACTGACTTTGATTGGGTTGGGAACAATCGAGCGGGTATCCAAATTGCCCAAGATCTTTTTCGTCTCCACCTGAACCTTTTCTTCTTCTTTTGGAATGTAAGGGATTATATTATCCATAATGTCAAGGGCAATAACACCCGGCGATCTTCCAGCGCCTGATAATGCTTGCATGGATGTCATGAAAACATTTTCAATTCCAAATTTATCCATTATGGGTTTTAGGGTAATTGCTAGACCTGTTGTAGTACAATTTGGTAGGGGAGCAATGAAGCCTTTCCATCCTCTGTTCTTTCTTTGAACATTCAGTAATTGTGCATGCTCGTCATTAACACCTGGGATCAATATAGGAACATCATCTTCATATCTAAAGGCCGCTGCGGTGCTGATGACAGGTAATGATCGTGCGAAGGTTGGCTCAATTACCTTGGCATCAGATGATTCTAATGCAGTAAAGGCTAGGTCGAAGTTTTTTTTATCCAGGTCTTCCACAGTACTTAGAATCATGTCTTGAGCATATTCCGGAACTTGTTCTTTATTATGCCACCTTAAGATCCCAGTGCTTGGATCGCGTAGGGCGTCTATGTATTTTTTACCTGCAGATCTCTCAGATGAAGCAATTTGCGTTAATTCAAACCATGGGTGTTTGTTTAAAGCTATAACAAATTCCTGTCCGACAGCTCCTGTGGCTCCAACGAGTGCTACTTTTAACATGATAGGCCATTAACTGTCATGTAATTAATAATCGTTTTCAGATTCAATTTTAAAACTTTGTGCCTTGTTTGGAAAATGAATGAAAAGATTCTAAATATCTTGCCAGTGTAAACGATATGAAATGAGTGAGTTAAGAGCAAGAGGGATTATGTCTGGTACCTGTTCACACGGGGGGATCTACTCAGTCAATCATCCTGGATTAGTTAAAGCTGATTTTAGTACTAATGTTAATCCACTAGGAATTTCCAAAAAGGTTCTCAAGTCAATTCAGAAAAATTTAGGTAAACTTTCATCTTTATATCCTGATCCCGAATGCATCGATCTTAAAAAGCATATAGTGAATTACTTGGACATTGGCTTGAAATCAGACTGCATTTGTGTAGGAAATGGGGCGACCGAAATAATCCATGACTTTGCCAGGGCATTTGCGCAAGGTAAGGTAACCATTCCTGCTCCAACTTTCTGTGAATATGAACTTGCATCAAGGAGAATGGGTGCTGATATCTTATTCATTCCATTGAAGAATTTGATGCTGGATACAGAACTTATTATCCAGAAGGCAAAAAAACAAGCTGCCATATTTCTATGCAATCCGAATAATCCAACTGGATTATTTTCTGCTGCCGCAATTAAAAAAATAGTTGAAAGTGTAGATAATTCTACGAAAGTTTTGATTGATGAGTGTTTTATAGAACTTGTTGATGATGATGGTCACCATAATCAACGGCATTCTATGATTAATAAGATAAATGAATTCGATAACCTGGTAGTCTTGAGATCCCTGACAAAATCCTTTGGTCTTGCTGGTCTAAGGGTTGGATATAGTGTATGTAATCCTAGGCTTGCCAGCAAGCTGTCTGCAAATCGCATCCCTTGGAACGTAAACGGGGTTGCACAAATGGCTGCGATTGCTGCTTTAAACGACACGAGTCATTTAGCGAAGGCAAAAAGAATAATCAAAAAGGAACGAAAGTATATGTGGTCTAGGATAAAGAAAAAAATGCGGACGTTTACACCATGTAGGTCTGATGCGAACTACTTTTTAATCCATTTGAAAAACAAAAACTCACTACAAGTAAGAGATTCTATGTTGATGAAAAGGGGAGTGCTCGTTAGAGATTGTAGTACGTTTACCGGTATGGGGCATGAATATATTCGAGTAGCTGTAAAAACCCGTAAGGAAAACTTGCTTTTAATCGATGCCTTGGAATCAATTGATGATACATGACAAAGGCAAAATTGCTCATGATTCAGGGAACATCATCCGGAGCAGGCAAGAGCACTCTTGTTACAGCCCTTTGCAGAATATTTAGTGATAGGGGGTATCGAGTTGTTCCGTTCAAAGCTCAGAATATGTCTTCGAATGTCTATATCATTGATAATACCTTAGATAGGATCTCCCTGGCACAAGCTGTTCAGGCGGTTGCTTCAAGGAAGAACCCGGATGTAAGAATGAATCCCATTTTATTAAAACCGCTCGGGGATGATCGAAGTAATGTCATATTGGATGGTAAGTTTTATAATGAAATGCATGCAAAGGAATATTATGAAAAATTCATCTTACAACAAGGCTTACCATTGATTTTAAATGCCCTGTCCAGCCTCAGAAAAGAAAATGACATTGTTGTAATAGAAGGAGCCGGTTCTCCTGCTGAAATCAATATTTTAAAGTATGACGCAGCAAATATGTTGCTTGCAGAGAAAGTGTGTGCGCCGGTGATCGTTTGTTCGGATATAGAAAGAGGCGGATGTTTTGCAAGCATTGTGGGTACTATGAAATTGCTAAAGCCAAATCACAGGAATTTGGTTAAAGGTTTCCTAATAAACAAATTTCGTGGAGATAAATCGCTTTTAGATCCTGCAATAAAATCAGTTGAAAAAATAACCAGAAAACAAGTTTTAGGGGTAATTCCAAAAGTTGATTTTCACTTGCCAAATGAAGATTCACTTGATGGCGAGCGTTCAAACAGATACGAACGACCAAGAAAATCGTGGGATTGGCACATCAACCTGTTGGCAAAGGCGATAGGTGAAAGTATAGATATACAAAAAATAATCACTAGGGTTATTGGACTCAAGCTATGATGATGCTTTCAGAGGACCTATTAATCGCACTTCTTGGAGCGATTGTAATAGACCTCTTATTTGGAGATCCCTCCAACAACTATCATCCTGTTGCATGGTTAGGCGGGCTTATCGGATTCTTCGCACCAAAATTAAAGGATAACGATAGTAATTGTACAAAAAAAGAAAGGTTTAGGGGAATTATCTTTTCGATTTCATTAATAATTGTATTTGGAATCATAATTCACATTGGCGCATTTTCAGCCGTTCATTTACTTGGGTCACTTGGCTTTATCATATTTTCTGTATTAATTTTGAAAATTACTATTGCAATAAGGGGAATGGAAAAACATGCGAAGGCGATTATGAGTGCATTAGAGAGAAGAGATTTGATAAACGCACGATATAATCTATCGATGATAGTAAGAAGAGATACAAAGAATTTGGATGATCAGCATGTAATCTCCGGGACTATCGAGTGCATTGGCGAAAGTGTAGTTGACGGAATTACTTCGCCATTATTTTATTATTCACTTTTTGGCCCTGCAGGGGCTTTTGTTTATAGAATAATTAACACATTAGATTCCATGATAGGATATAACGATAATTATTATAAGGATATTGGATGGATGTCGGCGACCCTTGATACCATTGGTAACTATATACCTGCAAGGATTACCGCGTTTTTGATGGTGATTGTTGCAAGGATTATGGGTGCAGACTCGAAGCAATCAATGCAGATTTTGAAACGCGATCATAATAAAACCATGAGTCCTAATGCTGGCTATCCAATGGCCACGCTGGCCGGGGCCTTGAGAATAAAGCTTGAAAAAGTTGGTTACTATTCCATAGGGGAGGGATATGAGCCTTCATCTATCGGAAAATGTAAAACCGCAATTTCTATAATGAAATTGACAACAATTCTATTTTGTACGGTTTTCTCCTTTCCTTTAATAACAATTTTGTATCTTGCTGGCTGGTGGAGAATGCTTTTTGGTCTTTGAATCTATGCGTGCGATTATTTCATTCTTGACAATAATCCCTGCTCCAAAATCACTCATCACTGATATTCAATCTATTGCAGATAAGATGTATCTTTTTCCACTAGCTGGTATAATAATCGGAGTTTTAATCGGGGCGTTGGCCTATGGAATTTCATTCTACCTACAACCGCTGTTAGTTGGTCTCTTAATTACTGGCGCATTCATAATAATTACTGGTGCACATCATACGGATGCGCTAGCTGATTTTGCTGACGGATTAATGGCAAAAGGCGGAGCGGAAGTCAAACACAAGGCTATGCGTGATCCTGCGGTCGGTTCTGCTGGAGTAGCAGCTCTTGTTCTTTATATGGCGGGTATGATTATTGCATTATCGAGTTTTCATCATGGAATCAGATTGCTAACTAGTATTACTGCGGCTGAAGTAATAGCTAAATATGCAATGGCTCTCCAGTCCTACAGAGGACTGTCTGCATGGGAGGGTTTTAGCTCTCCTTTTACTAGCGCTATGAAGGATAGGCGAAAAATATTAGTCGCTACAGCAATTACACTTCCCATTGTATGGTTTTTAGGTGGCGGTTATTACGCGGGCCTCATATCGCTTGGCATATCTGCGGCAATCGCTGCAATTATACGGTATGCTTCAAACAAAACCTTAGGTGGTATTTCTGGTGATGTCATTGGCGCATCAAATGAACTAACTCGACTTTCATCTTTGATAGTTTTGTCTTTAGTCGCGTTATGATTGGATATTGTTGTGCTATTATGCTATCACTATTGGACACATGGCTGCTATGAACGTAAGTACGAATTATATCGAGAAGGAGGAGAACGTGTGGCTAAAATTAGTAGAAATGCTGAGTAAAAATGCATATTATTGTAATTTGTTCAGATAATGATTTTTCCACCCTATCAATATTTTTATTATATGTTTTAAACCAGCTCAGAGAATGTTTTACGATAAGCGATGATAGCTGCTATAATGTGTGGTGGTAAAGGAAGCCGGATGCAAAATTTCGTTAATGTAGAAAAACCCTTATTAGAGTTAAAAGGCAAGACCATGATTGAACGGGTCCTCGATGCGCTTACACAGTCTCGAGAATTCCATAAGATAATTGGAGTAACAAGTTCCAATACTCCAAGAACCAAAGCATTCATCGGTTGTTATATATCATGGTTGACAATTGATGTAATAAAAACGGAAGGTAAAAGCTATTCACAAGACCTGTCCATACTTCTCAACAAACTAAAACCAGCGACAATTTTTGTGGTACCAGCCGATCTTCCTCTGTTGAACCCAAAAATTATACAGGAGATTATAGGCAGATACTCCTCTGGACTGCCATGTGTATCTATTGTATCGGATAAACAATTTGTTGTAAATATGGGAGTAAAGCCAAGTCTGGTTCTTAGTATTAATTCAAAAGAATATTGTCATACTGGCATAACCATAGTCGATTCCTCAAAGGTCAAGGGCCTTGCCACCTTAAAGGAATATTATGTAATAATGAATGAAAGAGAAATTGTAGTCAATGTAAATACGAGACGGGAGCTTGAGATTGCAGAAAGATTGCTTGGCTAAATCTAGTCAAACGTATTCAAAACTTTTCCAAGAATGTTTGCTCTGGATCCGCCCTTTTTGGCAAGTAACTGGCCACAAGATTTGCAATGAATGTCTGTCGTAGTATGAGTAAAGATAGTCCTGGTCTCTCCACACTGTGTGCATTGAACAGATACGAAGTTGCTACGTGGTTTTGGAATCAGTACGTTATTTTTGCGCATAATAGACATACTCTGCTTTAAGGTTGAATTTCAAGTTTGCGAATTCGCATACCTTCTTTCATTGTCTTTCGCTGACAACTTTTACATGTGTAGCGTAATGTAATTTTTTTTGTGGTCTTGGCAGTTCTCTTGAGTTCTGGGAATTTTTGACCCCCATATCCTTTCTTGTCTTCTGCATGCCTGCGAGCACCTTCTGCCACCTTTCTGTCTTTGCCCTTCTTATACAAGGCTACAGCCTGGACGGTGTGGATCTTGCATTTAGGACAGAACTTGCGCAGCTCCTTCTGCATCTTCATATTAACAAGATGCCAGGTGAGGGTAATTTAAGGACTCTGATGACGTCATCATCGTTGTCATTATCACCAGCCCTGGCGATCAAGACAGGAATATCTATACTTGTTGCACCAAAAACAAAAAATTACAACTGTAGAATTAATAAAAATAAAATAAGCAAAAAATAATGTATTATATTCAAGAAGCTACGGTCAAAAGTCAGAGATATAAACCTTATATTCTACCTGCTGGAAAGCTATAAGAGAAATGGAATTCCTTGGCAGTTTAATACAGCAGATAAATGTCAGTACTGAAAGCTTTGGCGTGTGGATACCTTTGGCATTCGGTCTTATAGTAGGTCTAGCATACGTAATCGCCTCAGCTGCAAGACGGAGCAAATAATAATTTATACGCCAACCTTTTCTTTTTCTACTGAAATGATAGACCTATTTTTCACCTTTCGCAACTAGGTACGGGGCGTAAAAGCAGCAGCGTCTATCTCAAGTTCTGGTATAAAACTAGTTTGACATCATACACGAACGATTTTGCAAAGGTATTAACAAAATAACAAATTTCGCGAGCAGGCGAATCCAATTCTCGTGCTGGTCTCATGCAAAGCATACACGTTATTATCGCGCAGGTACAGAAAAGTAAAGATAGACAATTTCGGCACACAAATGGAGAGTCTTAAGTTTGGTTCTGTTCTATAGGAAAGTAGGAAGAAACGCCCTAATGGATTTTTTGACGAATATATCGCAGGCAAAAATAGGAGCCCAGCCTACAACATATTTTAAATTATCATTATATGGATATTAGACGAGCTTGTAAGTAGAGAATCAGATAACGGTATATCCAGCACAGACCGCTAAGCAGAGGTTAATGTTAGAGCACTACAACGTGCAGACGTTGGCCAAACAAAGCACTTAGATTCTAAACCCAATTTGTTCATATCGTATAAATCATGTGTAACAGACAAGAATAATACGCTCAAGTGTGCATTTCTTCCGCAATAGACCTTATATCCCAAAGGGATTTGCTTTCTATGGCTATGCTAGGAGATATTATTCCATCTTCAAATAATTTATTTACAACTAATGCAGCCATTGGTAAAGCTCCCGTAGCTCCTGGCGAATTATAATTTAAAATGTGTACAGAATAATCTTGTTTAACTATTAATGTATCTGGAACGAATCTTCCATCTTCATCTATTAGCGAAGATCTGATGCCTGCCGTTCCTCGCCGTGTAAACGCTGTCGCTTTCAGCTGCGGTAGAAATTCTTTAGCTCTGTTTATCATTGCGGTTTTGGATAGTGAACTTTTCACCTCATTCCGGGCAAGAGATAAGAATTGTCTGTCAAAAAGAATCTTACGAGCGCCTGCTGCCCTGGACAATTCGAATATCTTCGGTAAAAGATATCTTAGGTTTTTACTCCAATTATATGCATAAGGTCCAAATACGGGAACCGCATTTGGACCTACTTCACATCTTCCATCGATACGTACTATCCAATGAGGATCCAGGAAAGGGTATTCAGGATATTTTGGCACCGAGTATATGCTCAGATTCGTAAGGTAACGATATTCCGGCGGAGCCTGCCAGTATTCTCCTCTAAAATGCAGATCGGTATACTCTTTTGCTAGATGCATAGAATGTGCGATATCTACTGCATTCCCTCCAGCGGCATTGACGACAAATTCTGTTGTGATTCTTTTTTCTTCTCTATCGTCAGCGACTATTATTGCCAAAGCACCTCTGTCTACAGACGTTGATACCTTGCGAACTTTGTGGCCAAGTAGAATGCTACATCCAAATGACTCGCAATCATGCAACAGACTCTTTGTTAAAGAGCCATAATCGACAGAAGCATCTTTAGAACAGTATAACGCCGCGGTACAACGAACACTAGGCTCAATATTCTTTACTTCAGTTTCTCCCAAGAATTTAAGTTCTTGTTCTCTTTTTAGGCCGTTTGATTCTCCCCATTCCATATATTTGTGCAATCGATCCATACCTATTTGATCAGTAGCAACTTCCAAAACTCCATCTTGTTTGAAAAGTAGCCTTTTGTTGTTTGAGTATTTATGCCACATCTCATAACCCATAGAGGCAGCTTTTGCAAAAAGTTTCTTTTTAACCGGATCGTACAGAAAAGGTGCGTGCACTTTCCCTGTATTTCTGCTGCTCGTATGGAAAGCTACATTTTTTTCCTGCTCAATAAGTAATACCTTCAAGTTGCATAGGGAGGACAAGAAATATGCTAGCGAGGTGCCGAGAATACCGCCTCCGATAATCGCAATATTATAATGGGTTTGCAAATATGAGACTAAATTTATACAGGTGAAAGAATATAAAAACAGATTCTATAATCTAAGCCATTACATGCAAAAAGTCAAGTCGATGATTTCTACAATATAGTTCTTTGAATAGCACGCGAAAAGAAAAAAATTTAAGCTTTTCATGTCGCATTTTTGCGAGATTATATTTCAAATATGAACTGATTGATTCAAAGTCTTCTTTCAATAGTTGCACTATTAGAATCGATGCCTTTCCATATTATGTCAAAACCCAATTCGGAAAGAAGATCCACGTGACAAGGTTCAGGGATATTGTTTTTTTCAAAGAGTAAACAAGCCTCGTTAAATTTCCTTATGCCCATTAGGAGTAGTCCTAATTCCTTTGCCTTTGATTTTGAAATTAAATATTTATCCGCTATGATATAACTACTAGCATTATCGCCCTTGTCCTTTACTTTTCCTCGCTCTGATCTGATGATCCTTAGGGCCGACTCTATTGGAATATTGCATTTCTTCGCAATTTCGTGAATCGCTATGACACCATTGTCAGCATTGCCAGTAATGATATGATTCAGATGACTTGACAAATCCTTATAATTACGAGTTGCATATTTTTCTACCATCTCCAGTTCAATAGATTTTAGGTATTCTAGGATATGTTTAAGTGGCACATTGTCATTTTTGTATAGTATTAGATGATCTCTGTCCACAAAAGTAGATAATGTCTGCGAATTGCTTAATTTACCTCTATTGTTAGTACTATTCGGAGTTGCATAATAGTCATTGTTTATTGCAATAAAGAGGTCAAAATTATCGTTGTTATGAGCCTTCGTAACATCTGTTATTTTACGTAGTTTCCTTTCGAGGTATTCCTTAGTCCAGAACCCTACGATCTCAAGATATACCCTTCTGTCATACTTTTCAAACATGAAGTCAGGGATGAGTGCCTTTCCGTCAGATAGAATTAGTGGATCAGGTTCCCTTATTAACTTCCAACCAGTGGCCGACTGCTCGAATTTATTCGCAAATTTTTCTTCTACACTACTGTCGAAATAATTACTAGAAGGAGAATCGCCTTTCCCTTCGTTAATTTTTAATCCATCACGATAAGGATCTCGTAGTAAAGGAGATTCCTTGTTTGACATTTCAAATTCATACATTTTTTTCCCAGAAGAAATAGTCTTCCTCACAATCCATGCTCTAATAGACCATGTATTCGCGGAAACTATTGATGGAAGTAGCTTGGCAATAGCTGTTCCGTATCTATCAGTTAGTTTGAAAACACTTAAGGGGCCATCGATAGAACAGACTATCATAGCATTGTTCCTTCCGGGGTCTTCAGAACCTGCCATATCTACACTAGGCTGTATATCGTTCGTTTGTTCGTCTCGTTTTTGATGCTGTAGGTTGTACATTAGTCCAAGCCTTTTTACATCTCTCAATACTCGCTTCCAGTTTGATCCCCCGTATACAGAGAATTCTAACTTTGTGCAATTGAATAGCAGCGTCTGCATCAGTGATAGGTTATACCATGCCATTAGTTGTTCTGGGGTTATTTTGCAAAATTGCTTCAATATCATGTTCTCTTCTAGGTCACTCCACATTTCTGCAGCCATGTCCTGTCTGGATAGGCCCAACCTAGATGCGACTGCGTCCATTATTTCTGATCGCTCAGCATCTGTCAAAGCAAATCCCCTTTTTGAGGATTCTTCGAATAATTCTCTTCTTATAGTGTACGGATGGATGTTAGACGTAATAGAAGCAATATTGGCATCAAATGTCTTGGCAGTATCTCTGTTGCCAAGGTCATCTACTACTGCAACCATGTTTTTCATACTACTAAATACACATCTTCTTTCAAGCAGGGTATAAAACCCTCTGACAAGTTTATAGGCGTCATATTGAGATTCCAACGCGGCTACTCTTTCTCCAAGCACTCCTTTCCTTTCTTCCCTCTTCCATGTTTCCTCAAACTCTTCAATCATTTTTGTAGCTAATTGGAGTTCAGAACTGTTGCAATCGTTGTTGTATTCGCAGAACACTGGAGATATGTTCTTTCCCTTGTTTTCTATTCTGATTCTAAGTAATTGAAGCGGAAGCATATCTTACCTGGTACTACTACTCATTTTAATTATCATCTGTCACGTCCGTCTGCTATAGTTTCTTGTGCTGCTGAGCAAAGGGAGGACACCATTGTTGTCGTTGCTACAACTCGTGGGAGCATGAGTGTACAGACTTTGTTGGTGGCAATATAATCTCTTCCACTCTCCCGGCGGTCCTGTTAAGTTAAGCAAAGATAATTGCTAAAGCTTAATCAGTTTAATATTATAGTGTAATGTTTGTTTGAACGTAATAGGACTAGACCTTTTCTTATCCGATATGCATTGTACTCGTAGTTCCTTGGAGTGAGTCTTAGAAGTATATCAAAAGCGTTAGAACCATTTGTAGACAGGAGCTATGTTGCCATATGGTATTGGATACAGGAATTCAATCCAAAGGATGTTTTTCCAAACAAAAAGAAGGCTAGAATAATAACCACCTTTGTCATAGATGAAACATTGATTCAGATAGGCGATACTAATGATGCATGGCTGTGGGTTGCGATAGAACCAATTCATAATAGAATCCTTGGAGTTTCTATTTCAAAGCACAGGAATATGCTAGTTGCCGAATCATTTCTAAAATCGTTGGTTAATCTATATGGAAAACATATCGTATATTCTGATGATGGTGGGACATGGTATCCAGAAGATGCAACTCACTGGGACTACAACATATACTCCATATACCATTTGAAAAAAGCATAACCGAAAGAGCTATAGAATATGTTAATGATAGAACAGAAGGTCTTGATGATTAATCATTATCCATGTAGGAAGAAAAAGCGTAGTTGTCGTTGTTGATTGTAATATAGTTCATGTCTATCAGTGGATGACATTATTCATGTTTTTACATAATTTATCAAAATCGCAATCTAAAATAAACATTCTCAAATTCTTGAAAAGAAGAGGAGAAAAGATACCTTAACTTAACAGAACCCTCCCGGTCAGGTCCTTTATCTTCATTAGAAGTTGACATGCCTTCATTGTGTAATGCCTTCATCCTCGTCACACTCTTTCTTGTCTCGCGTCTAGGCTGATACGATGTTAATGAGTTTCGCCTTCTTGTTTACCCAGTTGTCTATTGCTCTTTGCTGATCCTCCCAGAAACTCCACCATGAACGGCGCGATGATGGAACGAGATCTAACATTGTCGTGTATTCTATATACCACTTTGTCTTATATGATCTATAATATTCAAGCAATAAAGAGCGGAAGCCCTCGGCAGATCCTGTCTTGGATCGAGTGGCAAAAGGAATGTGAGCAATATCTCTTATCAACCATGTTTAATCATCATCATGTATATACAGTTCCTAAATCATGATTCTATACCGTGTACGAAAAATCAAATAGAAGATTGAAGATAATTAAATTTAACGGAAGTAGCTTTTACAATGCATATCTTTCGTATTTGCAGGAATTGTCATGGTAAAAGTCGTCTATCTTTTTATATCTGCTAGGTATTGACTGTCCTATAGGCTTGTGATGAATCATGACAGCTGACGAAAGGTTGTTTCAGTACCTGAAGGATGGTAAGGATTGGGAAAGAAAAGCTACTAGTTTACCGGGAGTGTTCTTGCTTAAATTACCTGCATTCAAGGGAAGGGCCGCAGCTTTAGCCATAGAAATCAACCCCGTAGATTCCTCTGGCTCCGCCTCAAAAAAGAGAGGTGTAGTAATAAGATCCGGAGCGGAATTAGAAGAAATCAATCGCCTACTGTCAAATCCAAAACTCTCTCTGCTGGCAAAGAGCATAGATGAAGTTAATCCTGTAAAAAAGTCATCATATGTTAATAATCAAGAAAATATCTTCGAGATTTGAAAAAGAAGCAGTATTAATTATTAGCCACCCTTTAATAATATTATTAATAATTGAATGACCATCATTGTTCATTTAGAGACTTAAGATAAAGATAAGATCATACTTGATATACCAAGATTGGGCCAAACCATTTGCAAAGACATTAGATCGTTTGCCTAAAGGAGAGAGACTATCATAAGGATGTGGGAAACTCGGGCATTGGAGCAGTTACTTCTACTAAGCCGTTCAGTTGACGATGATGCTTTGTTGGCTGTTATGGCAAGTAGGTTTGGTCATACACAAGTACCATTAGTATCGCTAACGACAACAATACAATAACAAAAAGCACATGCTTCAATCGTAGGAAATTATGCTGCTGGATTGACAACGGTAAATCGGATGCACACAATGGTATCTCAGAACAATGCCCAGACATGGGCGTGATATATTGCTCAGGTTTTCATACAGGGTATGCAGTGGATCTAAATGCTTTAAGAACGGCGAACCAGAATTGGGTTGAGTAGTAAAATGAAACGAAAATAATAGCAACGATAGGAACTCTGGCATTAATTGCATTTGCGTTCATACCGAATGCATTTTGCACTCAACAACGATCAAAGATTACAGTATAACCTAAAGCTGAGATTGTACTTATAATTTCATTATGATTAATATTGTGATACGTATTAGGACAAGTCTGATTCCTTCATAACCGTCCTTACAGATTTCCTGACAATAATAAAATATAGAAAAAACGGTATAAATAAGATTTCCCGCGAACACCTTCAAATGTAGCTAGAGTCGTTCTTCTTGATTTATCAGACAACACCAAAAACATAAAAGACAATCTATAGGATATTTTTTATGCTCACTTCAAAAGTATAATAACTATCTATAAGACTAGGATAGATAGATAAATACATTTTACCATGCTGAAATTGACTGAGCTTATCCGAAAACTCATTGGTGTGTATGATGAAGAGATGCGCAAGTATGTGTCGATTTACTTGATGAATTAGGACATTTGGCTATTAGATGGCATAACCGTTAGTGAGAGGATCTAAGTCAGTACGCAGTGATCAGTAAAAACATGACATTTTTTAGCTTCAATCGTTTTAAGCTCATTGCGTCCATATATATGAATAATAGCATCTCATTCATCAAGATAGAACAAATAATATGCGATAGAATTAGATCAACTAAGGATAAAATGGAAAAGACAAATCTGAGAGTTGAGACAGATAGAATATGGGTTCAAGTAGAAACGCTACAATGGGTTTTGGCACAAATACGTATGTTAAAGCAGCATATGGACAGATAGTAAATTTAGACATGTCGCTCTTTAAATTTGTCTGTGCTTTATCGCGTTAGGTAAAAAGTGATATTATAAGCTAAACCCATCGTATCATTCTATTCTTGGCCTAGAAATATTTGAATATAGATGAGGGATGCCTGCAAGGTCAGGACAGATGAAAGTCCTATATCTTCTCAGCAAGGTTTTTTCTATGATGTGAGAAAAAATTATGAGCTGAGGAATAGTTGAATCAATAATATATCAGAATGTGTTAGATAGGAAAATAAGGCAATCAATCGATCAATCAAGGGCCCAAAACATCATAGATTCGGCAAAGACTAGCATTCTTAGCATTTCCTTTTTAGCCTTTTACTGACCAGCCAAGATGTCTTGCTTCGATTATCTGCTGCATGACTTGCTGACGTTTTTGTGCTTCGTGTTTTAGGATTTCTATATATTTTTCCTTGTCATATTTGAGCCAGCCCGGTTTCTTTGGATCTGGAACAAGACCTCGATCCTTGTATTGATTTTGCGAGGTCAGCGGTCTTAATACCAGTCCCGGCGGTTCTGCTACTCGTTCTAGCTCTGTTATCGTTGGTGGTGGGTTCAGGTCAAGGAATTTTTCGGTTAGCTCATCCGACCAACAATCTGCTATAGAATTGTCATTCCACCAGAAGCCTGCGTATTTATACAGTTGTTTATAACCTTTTATGCGTCTTCGAAGGCCATTCTCTTTAGGGCTAATTGCATCTCTATCCCAATTCGATGTTTTACATTTGGCGCACCTTGTTGGGATTGATCCATCTTTGCCATTGACTCGATTGATCCATTTATACCCACATTTAATACAATGGTATTCATTAACCTGAATTTTCGAGACTGGCATATTTATTCATCAGTTATACATCACCATTAGTGATAGGATTTAAATCCTCTCACCAATGGTGCTAGTAGTTATCAATAAACTTTCTAAGCAACGGCTGGCTCTTGATGGAAACGATGCGGTTATTCAATAGTTTATTTTATACTTTCGTGGTACAGATACGGATAGCGTTGTGAACAACTCTCAATCTGAAGCAACCCCCCCTCTGCAATATGTAGAACATTTACTCATAAGGAACAGATCCGTAGAGTCGCGACTTTATCAAAAGAATATAGCTGAGGCGGCCAGCCGCAGAAACACCATGGTGATTCTTCCAACTGCACTTGGAAAGACAGTCATATCTCTACTTGTAACTGTAGATATCCTTTACAATTACAGAGACGGACGTATCTTGGTAATGGCGCCGACAAGGCCGCTGGTATCGCAACATATGAAATCATTCTCCTCTGTTTTAAAATTATTAGAGGAGCAGATAGCTGCAGTTACTGGCAAGACTCCTCCTGAGGCGCGTTCAGCGGTGTGGAATAAGAAGGATATACGGCTCCTATTTGCTACGCCTGAAGTCGTAAAGAATGATTTAGATGAAGATAGGCTGCATCTAAGTGATTTTAGCTTGTTGGTCTTTGACGAAGCTCATAGAGCAGTTAAAGACTATGCTTATACTTCAATAGCCAAGGAATACATCAGTCAATCATCTAATCCTGTGATACTTGCCATGACAGCTAGCCCTGGTGCTGAAAGAAGGAGAATGCAAGAAGTGTGTGATAATCTATTCATTGAACACATAGAATATAGAAGTGAAGAAGATCCTGATGTAAAACAATATGTTAATCCAATAGATGTTAAATGGGAGTGGTTCAATCTACCAGAGGACTATTTGTATGTCATATCAGTACTTAGATCTACACTTGATGAGAAACTAAGGTGGCTAATTCAGAGGGGCATAATCAGAAAAAAGAATATTGAATGGATTTTTAAGAGAGATTTAATAGAGGCTGGTGAGTCACTTCGATATACTCTAGAGCTTACGATGGAAGAGCAAAGGGGACCACTTTATATTGCTCTGATGTACCAGTCATCTGCTCTCACTCTAATGTATTGCCTTGAGCTAATGGGTAGTCAGGGGTCTTACTCACTGAGGGCATTTCTGGAAAGAATAGAGAACGATGAGGGAAAGGCACATGCATCACTTCTTAAGGATCCGCGAATTATGGAAATTAAATTACTGGTGGAAAAGACCGCAAAGGATCATCCAAAGATCCAGCGCCTGGTAGAACTAGCAAAGGAGCATCATCACCATTCTTCGCGTAATAATCTCTCAGGCACAAGTTCTAGAGTTTTGGTATTTACACAATATAGGGACACTGCGAGACATATAACAGACGTCTTGTCAGGGAATGGTATCAAATCTTCCAGGTTCGTTGGTCAAGCAAAGAGACAAGGAGATCAAGGAATGAAGCAGGAGGAGCAAGTAGCTGTACTTGAATCTTTTAGGAATGGTGATTTTGATGTTCTTGTGGCTACTTCTATAGCTGAAGAGGGGCTTGATATACCGGAAGTCGACCTCGTCGTATTCTATGAGCCCATACCCAGTGAAATAAGATATATTCAAAGAAAAGGCAGAACTGGAAGAAATGCTGCCGGCTCAGTTATCATACTTGCGGCAAATAACACTGTTGATACACGTTACCACGATGCTAGTCAAAAACGGATAGAGAGTATGAAAAGGTACTTGAATTTGATCAATACTACTTTGAAGTCAATTAACAGAACCCCAATTGAATCAGATCCTATGACCACAGAAGAATTATCTGCAATTGGGAGGAGACAAGAAAGACTGGATGAAAACTTATACAAAACAATTCAGTCTGAGCTTAAAAAAGGCAGATTAACCGGTTCTGATGCTGAAAACCGACTAAACAAGTTACGTGACAGCAAAAGGCAGACTTCCTTCGAGCTTGAAGCGGATTTAGTAACTGGTGCATTTACAAGACAAGTGCAGAAGGCTGCTAGGCGTATTCACACAGAACTGTCAAAGGCTGGAAGACGGGGAATTGATGTTGAAGTACTTCACGAGAATCTTGATTTTGAATATCCATTGCTACTTGAAGCTTTAAAGAAACTTGAAAAGCTAAGGAGAATAGAATGGTTGGATGATGGTACCGTCGTTATTGTAGATAGTTTGAAAGAGTCTACGGGTAGGATATATGATGTATACATTGAAAAGGTAGTGCAGGGAAAAGCGCTTGTATTAGTAAATGACAAGTGGCATGCGAGGCTGAATCATTATGACTATGCCGGACCAAGAGATCTTCTTAAATCTGGATCAGAGTTCAAAGCTGTTGGCGAGCTCTACCGTGAAAACGGGCTTTTGAATATCAGAATAAAACAAATATTCTAATACATGATGTTCTTCTTCTTCCAAGAACAGAGGCTGATACCTTTAGTAACATTACGGACCCGGAGGGCTTCGATCCCTCGACCTGCGGTTCCGAAGACCGCCGCGATATCCTGACTACGCTACGGGCCCATGCAAAGTTCTTTAAGATTTGCTATATATCAATTGAACTACCAATAGAGGGATATCGCTAACGGAAGAGACAAGTAGATGGACAATTTAACTTCCTGAGAATTTTGAAGAATTAGAACACACATAACAATTTATCTAGGTAATTTTTCCTCTAGATATAGATTGAAAGTCTCTGAGAGGACTTGCGGCGTAGAATACGCAATTCGCGATATCATTTCATATGCCCGAAAGTACGAAAGCACTGGAAAACAGATCACGTATCTCAACATCGGGGATCCAGTGAAATACGGTTTTGTGACACCCGGACATATTAAACAAGCATTGATTGATGCTGTCAAAAATGACCAAAACTATTATACAGAATCAGAAGGTCTACCTGAATTAAGAAAAGCTATTGTAGAAAAAGAATCACAAAAAGGGCTCTCGATAACAGAAGAAGATGTCTTGGTGACTAATGGAGTGTCGGAAGCTCTTGATATGATCATGGCTTCAGTAGTTGATCCTAATACTGAGGTTCTTATGCCTGGGCCATATTATCCACCTTATGCATCATATGTTAAATTTTACGGAGGCAAGCCTGTGGAATTCAAATTACATGATGATGGTCGACCTGACCTAGAGGATCTGATATCTAAGATCAATTCCAGGTCTAATGCAATATGTATAATTAGCCCTAACAATCCGACCGGCGAGGTTTTTGATCGGAAAAGCTTACAACAGCTAATAGATGTTGCAGCCGAACATGATTTGTATGTAATATGCGATGAGATCTATGATAAAATCGTATTTGATGATCAGTTTACCGGTATTGGCAAAGTGGCAAGAGATGCTCCATTGATTCTGCTTAATGGCTTTTCTAAGGGATACTTGATGACTGGCTGGCGGTGCGGTTATATTTGTACAAATAGCGATTCAAGAAAACTGGATGATCTACGAAAAAATGTCCCCAAACTCGCTAGAGTACGCATATCTGCCAATTTACCTGTTCAAATAGCGGCGGTACAAGCATTGCGTGGGCCGCAAGATCATATCAAGCAGATGGTGGAAAAATTACGCAGGAGAAGAGATTATGTAGTAAAACGTCTAAATGCCATGGAAGGGATTTCGTGTAAAATCCCCAGAGGCGCCTTCTATGTATTTCCACAAGTCAATCTTAACTCTCGGTGGAAAGATGACCTGCAATTTGTTGTTGAGCTACTCACCAATACAGGAGTGCTAACAGTACATGGATCAGGATTCGGTACAGCCTTTGGTTCAGGCCATTTTAGAATAGTTTATCTTCCCGCTGAAGGGGTGCTTGAACAGGCAATGGATAAACTAGAGCATTTTATATACAAGTCGGGCAAATAATTAAAAGTAGTTTCAGCAGAAGTGTAATTGTATTTGTCTATTCCAAAGACGCCATCATGGCAGAGGCGGGATACTGGTTTAACAGCACGAATGATACTTAGTTTCGCTATCCTTGCACTCTTGTATCTGGTATTTCTTAGTGCACTTGTATATGTAGGCTTTGATTTCATTACCATAACCGTAATTGCCTCTATAATGATTCTAGCGCAATGGTATTTTTCTGACAAGATCGTGCTTTGGAGTTCTGGAGCGAAAAAAGTTACTAGAGAACAGTTTCCGGAATTACATGATATTATCGAAAGAGTCATTGCAAGAAATAGCCTTCCTAAACCAAAAATAGCTGTAATCAATACAAATATGCCCAACGCCTTTGCAACAGGCAAGGGTCCACGGAGCTCCGTAGTTGTTGTAACGACGGGTCTTATGGATTTATTGGATACAGAAGAATTAGAAGGCGTACTTGCACATGAGCTAACGCACATCAGAAATCGAGATGTACTCGTTCTAACACTTGTCAGCCTGTTCTCAACTGTCGCCTGGTATCTTATGCAGTTTGGATTCTATGGTGGAATGGGTTACGGTTATGGGGGTGGAAGGGATCGTAACAATAACGGCGGCGCCCTGATAATTGTGATAGTTGTGGCAATGCTGACTTGGGTTATTAGTTTTCTGATCATTCGGGCGATATCGCGTTATAGAGAATTTGCAGCGGATAGAGGGTCTGCACAGATGACGGGAAAGCCTGTGAAGCTTGCTAATGCTTTAATGAAGATTAGTGGCGGTATGCGCCAGGTACCTACAAAAGATTTACGCCAGGTAGAAGGCTTGAACGCATTTTTTATTGTTCCTGCCTTATCTGGCAGTACGATTGGAAACCTTTTCTCCACCCACCCACCAGTTGAAAAGAGAATACAAAAACTCATGGAGATGGAGGCTTCCATGAGTTGAATTTCTTTCGCAAATTCAGGAAGGGCTATAATAATAACAAACCAGGAACGGATTCTGACGCGATCTTTTCACTCTCTTCTGCATATATTACGCTAGAAACCAAACTTGGCTTGAAGAGCACCGGTCGATGCGCATTGAGCCTCAAAAGCGTCGATGGGATGCATTTTACTGAAATGAAATCTGATATTCAACGGTTTCTCAATATTGGTAAATCTGACGTTGAACTGAGTAATCGAATGGTTGTAGATTCATACGGTTATCTCTGGGTGATCCTTGACGGTAAAAGTATGGGAGATATTTTGGCAGGGATATCTGCTGTGGGGGATACTATCCAAGAAAAAGGATTTACTAACCAATTACTTGTCGCTATCTTTGAATTTAATTACAAGGAAAAACCCAACAATGGCGACAGCATTCAGTATTTAGTATATAACTACAAGTTTAACAAGTTCTACCCCTTTGTTCCTTTTGGTCAAAAAACACGGAATAGTGAAAATGAGATGAAAATAATGGCTACAATTGCAGATGAGGTTCCCTTCGAAAAGAATATGACTCTGTGGTATCCTCTATGGGATCTGCCATTTTAAATTTCTGGGATTACGCCGTCACCCTTAAACAGCTTTTTTGCCTCATCAATTGAAAGATCTGCACTGGGTAAGATGATATCAGATTGGATGATTTGTTTTGGATCAAGCTGTTTTCCATTTTGTTCTACGATACTCACCAATTCGACTAGCCGTTTTTTAAACTCAGTATCATCTGATCTGTCGTTGCTTACCAGTTGGACAAGTGAATTGTCAATGTCATTAAGTTTTTTTAGTGCCTTATCGTCAACAACAAACTGACCCTCTCCCATAATTCTAACAACCTTGCTCTTTCTGACTGGCTTCGAAACCATTGTTTTTGTTTTCGTTGCTGCACTTTTTGTTCTGGAAACCCTCAACTTGCTAGCGGTTTTCTTCATACTCTGGTTTTGCTTTTTTACATTCCTTAATGGTTTTTGCTTTTTGCCGGATAGCTTGCTCTTCGCAGCTCTTGTACCTTTTTTCACAGATTTAGCACGATTCATGCTATATTCCTTATTCCTCCTATACTGTCTGTTTCTTTTTAAGGACTCCTCTAAGCCTTTAACTTTGCTAATTTGCCGCAGGCTCTGGCTACTGCATGACTGTCAGCAATGGCTTTGATTTTTGCTCCATTATTCTTGTCGGACCTTCCTGTTGTTTGCTTTCATTGGGACACTTGCACTTCCTCTTCTTCGCCCTTCTGCTCATCACCGAGTTTTTTCTTTTTTGCACGCTCTGCCTTTAACTTTGCCAATTCCTCGTCAACCGAGCGTTGTGTCGTAGTCTGTTCCAATTCTCTTTCAATAGTGTCATCCTTATTCGAGGTATAATCTGTAAGAACACCTGAATCTATCATTTCATCTAGGGCTTGAGATTTTGCTTTCATTTTTTCAGTTTTTTCTTCTGCCTTATTCATTGCTATACCCACGTCAGTCATCTCTTCGGAAATTCCCGTAACACTTTCCTTAATGCGAACCTGAGCTTCAGCTGCTGAGTACTGTGCTTTTATAACTTCTTTCTTTGAATTGAACTCTTCAACCTTGGCCGATAAACGTTTCTCAGTATCTTCTAGTTTTTGTTGTTCTGCCTTCATGTCGGTTATTTGCTTGTCTAGTGTTTGTAATTGTAGCATATTTGCATTCTTTCGCTCTAATGCCAACCTTGCTAAATCTTCCCTATTTGCATCAATTGCACGTCTAGACTGTTCATCAAGCGTGTGAACATTGTCCCAAAGCTTCGCCTTTTGCATTTCGAGTCGCTTTTTGGCTGTTATTACCTCCGCAACGTTTCTTCGTAGCTTGTTTAACATTTCGGTTTGTTTAACGTAAGAGTAATCTAGTGCTTCTTTAGGATCTTCATATCTGTCAAGGAGTGTGTTCACTTTTTGCTTAACAACTGTCGAAATACGATTCATCAAACCCAATATAGTTCATATCATATGGCTTGATTTCTCCTATTAAACCTTGATTTCTGGCAATTGGATATATTGTAAATCGCAGTGTTTTACTTCTTAGATGTTATGCTTCTAATTTCAGTAATTATATCTACGCCATCCGTGTGCATCAGGTGGCTCATCATCTTCTTTCTTTTTGTAATATCCCCAGTAGAGTAAGACGCTCCCTGCAAGTATCATTGCGATCACGAACTTCTCATTATTTATCTGCCCATTCGTGTAATTGTCAATATAAAATCCAAGTGAATAGTAGGTGCTAACAAAATAGAGGTTTCTTAATGCGATTATGATCGCCATGATGATGAAAAGAATTCCCATCGCAGACATCCAATTTTTTCCACGACGTCTTTCTTCTCCACCCTCTCCTCTTTTTGTTCTACTATATCCCATGCCACTTACACTAGTCTAATTCCTAAATTTTTCATTTTATTTCTTTTTGCTGCATTTAGCAACATTGGAGTCAGGATTTCAGCTTGATATGTCATCGATAAGGGGCCTAGATAAATGGAGCGAAGACCGTTAATTTCAGAAATCAAATTGGTTAATGTTGCTATTGTATTCTGATCATCGCCACAAACAAACGTATCTGCATCCAGACTTTGTTTTACATTTCTTAGCTTAACCTCGGAGATCGTATGAAATGCTGAAACAATTCTCGATCTTGGTGGTAAATTCTCCGCCACCATGCATGCAGCTGGAGCTTTTCCTTGTTCGAGCGGAGTGTAAATAAATCCTGAATCATTTTTTGTCATTGGTACAATTGGGGACACAACAATACAGTCATCTCTAATTTCGTTCTTAAGTCTACCACACGTATCATTGATGTATTCATATGGTATAGATAATATGAGCAGATCACAATATCTAGGTAACGCAAAATTCTCCTCACCTGCAATACTACCTGTCATACTGTTACCATATGCATCCTGAGCCACTTTGGTATACTTCTCCGCAGCTTCCTTTGCTCTTTGAACTTCTCTCGAACCTATGACAACATCGTGCTTGAAACACCATCTGAGGGCAAAACCTTCGCCCATGCCTCCAGTACCGCCAATTATCCCTATTCTCATAAGATATAATCAGTTCGCAATAGAATAGATATAAGGTTATCAGCAAACGGCATGTATCCTGCAACAGAAAACACAAAAGGCCGATCTATCAGTATAGGGAATTACTGCCAATCACTAGCAGATTTGTGAAAATTAATATTATAATTATACAAATTTTCATTGAATTTGCCGCTAGCAATCTTTATGCGTCATGGGCAAGCTGATAATAATGTCAATAGAATCCTTGTAGGTAGATATATTGAGTCACACCTTACTGAATATGGCAAACAGCAAGTGGCTGATACATCCAAGTATTTGAAGAATGTACCAATCGAAAAAGTATATGTGAGTCCAGTAACAAGAACGGTAGAAACTGCAGAGATTGTTTGCAAACTATTGGGGATGAACTACGAGATTGATGAGCGATTGTATGAGATCGAGCTTGGCAAGCTAGTTGGTATGCATTTCGAAGAAATAATTCATAAGCACGGAAATTTGTTCTTAAAATTCTATAATGAGGACGATGCCATGTTAGCAAGATATGGAGTGGAGAGTTTTGCCTCCGTAAAATCAAGAGTAAAACATCTGCTTGACGAAATCATAAATATACAACAAGACAAAAATGTTCTGCTGATTACACATTTAGATCCAATCAAAGCCGCGATTTCTATTTTACTCGATTTAAAAGCTGAGGCGCTTTATCGCTGGCATATAAGAAATGCATCGTTAACAATTTTAAAACATGAAACCAACCTCTATTCTCTGTCTGGAGTCAATGTCATGGGTATGCATCGGTATATAGACGAGTGATTTATCCTTATCATAATCGGATATATCCCTAATGGATATTTCATTAAGTTGCGAAGCCTTGCAGCGGGATTCAGATTGCCAATACTACTACTGGCTATAATTATATAATCGCTCTGCGGTATGAGAATATAATAATGCGCAGAAAAACACCATCTGGAAAAGGTGTTTATAAAAATACTCATTTACTGTTGATTGGCTTCTTTATTTTAATCAGC
This sequence comes from Nitrososphaeraceae archaeon, assembly GCA_036522495.1. Lineage (GTDB taxonomy): Archaea > Thermoproteota > Nitrososphaeria > Nitrososphaerales > Nitrososphaeraceae > Nitrososphaera_A. Next base: position 2,389 of record DATDFS010000068.1, on the reverse strand, counting down.
GGTCTTTTAACTTCAACGCCAAAGTCATATGCACATTTTGCTCATCTGGCCCATTACAATAATGGCGGAATGGGGCTCGGAAAATACTATGTAAATGAGCAAGTTGATCCTGAATATACCCGTCCTAGACAACCTACAAAAATCAGCTTTAGTGTGCAAGATACTAACGGTAATGATATGTACAATATTGTTGCCATGGTGGAAATCTATTTCGAAAGCACAGGAGAGCGGTTAAATGTTTACCCGTGGACTAAGCATGATAGCGGGGATTTTGATCTCTACTATACATTTCCACAAGTGGGAAACTACCAAATAGTCATAAGCATAGCGAACGATGGCAGTAAGGTAAATCTCTATGGAGTAGATCCCCCAAGGATTACCCTAGGTGATAATTCAAATTGCAACTGTGCAAGGGCCATCTTCAACGTCAATGTCTCTGAAAACTTTGGTAATTTCTTCGAGGGTGCTGTATTTGCGGGAGTGGGAGGGATTATTGTCGTATTTGGCCTAGTTTTAGGCTTTACCTATAAAGGCCGAAGGAAAAGCGGCCTTTATCCGAATTTGACAAAAAATGAAGTTATAAGATACGCTGTCTTGCTCTTAGCTGCAGCAGCAGGTATTGTCCATCTTGTAGTCTATTCTGAACACGGATCTCTCAGGATTGAGTACAGCATCTTCTTGTTGGCAGCCGGAGCCTCTCAGATTGCTTATAGTGTTTTGTATGTGTTACTCACTATTACTGAGGAGTCGATAGCAGGTCAGGGTAGAGAATCTGCGAGGGCGTATTATCGTAAGAGCGTAATAGTCAATCTCTTTGGATTGATAGGAAGTTCAGTATTACTTGGACTTTATGCCTATTCAGTTATTCTTCCACCACCACTTTCTCCTAGTAACGTGCCTGAAGATGTCGACTTGAGCGGGATATTGGACAAATCTCTGGAGCTATCTTTAGTAATAGGAATAATATACCTGATGCGATCGGAAAAAAGGAACTTGCAGAGTCAATTGGTTTCTGTAGAATAGGGAAGAAATAACCATTTAGATCTACTCTGTATTTTTGTTGCCGCTGTCCTCCTCATCCATATCTTCAATCTACCTATCTACAGTTCTGCTATTGATGATGGTAGTATGCTTCAAATTCCCGATTATCCGCCGAATAGAGATATCTTGAAAATCTGATACACTTGTTGTATTATCTGCAAGAGTGTCTATAATTTTTTTATTTTGTGACAAGCTTGTGACAAGCCGTCATTTTAGCATCCAACAAGGTTTTGGGGCTGATCTTTGTTATCATAAATGGTCGGGCCTTATTTTCAAAAACCTTAAATTAGATAAGAAAACTTATTTTGTTCAGAAATAGAAGGAGAGAGAACTGTATATGATATTGTCAAATTCAAAGTGGAGCTTGCTTTTAGCAGTATTAGTTCCTCTTGCCGCGGTGTCTATTTTGAGTTTTATTGTTGGACAGGCTTTTGGACAAGCATCTTCTCAACCGCAGCAAATCCTTGACAGACGAGTGGAAATATGGGCTCTCTTCTACAGGGGAATGGTTGCGGCGTTTGTCGTTGGCGCAGTTGTTCAGGGTACCATAGTTTATGTTGCTTGGCGTTTCAGGGAATCTAACAAAAAGAATAAGCCTAGGGAACCAGCGGAGGGTGTACATCGTTAATGAGTCATGCAATGTATGAATGGATCTACGTTGGAACAGTAATCTCCCTTCTTGTATGGGTGGGTGCAGATGCTTGGAACATAGAGCACAAGTTAGAGGCTGTTCCACCTCAGGCCCAAACAATTAAAGCCATAGGTCAGCAATGGTTCTGGACCTTTGAACATGCAAACGGAACGCAAGAAGTTGGCCAGCTCCACGTCAAGGCAGGCGTACCTTATAGATTTGAAACTGTTTCAAAAGACGTAATTCACTCGTTTAATATTCCTGACTTTACCATATTGATGGATGCAGTTCCAGGTCGAGTGAATACAGTATGGAATATGTTCGATAAGCCCGGAGAATATTTGATTCAGTGTAGAGAATATTGTGGTCTGCTTCACTACAATATGAGGGCAAACTTGTTTGTTGAACCAGCAACAGCAAAAGGATTTGATTACGCACCCACCAATCAGACAACCAGCCCTGCCCCAGCTGCTGGTGTGAGCCCTGCCTCAGGTGGTGCGAGCACTGGCGCTGCTACTGCTGCTTCAGGACCAGTCCTATCTATTCCGGTAGGGGCTTCTACTCAGGGAAACCCTTCTTATGATCCCAATCCCATGACCGTGAAGAAAGGTGATACTGTACAAGTTCAAAACAAAGACCAAACTCCTCATACAGTTACCAGTGGAAAAGGACTAGACGATCCGGCCAAAGGAAAATTGTTTGACACAAGCATCATTG
>DATDFS010000067.1:0-9078 GCA_036522495.1 Nitrososphaeraceae archaeon | reverse complement strand
ACATTGGCTTGCTGCTTTTGTTCCCAAACCCGGTCAGTCATTGAGCGCTTCCTATTGGGGTAAGATTGCGTCCATAGGAGGATCACCAATTGCTCCAGGTGCTTCTGCAAAAGTAACCGTACCAGCTGGGTCATTCGATACAAAGGTAATTACTTATCACAAAGGAGTGGACAACAACATTTGGATAAGCCCTAATATCCCTTATCCTGTCAAAGCACAGACCTATGCAGATGTAACATCAGGAACCCCTCCGATCCAATATGCATTCGATCTTCAAGCAGCAGGTCAGGGTCAGCCTCCAACACCAAAGAGCCAAATTGTGATTCCCAAGCCCCCCTTAACCATACAAACAGCACGCGGAACATATTACATACAATTACTTTGGGATCCACCGACAATTACTGTTGGAAAGCCAACAGATTTCGGGGTCCTTTTTGAGAGCAACTCACAAAATGCCCAGAGCGGCGTCAGCTACAGCTTCAAGGTAACAGATGCTAGCGGTAAAGTAATCAGAGATGTTCACGATCAGAGTGCTCCAGATGGAACTGGCAAACAAACTGGCATAACCTTTACAAAGGGTGGCCCAGCTAAGGTTCTAGTAAGCATTGATGCCGTTCAAGGTCAGCCTACAGGTGAATTTGTAGAGAATGCCAACTTTGATGTCGTGGCTGCAGGATGAGGAGGAGGAGCAACAACTACACCTATATCGACAGCAACTACACCTGAATTTCCGGTAAATATATCAATAATAATAATGGCAGCAATAATCGGACTTGTAGTGTTTATGACAAGGACAAAAGGCTTTGGAATGGAGTCATTGTTTGGGAATAGAGCAAATTCCTAATCTTAACTCTTTTTTTGTTTTTTTCTTTACGCTTAAATAATCATAGTCACAACTATCAATTAAAATCATCCATGTCCCCTAAGCAGAAGGTTTTTTTATTGTCAGGAATTCTTGCTTTGCTAGGAATAAGCATAAGTGTTATAATTATTGCTATTGGTGGAGGATTTTCTGGTCCGAGTCCTTCAATCACTCACCCTCCAACGGCGGCTGATTTATGGGTAGTTGGTCAGCCTGTTCATTCAGGAACTGTATTGAACTATTCTTTGACAAGAATTGGAAGTCATAGTTCGCCTTGGAGTAGCTTGGGAGAACACAGCTCGCTTATAGATTCATTAGTGTCTCTAAAGTTTGTTCAGGATGAAAGCAATAGCACTAATAATAACAATGACAAATGGAAAGCGATCATTCACGTACTTAATGGAACAACACCACGAGTTATGAGGCAAGACACGGTTTTATTATCAAAACAGCAATTAATTAATGCTGGTCCTATAAATCAAGGTTTTACACCATATTATGAACCAATAGAATCATCAATATTGGAAATTAGGGATATTGCTCTAGGAGAGGCAAAATATCTGGTCATTGGAGCAGAATGGAATTCAATTACTACAGGTGTAACAACAAATCCTGTAAAAGTAGTTGCTCAGGGGAATGTACATACAAATGCAGGGATTTTTAACGCTTATCTATTAAGTTACACAATAGGGTCTAAAACTAGCCGGATCTGGATATCCCATGACGTTCCTTTACCAATCAAAGCAGAGGCATATAACGCTGAAAACCAACTTCAGTATAGTTATGAACTAGTTGCTAAGAAACTATGATGTATACATAGGCCTTCAAAAATGCAAATTTAATAGATGTCAATATTTTTCAAATACTAATAGATTTATTACAAACACGTCTGAGTATCTAGCCCGACATCATAATTCTTCACACATTTCTTCATCTCATCAGCTAACTAATGCTTCGTGAATTATCCAATCCAATTTGAAGCTTGAGTCATGTTAGCAAACAGGTATTGCATCAGCCTAAATCATCTAAAGTAGACATTTTGCAGCAACCAGTCACAATAACTTTGTATCTTTTTGTCCTCTACATTACACCATAAATGGATAGAACCTGGCAGGATTTCTATTCTTCCATTTTCTAAAACCAACTTTATCCCCTCCTTCCCTTCATACATATACGCGTCTTGAGCCTGAATGTTATTGCCAATTACCTCACTTGCTTTTCGTTTTATATCTTCTCTAGGAATAGGAAAAGTTCTACGAAATTTATCTACCACTATGCCAATGTTCTCAGTTCCATATGAATCAATGTCATGGATCTTTTTTGAATCAGGAAAATGCAATTGCAAATTCAAATTATAGCGCGAACCCGTGAAACCTGCAAGATCATTAATCTTTTGATATGCAACGGTTGGACTTTTTTTTAAGATGATATATAAGGCATTTCTGTTGTTATGCATATTCGATCTCAGTTCCTCAACCAGAGCTGAAAATAATATCACAGTTATAACTAATAACTATACTAATATATCATAATTACAGATATGTGTCAGATGGCGTCCACATACTCATTAGCAAGAATTGGCTCCAAGAACAAAGTGGAGATTGTAACCAGACATATATGGAAGCAGCAGGATTAAAAAGCACATGATAGAAGATATATCACCAGAAATGCTAATACTATGTGTGACGATGTGTTAGCAATGACATCCGAATCAAACATTGTAATCACAACACGCAGGGCACATTTATTATTTTGATCAATTCCTAAGAGAAAGAAAACAGATAAGCATTTTTTCAAAGAAAATACCACGGTAGACAATCAACAGCAACGCCTTCTCCTCCTTTCATTACAGTTCAATTATTTTGGATAATGTTGTCTAGCATATCGATATCTTTATTCATCTTTTTATGGTAGTGAATTATTATTACTTCTGCATTGATGTTCGCTAGCGATACTGGTTCAGATCGAGCAACAAGTATTGAAGATTATCAGAATACATGTGCTGAATTCATAACTGATATTAGTAAAGACTACAAGGATTGGGTAGATAGATATCAGCTACCTGAAGCGGAAAATAAATCAAGGAAAACAACTATAGACAATATTGTAAAGACAACAAATGATTGGATTTTCAGATATGCTGATACTATCAAGAAGGTAGACATTATTATGAATGACGGAGTTAGTAAAATGGCCGAAAATACAGCAGGCTATCCTTTCAAATTTGAAGTTTTTGTGAATAATATGACTCGATATACTATCCATCCAGTTGGCGAAGTCAAGGTAAATGTGAGAGCAACTCCTAGAGAAGGAAGACTTGTTCGCATAGGTAATTATCAGAAGAACCAATTGTTGCTTATTAACTCCAGTTCATCTGTAAATTTTAGTGTTAGTTTGGAGAGTCTGAATGGTGTAGATATTCTAAATGATTACGTTGTTATTGATGCTAAAAATTGTCAAACATATGACCTAATTTCCAATACCATAATAGTCGAAGAATCTAATGGAAATTCTGTGACAGAAAGTAGGGGATATACTAATCTAATTTTAGTATCATGAACTACCCGCCTAAAGGCCCTAGGCTTTTTCCTTCCTTGAATAAATCTGCTTCCCCGGGACAAAGAGGGATTCAACAGTATTCATTGTAAGAATATAGTGTCAAAAAACTTCCTTTGCATCATTGACAAACCAGATGTGATGGGATGGAGGCTCGAAACACATTAATCAACCTACCAATAAAAAAATTTGTATATATAACTAACTAAATAATAGATCAGATCACTGCATTATGTCAAGAAATTTCATGTTTGAATAAATTTTTACTTCACATGCTCCTTTTGGCGATGCTGTTCTAATTCTGAATCAGTCTTAAATTTCTTGCCGCAGGTAGTACATTTAAATTTCTTGCCAAAGAGAGTGAATTGCATTGTTATTATATTTATATTGTTATTAACTATATATATCTATCCATTGCAGTAATGGTAAGCATATCGTTTACAGCGGTGATGGAACAGGGTATCCGGAAGCTTGCATATATTCGAACTAAATCACAGACTACATTCGTCATATGAAAAGAGCGTTGTTGAAGGAACGATTGAATATCTGAAGGATGGAACTGGGGGATTCGATGACTATTACCCTTGCAGAAGATCAGGATTAGGTGATATGTTACGTGTTCGCAAATGGTTGGTTCTTTTTGCTTTTATGCATAATAGTGTTATCAAATCCAATACCAAATTCACTAACTTAAGGAGGTGAAAGGAGTTTAGTTAACAGGACCAAATAATTCGAGTGGGCTTACCTAGGATTGTTGTTGTTTAGCGTTTTTTTCGAGATAACCGTATACGCTATTTGAGTTAAAAAGAAGATTGAATTAAACCTTCAAAAGAGGAGTTGTTTTCGAATGGTTAATTAAAGAGGCAAACTAAAATCCTTAAAATACCCCATTTAACCTTGATCGAATATCAATGCGACGGTCGTCCAGTTTGGTCTAGGACATCAGATTGCCAATCTGGTAACCCGGGTTCAAATCCCGGCCGTCGCACTTGTTTTCTAAAAACCAATAAACTAACAAAAAACTAATAAGCGTCTAATAAATTAATCTCCTTGACTGCCACAGGCACAAAACCCATATTCATCTATCCTTTTGTCACATACTGGACACCTTTCTCCGTACTCTACCTCCCATGCATGTTTACCATACATTTGAAAATGGGTATCAATTTCTTCCGGTATCACGTTATTATCGCTACCAAGGTTATTGTCGGTTTTATTCTGTTTACTGGCTACGTCATTCTCGTCTTCATCCTTTTCTGTCACGAGCGTTATTTTTTTTCTATCGAATGATTTTTCGTTGCCTTTCATTCTTAATTGGTCTCTCCATATATACATAGATAGGCAGGGTTCATTACTGTTTGTGTTGTTATCCGGGCAGTTATCCAGATAATATTATTATCTTTTTGGGTTCTTAATGTTTGCTTTAATTATTTCAAATGCATTCTCAGCTGCCTCTTTTTTGGGAAGTTGAATCATGAAGATGTTTGAATTACTAGGAGCAAAAGAGAGATTCGGTACTAGTGCAATTAATCCTGTATTAGATAAAGCCTCGAAGAAGTCCAACATATCATTAGCATAGAGAAGATAGTTTTCGTTTATGCCTACGTTTAAAAACTTCAATTGGACATCAACAAAAACATCATATCCATTATGAAAGATATTTAGTAAAGTGTCGACCGCCAATTTTTTGCCATGAATAGCATTCATAATTTCATCGTATCTTGTTGGATTAATATAGATACATGGAACTTTATTTCCATTAAAATCTATTAACGCAGATCCTTCTTTATGGATGTTCTTTATGAAGTCATCAAGTGTATCAAAAGGTTTATCTCTTGCCACGGCACACATCAGTATTATTGATGTTCTTTGATTGTTTCGGCAAAATAATCTTTTAACTCTATATTGTTTTGCATTCTTTTATAAAGATATTCATGCTCTGCGCATAAAAAAAATGGCATTTGGTTTACGGATTCTACAACATTATAGTTACTTCGTTCTTTTATTAGTTCCAGCTGGACTATAAAATCCGCGTCTTTACCACAAACATTGCATCTAAATAATCCATCATGTGATGAGCTTTCTTCATTTTCATCACCGTCTCTTTTTTTCCTACGGCCCACAACGCAACAATCGTATTTCTGTCTTAAAAGAGTTTGTAGGCGTGGAATTAGTATATAACGCGGTAATTTTTCCTTTTTGAAACCTCTTATAAGTTATCTTGCTCACATAGTCTTGATGACAACACAAAGCAAACAGATGATGCTAGCTATCACGACCGTAGTAGCGGCGATAATAGTATCAGTAGGAGTGCTTAGTTTTCCATTATCGATGGCAAATGCACAACAGTCAGACACTATAATGGGAACAGTTGCTAGTATTCAGAATGGGAAAGATGGAAAACCAGCATGGATAACTTCAGGCGCATGGGACTTTAAGAATGTGAATTCCAGTTCTCCAATGTTTAATGCCACATTCAATATGTTTATGTTGAATGGTAGTGCAGCGCATAAGCATACTATAACAGATTTTAAGGTAAATGGCAATCCAACAAAAAATAATATGGCTACAATTTATAATGGCACAGCCACTGTATCACTTAAGAAAGGACCTGCCACAGGAGTACCAATTTCCATAAAACTGATGGACAAAAGTGCAGTGAGTATTTGGATTGACCCAACCAAAACTGAGAGCCACTTTGGAAATACACCCATATACGGAGCACAGAGTAGGGTAAAGTAAGTTACCCACCGTGATTGAAAACCAACCACCTTTTTTTGAAAAACTTTATACGATTATTCAGCACGATCTTAATTGGTCTACACAGTCGTACTTCTTTATGTTCTACAAAGGTATCCACAATAAAATCAACATCTTCTCCATACTGCTAATCCTCACACAATCCATCACTATTATCAAATTCTCACATATAAAAAACGTATATAATTGTGATCGATTACTGTTTTTGGTATCGTTATTTTGTTATTTCAAATGAATTAATCATCTTTTGTATGGTTGGCAAGTAAAAGGAGTATTTTGCAGCTTCTCCATTATATAAGAGAGTGTATACATTACTACCTTTTACTGTCCACACCAACATTATCTCTGGTTTGAATGGCACACTGCCAGAAGGAGGTATAAACACAATGCTATGTGCAGGTGTGCCGTCTCCAAGAGTAAACGGTTTTGACTCTACAATCTGTACTCCGGGTTGTTGTAAAGTAGCATTAACTAATTTACCATAGTCATTTAATGTTATGTTTTGTGAATAATGAGTTCTTGATAGTAAGAACTGGCTCGGAACAGCAGTTAGGTTTTGTAATGGTGAATAAAATGCAACAATGTTAGTATAATCTCTAAGACCTGTCTGTGACATTGTCCAATCAGAAGGATATTGTATTTTTATGCCATAAGTGGGATTCTGATTCTGATAAGTTAAGAAATTGCTCGTTGCTGGTAGTGGTGTTGGTTTAGTAGCAGAAAAGGATGATGTTGCTGTTTTTTGTGCCGTTGCCTGTTGTTCATGAAGAACGGTAGATGATATAGAAGCTATCAATAAGAAGAAAATCGCACAATAACCTGACAAAAGTCTAACAACCATTTTCTCTTGATTCTTGTTTCCTTCATACATATATGCTTTAGCTCACGACAAAATTGGCAGCATGGTTATCCTCTAACTAGCATTTACTCATCTGCCAGTTAACTACAATTCATTGAGCGGCCAGGAGAACCTTTGAAATTTATATTTCAAGTAATATTACGCTATGTGTACTATTCACCATTCTGTCCGATCAATATCTCATAATAGCACATCAACAAAGATTGATTGACTTTGCTAACATTAAAGCACGTTGTAAATCATCATCAAGCATCATTTCATTATTCTTGTATTTGCTACTGAAGTATATCAGATCAATCATCTTACGTCGATCAATATTAACTACGCTTGTTTCATTTGTTCCACAATACCGATTTGAGTTTGTTAATATTACCAATTTATCTGCAGAACCTGAAGATTTTATCGTGTTAGATATTTGTTCGAAGCTCTTTACATGGTCTTTACTCATCACTACAGCAACGGCAATTTTGGTTCCAGTAGGATCATTATAAATTACATCAATTCCATTGCTTTTTCCATTAGTATCCTCAAGTTTAGCTACCGTACCCATCTCAGAAGCATAGTTTACAAGATTTCTTACTGCATCGCGAATATCTGATTCTAAACTTTGGACATCGTTGGAACTCCTTCGGATTTTGATGAAATCTGAAAGAGGAACACCCATAATACTACCTTTTATTCTCAATCCGGGATAGACACTTTTAATGGTATCATCTATGGCCATTTCGTCGATTATTGCAGCATCCCTCCTTCCCGCATTTTCCATGGCATGGTATAGGATGTTTATCATAGATCTTATGTTTCTGAAATCGGGGAATTCATCATAAATAACTTTTATTTTAGCTGCCAGATCCCTTTCATTGTCCACTGTAAAAGTGTGTTTAGAGTCATAGTATTTTATATATTCAAAAACGATATCAAGTATCTCTTCTAGAATATTTGAACCTGCAAGGTCAATTTTATAATTCGCTTTTTCCAATCTATCAAATACGGATATATCCTTCCTTCGTATTTCTTCATATGAAGACGGCGTTAGAATCAACATAAGGACAGTTGAAGGCAAGTGTGCGTTAATTACTGCTTTAACAAACTCCACTGACTCCTTATCAGAATCGAATTCATCTATTTGGAAAATTGTTAACTTTTTCAAAAACTTGAAATTCAAGTTAGCTACTGCAGATACACTGGCAATTATATCCTCTAGTGATGATACATCATATGCATTTGCTCTTAATTTGCCTTCTATTATTAGCTTAAGAACAGATATTTCAGTAGAAGAGAATTCTTTTTTCAGGACACTATGGATATCAGAATAGTTTGGAATAATCTTATTTTGTAAAATATCCTCTGCCTTTTTTCCCAGGTTCCTCCCTTTAATTAAGTCGAAAAACCCATAATGGAAAATCTTCTTCGCATCCTTGATATTCTGCTCAGCTTTGTCTTTCAGAAAGTAAACGACAGATCTTCTAATGTCGTTGACGTACTCATCAGTAAAACCTTCTAACATAGCCTTGTAAAGACTATGCATATCTCGTGGTAAAACCTGAGAAAGATCTATGTATGAAATAACAGCATTGTTAGAAAGTTCTTGCAGGCCTCCAATGTGCAGAGATAAATGGGTTTTACCTGAACCCACATCTTGAATAAGCGTAATCAGGCGAAAATCCTTATCGGTTGGGATTCCAACTATTTTTGAGCGTAAATCCTCAATGCAAGATAGTACAGCTGCTTTTGCTTCCTTATGTCTGTTGCCTCCTAGAATTTGAGCGTCAATTATTGTTGGTGTGGGACTGCAAGGATAAGGATTTTGGGTCAATTCGTATGGATACATTTCTCATATGCACCTCACAAATCCATGAAGAAGACCCCTTACAGTCAATCCTTCGTAGCCGCCAGTAGATAATTCATATTTATCTTGGTATTTGTTTGTTAATTGCTCAACTAGACGGTAAAATTCTTCATTCGACATATTGTACATGCCACATAACTCGTTTCTAATTTTTGATAGTTCGACCCAGCCTATAGAGTTTGAATAATTTGC
>DATDFS010000066.1:0-14493 GCA_036522495.1 Nitrososphaeraceae archaeon | reverse complement strand
AACAAAGATCTGGGCTTTAGAACAGGTCCGTATTCGGAGCAGATGTTATTAAACCCAAAATATCTAAAAGAAATGCTGATGGATGTATATCATCATCCAAGCAAATATGTGGAAGTAATCGGCAAATTGATGGAACAGCATAATGTGAACACGAAGAGAAAAGCTGGACAATAAAAAATAAGGAGAGGGTGGTGTACCAGTTCACTGAAGCGAAGAAAAAATACTGATAGCAAAAGGATATTCATCTATATTGTTATAAACCCAGTATCAGGCAGAGTATGTATCATCAAAAATCAAGACAGATACATATTTTGCCACCCAGTATGAAATTTGGATATTTCTAAAATAGTGGTTTGGATACAGAATTTAGGATCAATATGCAACTTTTGTTTGTTCTATTTCATTAATCCTTCATCCGTAAATTGCCTAATGTCCTTCAATTGTAAATTACAACAATTGATCAGATATTTCAGACAATAGTCAATTTTGGCGAAGATAGATAATAATCCTTTTCTAGCACCAGTCGATTAACTACTCTATGGTACGGGAAAAAACAACTTTGCCATTTGAAGTGACCTACTCTCAAAAGCCAAGTGAGAAGTCAAAAAATATGAAGAGACTGGCATTCATCGTAAAGCCGGAAAACCTTGATGATATCATCTCATCTCTTAGAGAAATGGGTCTTGAAGCGACAATCTATGATGTAAGAAGTGTAGGAAAAGATAGGGAAAGAGTCACTTCAGGGAGGGGAAGTGGCACGTCTGATCTTGGATATACAACAAGAAAAGTTGTCGCTACTGTTGTAAGCTCAGATCATGTAAATGATATTGTTGAAAGAATGAAAAAAGCTCTCGAGGGGGATAAGGCAGTTGTCATGATTTCAGCTGTAGATGATCTTGTGATGCTCTAAACAACATTATCGAGCATAGCATTGAAGGAAAAAGATTGATGGTGGATAGACGTAAGTAAAACCAGTTATGCTGGACAGTCATACCCCAATCTTATATTCATAACAATAATCTCAAATCTTGAATATGTACGTCAGATTCAGCTCTTACGGCAGGTTTTGTCTTGAAATGTTTGCGAGAGGATTCAAAACAATGCGATTCCATGTATAGATGTACTAATCCATGTCTACATGCTTAATTCACACTATGTTTTGGTACAGACTTTGAATATAATTCGCAACGTTCCATCCCCACCAGTAGCGTTTTGGTCCAACAAGAATGAAAAATAAGTGTCTTAGAACTTAATAGGTTAGTTTCCGATGTTCATAGTCCATCGCATCGCATCCTGGGGGAATCCCGACAACGGTGGGTACGACCGATCAATACACTTTCCTTAATGTACCTATCCTTTAGAGTTGTGTAATAACCGGGACCAATTGACATTAATATGCCTATTCATCAAATTATCCTGATATATAAAGAAATAATGATATTCGACACCGTTATGGAGAAGTAAAAAATAGTGATCTTATACAGATTATGAGCACTATATACTATCGTCGTATCAGATCAATCAAATAAGAAGAAGAATAGTAGTAAGCATAAGACATTCAAAATTAAAATCAAGGAAGACTATGTCAAACTGGTACCAGAAATATCGAAGTCTGATAATCAATCGACTAAATCTTCGATAAAAGAAGATAGCCTCTTTTCCAATATATTGAATCAACATGGCATAATTTTAGACGGCCATCATAGATACAGAGCAAATCAAGAGCTTGGAATTCAACCAAGAACAATAGAAAGAGTTTGAAGACTCTTTTGAAAAGCAGTTCGTAATTGAAGTCAACCTAAAGAGAAGGCATCTAAATGAGTTTCAAGTTGCAGAGTAGGATGAAAATTGGAAGAAGTTGAAGGAGAACAAGCAAAGGAAAGAAAAGACAGGTTGATCTGGCTGGAACTATAAAAATAATAAGGATAATGATTGTGGTGATAATACTTACCTTTATTCAAATGAATACAAGGTTGCCAAAAAAGATGAAACTACAGCTACTGGTAGGGTTCAAAAAATCATTGCTAATAAGATAGGCTTATCGCCTGCAACCTATTACAGGGCAAAAAAGATTATCGAAGAATCGCCTGAATTAGTTAAAGACAAATTTAGATCTGGAAGTGTCACTATAAACAAAGCATACAACCAATTACAAAAAGAAGAAAAAAGAAAATCTCCTCTTCTTGCAAACTCATCTAGGATATCATTTCCAGAAGGAGTCAAACTAATTCAAGGGGATTTCGGAGAAAACTCAAAAGATATTCCAGACAATTCCATTGACCTTATCTTTACGGACCCGCCATATGGCGAAGAGTACCCACACCTTTACAAAAGCCTGTTTGAAGTAGCACGTAAAGTACTGAAAGATGATGGTGGGTCATTGCTTACGTATTGCGCACACGTAGCATTGCCAAGAATACTAAGATATGCTGAGGAAGCTGGACTGAGATATTGGTGGACTCTATGTTTAAAGCATTCTGGTGCTTTCGCCAGAGTATATGGTTGAAATATGATAGCCGATTGGAAACCAATACTTATCTTAGTTAAAGATTCTAAACCCAACATAGCAAGGGATTATTTTATACCACTTCAATGGGCGTATATACCAACTTTAACTTGATAAGGTATAAATTCGACTTATCCATCCTATTTTCGAGGAAAAAACGATTAGGATTAAGATACACCTTGTACTCCTCAGACGATAAAAATGGGTATGAATCTGTTTGGCGGGAAAGAGAGAGAGATATCTATCATTTCTATAATTTTAATTATTATCTGTTCCAACGGCCTTTTATTTTACTTTCAAAATATTACAGAGCATGATCTCAGAGACAGCTTGTTTGAACAGCAAAAGCAACATCAGATAGAATCTACAAAGGAAATTTCTCAACATATAGGCTCAGATCTTAGCTTAGTTATGAGTATGCTCGATGGGATGGCGAACTCAGTATATCTGCAGCAGGGACAGCTTTCAGGTGATAAGACCAAAAATTTGTTAGGACAAAAATATATCCAATATAACAATGTAATAGATAGACTATTTATTTTAAATAAGGATAATGTCGTAACCACTAGCCTATCCAGACCAGGTTCAGACACTCTTCTTGGTACTGATCTGTCATTTCAAGATTGGGTAATACAGACAAGAAGGACTCTCCAGCCAGTATTTTCTGATAGCTTTGAGTCACTGAACTTATACCGCATTTTCCTCGCAATTCCGATAATAAACTTGGACACCAAGGAATACATTGGAACAATAGGAACTTCAATACTCACTGAAAAGTTCTTTGCTCACTATGGAAACATTAACGATATTAACTCGGAATTCTTGGTAGCATATGACAAAAATGGGACTATATTGGCTAATGGCGCAAGTAGAACGCTCGTGGGTCAGAGCTTTTTTGGAGACTATACACAGAAGTTTATCAATCACAATGAAATCTTGAACAATTTAACCCGTAATCTGCTTGAAGGTAATGCGGACGCAGCAGTCTATAACTATGGCAAGGGTGAAAGATTAACTACCAGCTCCCCTATATTTGTAAATGGCAAGTCCACATTCTTCTTACAACTGGTAACACCAACATCACAAATCTATTCTATAGTTAATAATGTTCTTTCTATCCAACGTATAAAGATGTTTTCATTTTTTGCAGCAGCAAGTACAGTCGCTATCGTGGTTCTTATAATTTTACTTAGAAAGTGGAATATTATTTTAAGAAAGGAGGTAAAAAAAAGAACAAAGGAATTGGAAGAGTCATACGATGAAATGAAGAGTTATTTACAAGAGGTTTTAAAGGAGTTAAAAAGTAAGGAGTGAGGCAGTAATTCGATTATCACAGAACGACAAACCTGTGCATACCTACCTGTACATACGCATGATTGTATGCAATGAAAGATCCTAACAGTCTAGGTCAACTATCGCCAGGCGCAAGCGTAAACATTGCTGTGATGGAACCAGCAACTAAAACAAGAAGACATTACTGGAATCCTCATCTCGAACATTATATAGCTAGCATTACCATTCGAAGACGTAGTATAATGGACAGAAACATATTGTTACGAAAAAGCTCAATCTAAAAACATTTCAAAAAAAGGCAACAAAACAAGTGTTTACTAAAAGGCGGTCAGAAGAGCAAAATTTCGAGTCAGAAAAGTATAAGAACAAAGAATGTGCCTTTCCTTTTCAGAAATGAGAAAACTCATATACTGTCAAATTCTGGCTTTCGTGATAGCTATTGCAACAGTAGTCACGGGCATTTCATCGCAGTTCACAGTTATTCCATCACCTGTTCTAGCCTCTCTGCAGCCAAGGCAAAACATAACCCTGGCAATTACCTATAACGATTTTAACAACCACAAAGGGAAATCCCTACTAGATAGTGCTATTAATAAATTAAGATCCATTCATCCTAATCTTAACATAAATGTAAAGTATGTTGAAACAAGTGATCGAAACCCAGGTGCTTCGGGTACCCACGATCAGATGTTAAAGGCTATAGCTAATGGGACTTCTATTGATGTCATAACTCTAGACCAAATTTGGCTTGGAGAGTTTGCTCAAAAAGGATATCTAACAGACCTTACGAATCGTAGTACTAGTTGGGGAAAACTCTCTGATTTTTACGGAACTAACTTGGGTGGAATGACATATAATCACAGAATTTATGGTATATGGGCATGGACTGACGTGAGGGGGATCTGGTATTGGAAGGATTTATTGAACAAAGCTGGAGTTGATCCCAACTCCTTGAAGACGTGGGGCGGATATATAGAATCTGGAAGAAAACTAAATTCCATACTTCGGCCCCAAGGAATAGAGGGAATCTATCTTGCTACGGCTGATCAGTCTCCTGACATATGGTACCCGTATCTTTGGATGCTTGGAGGACAAATACTGACCTATAAGAATGGACATCCCTTTCCAGCATATAACAGCTCAGCAGGAGTCAAAGCAATGGAGTTTATCAAAGCGCAGATCGATGCAGGCATAAAGCCACAAAACAAGTGGCTTGGTGGTAAAGAATTTGCAAACAGAAATTTTTCAGTGATGATCGATGGGTCTTGGATGCCGTCTTGGTTACCGAAACAAGAATTTAGTAACGTAGGATTTATTCCAATGTTTCCAGTACCTAATGGAGTTAATGAAACATCTACAATGATGGGAGGATGGGAATTTGGCATTCCAAAGACTTCAACTCACAAGGACCTCGCATGGGAGCTCATTAAAATCATCTTAGAACCAGAGGTGTTATCTCCTTGGATTGCTACGCAGGGTTTCATTCCAACACGGATAAGTATGGGCCAGGGCCCAGGTGCGTCTACTGAACAACTCAGGAAATCAATTCCGTTTTTTGATGAGATGGTTTCAATGATTCCTCGAGGCCAAGCTAGACCTAGCATTGCAGAGTATGCAGCTATCGCTCAACACATACGACAAGCAATAAATGAGGTTGCCTACGGTTTAAAAGACCCTAACCAAGCTTTGCAGGATGCCGCTGCAAAGTCTGCAAAGTCTTTGGGATGGTAGTAGATATCCTGGATATGTCGTAACTTGCCACAATCGCCGTATATATAAGATTATAATTTGTCCTATTCGACGAATTGAAGAGTATGCAAAGCCTGACAGCTAACAAACAGGTGTAATGAATCCATAAGTAGAACCAGTCAGAATCTTGTGAACTTAATCCTTAGATATAAATAGTGGTCCTCTACATGGCGCTGAAGAGGAACAAGTGCGGATCAAGGTTCAAGTCTACAGCATATGCTAGTGATTATTTTACGAAAACAAGATATCAATTATCCTCTTAGTGCAAGCATTTGTGCCTAAGCTCATTGAAGTGTTTCTATTCTAATCCAATATCTATCCGTCTAAGTTCTTTGGTTTGTCTTTTTCATCTTGTCTTTGGTTTCTTGAATTTTATGGTTTACTTTCTTCTCTATATTGGATAATGAATCATTCATAGAGTAGTAGTTTAGCTGATGATGTGGAAGCTAAAAAAGTGGCGACTTGCTGCATGGCCCTGTTAAGTTAGCAATATAACTGCTAAAGCTCGACATAATTCCTTGTTCATAGTTTTGCCAATTTCTATCGATGATCTGGTATAAAGCTAGCCTCAGAGTGTCTGATGTTTTATGGTGAATAACGATCAAGTCCACCCAAAGAAGACCAGCTGCAACAAATGCTTCAGAATCCATCTTAATTAGCATTCTATATTTGATAGGGCTGATACCTTGGCCAAAACCAGATAGGAAGAGAGGAAGAGGAAGACCATATGTCTACCCACCAACTGTAATACTGAGATGTTTTGTAGTCAGGATATGGCTGAGATTGGATTCTAACAGAGCGTTGCATGATTTCCTTGCCATGGATTATTATCCTTACAATAGAAAGGTATTGAAAGCATGCGGATTAACCAGTCTTCCTGATAGAAGAACACTTGACAGAAGACTTTCTACAATATCTTTAGACATCAAAGAAAGGATATCAAGTATGGGAAATCTATTTGTAAATGAAAGATTAGTTGACCCATACATCGCTGCAATAGATAGTACATTGCTTAGAGCCAAAGGCCATCTATGGCATAAATCATCAATGATTACAAGAGTAGTACCTCGTTCAGGTATTGATACAGATGCAAGGTGGGGATTCAGTCACACCAAGGGTTGGATATTTGGGTACAAGCTGCATATAACATCAAGTACTGGTTCTCTTATAGTACCTCTATCAGCAGATTTTACACAAGCTGATACACAAGATAATCAGATGTATTATGCAATAATATCCTCACTTCCACAAGGAATACGTTACATGGCTGCTGATTCTGGATATGATGACCATAAGCTGTATAATTTGAGCATAACAAGGGGATTTGAGCTAGTAGTATGTCCTGTATCGCAAATATACAACAATACTTCAAGTGACAGACTGCAGTTGATAGAATTCTATGAATCTGAATTAGGACAGGTAATTTATTCTTGGAGATCCATATCCATAGAACCATTGATAGAACACATCAAAGATGTCTTCAAAATAGATCCCTTACCAGTAGGAGGGTATCAGAAAGCAGCTGGACTAGTACTCCTATCAGTACTACTCTATCAAATCATTGTTTATTACAATTGCAAGACACACAAAGAACTTCCAAAAGCAATCAAACACATGTTAGGTAGCTAATCAAAAACAACAAAACTAACTTGAAAATTGAATGATCAAATTATGCCCCACTCTCAATTATTTTATCGATTCTATTCGCAATAGTTCAATCTAGAATGCCATGGCTTCACTCTGTGATTTTAATGCAAATTTGCTATCGATATATACATACGTTATTGATAAACAGACCTCCTAGCGATTGAACAAACATTTCCATTATATATGATTCTGCTTTCATTTTTAAAAGAGTTCCCTGTATTACTCCCAGAGGCATTCTGACTATTCTAGATATACAACAGTCAGCAGCTTTTTTCAGTTGATTATTATGTTATGCTTTCTGAATGCAATACAATATGCTATAGCAGCCAATGCAATACCAACCAAATACCAGTTTGGTATTACAAAGCTCCCAATATCTATTGCTCCAAGCTGCATCGATTTCCGGTCAGTATGCTGCATCAATTGTCCAGCCTTTGGATCCTCTTTAAGTGGAACCAGCCATCTATTTACAAACCAAGCAAAATCCTCTACAACGATAGCAGTTATCAGGTTTGTACAACCAAGAACAAGCGCTTTTCTCCTCTTTTTTCCAGCAAACAATTTAAAACTCATATAGTCGAAAAGGGCAGCAAAACTAATGAGAATGAAAATAAAAAACATTGGAAATAGATGGTACTGATACATATTGTCAAGTATTGGTTTTGTTTCTCTGCTTTTCAAATTCAGGGTGAGTGCCCTGCACTTTCCCATTTGAAGTTTGCAAAGCGGGATCCTTGATATAATAATATTCAAGATGTGCAAAACATAAAGCAAAAACTACACAGATAACAGCAGTTGTTATAAATTCAATCCTTCTTGCCTGTAACTGCAGTCGAGTATGCTCTGGAATAATTGGATGACTAATGTATTCATCAGAACCTGGTTTTTCGGTTTTTTAATAAGCACATTATACATTATTTAGTCAAATTAGTTTTGTATCATTGTTCCAAAAGTTCTCTTCTTCAATGCGGACATGTAAGGACTTTCAAATTTCAGAGCATCTTCTTATTAAGATAACGAAATTGTTTTCAACACTAATACACAGTTCTTATAGCAAACAATACAACATGACCAATTTCTCACGAATAGCATTTACTGAAATAATGTTTCTAATTTTTTATGTGACATCTAGAATCCAACATTTTCCTATAACATTTTATGAATGATTCTGAAGCCTCGTTCCAGTTAGGAATATTTCTAGCATAACTTGATGCCTTCTGCTCTTGTTTGTGTCGTTGACTGGGATTCAAAAGTAACCAAATTACTTTTTTTGCAAAATCCGATACATCATCTGCAATGATTACGGGTTTGCAATTAATCCGATCTAATCCCTGAGCCCCGATAGAAGTGCTTACTATAGCTTTGCCAGCAGCTAATGCTTCTAGAATTTTTACCTTTACTCCTCCACCTATCCTAAGAGGGCAAATAACAACGTCAGCAGCCCGGTAAAAAGGATATAATGAATCTACATAACCAGTGACTTCAATTAATTCATTTGATTTTAATGACCTGATTTGTGGCGGTGGCGCATTGCCTACAAGGAATAGTTTAGTATTAGGGACATTTTTGAGAATCATCGGGAATATAAGATCCGAAAAATATAATGCGGCATCAGTATTTGGCTGGTAGGCAAAATTACCGACGAAAAGAACCCGATGATATTTATCATCTACTAAAAAGCTGTTGCAGTTAGACAAAGCTAGTTCGTGTTTCATGTTTACATGGTCTATGCCGTTTGGGATCGTTTTGACATCTATGCGGGATTCTATTTGACTCAGACTCTTTTTATCCTCGGTAGTAAGTGTGACGCATATTCGCGCTCGCTTCCAAAAGATCCTTTCCCACTTTAAAGTACAAAGATACTCTCTCCAGTAATAGAGCCTTTCTCTCTTCGTGCTGGCTAACTTGCATCGCTGCAAACTCAATAAACATTCGATGTTATGTTCAACTAGTAATACAGGAATATCGATTTTTATTGGAAGATGTTGCATCAGATAGTATCCTTCGACATGAACAACATCGAAATGCTCGTTCCTCAGTAACGATGAAATATATTGATCTGCCTGTCTAGACGCGTGCTGTTTCATTTGATCCGAATAGGTGGAGCAATCTTTCTTGTCATCCTCAGCCGATCTAAATAACTTGATATTTGCACAAAAGCAGCGCAAATCATCTATGTGATTGTTATCCATTTGCCAAGTTTTTGTTACAGAGCACAAGTGTATTTCAAAGCTCTTGCCTAGCCGCCGTATGAGTTCAAATTCCCGCATGCGTCCACCACTAAAATGGGGTAATGGCAGATGTGCAGTTAGAAACAGTATTTTCATTTCTATTGTAATGCTACTTTTTCTACTATTCCTTTTCTAAAAATTTGATTTTATTTCAACCAATGAATTACGCTATTGCTAATAATAATAACAAAAAAGATCCATCGCATGCCAAGTTCTAATTCCTTCAACGGAATTACAAAATGATAATCATCAATATCAATACGTTTTGCTTTGAGTGAGATTACTGTTATACACATAGGATATTGTAAGGTTTTCCATACGAGAGGGAATAGTCCTATTATAATACCTTCACTAACCTGAAACATCGCCTGGCTGGTTAATATGCCTTCTTAATGCAAATATTCTACATATTTGAAATGATTATCACTCTTGCGTCAAAACAGACGGAATTAGATTGATTGGGCTTATGCTATCATCGCTTCTGAAGTATTGCAGATTGAAACTGACAGGATTATAATTGTTCTATCATAGTAATTGTTTGGATCCATGGCAGGCTTTCTCGTCTATAATGTAGTCGGTATTATTGAGGCAACCAGTTGGAGTAGTAATACTTCAGACGAAGCTTTGAGCAAGACTAATCTAATGTACGTTGCTAGATGATGCAGTGAGCAATAATAAATGCTTTCTAAAAAGGAAGTGAGAATACGAAATTTGAGGCAAGGACAAAAGGTTGCAATGATAGGAATGTTGATAGTGTTTGCAGTGGCGCTGCTCGTTTTCATATCTAGTATACGTTCATTATCCACTCAGCCTGAAAGTGCTCTCTCTACATACCATCCTGACGGTTCAGAACAACCTTCCAATACTGGCGAAGATGGCCCTGAAACTATAATGGCTAAACAAGGATTCATAGATATAATAAATAATGAAATATAGCACATGATCATGTGTATGCCAGAAAACATCAAGGATTTTTTCATAAGGTGTTACTGTTGGGGCAATGTTATATACGACTTTGATATTAGCAGAAGCAATATGATAAGAGAGCTAATAATTTGCCTCTTGGTATACCTAACCATAATCTTGTTGCCTTTAGATGGAAAGGGTAGTCAGGTTGCGGCAGCCATTAGCAATATGTCGTCCAATTCAACAACTGCCATCATCTCGAAGGCAAAAATTCCTACCATCAATAATAGCTTGGTAATAGCGCAAAGTCCTTTTTACGAATCAAAGGTGTGGAAGCTTATAGGACAAGCAGTAAGTAATAATGCGGCACCACAGGTACAGGTGTCTATTGTAGAGAATGGAACGATGAAAGGCGTTGGGAATGTAACAAATTTAGAAACTTGGTGGGATACTTACAAAACGCCAACAATAATTAATGCCCTTGGTCGTGGAATACTAACTACGAAGGATGGACAAATGGCAACTTGGACTGCACAGGACGTAGGCAGGATCAATCTAAATACTGGTATAACAACTTACAATGGAATTATGTTTTTTAACACTAATTCCACTGGAAGCCTAGCGTTCCTTAACAATCTAGCAGGACTCCACATTACACAAACAGATAACAGTATGCGAACAACAAAGATATGGGAATGGAAATAGTCTGATATAGAAAGAAAAAGCTAAATAACGAAAACAGCCGAACCTCTATATATGCTGGGACCTATTGGTACTTAACATTTTGATGCCTTCAGCGGTTGCTATTAGAATGAACATACTTAGCTATAGCTCTTGTTACCCTGATACCTATTGATACCCCGATTGTTACCTTGATATCACCTGTTACCATTGCATACTTTTACTGAACTTATGCAAATACAAAAACTGGGTACCTTCATTCAAAAGTCGCTTGGGAACAGAAGTCGGTGGCGTTATACTTGTAATGGGAATAATTTGTTTGTCTTATTCCGATATTATAATATTTTGGAAGATTGTCATCCTGTCCATCCACCATGATCATATGAAAGGTTTTGATAGCTTAGTTTTAAACAATGAAGCTAACCTTAAGAATAATTTTGCGAGAGAACGAACCAACTTCCTCAGCCGTATAGACAGCAATTGATAAAACCTCGATTACAGACACATTACCCAACTGAATCAGGCGTCCCAACAACAAAATAGTTGGGGATATGATTATTCCAATCTCCTGAAGAAAGTTACCGACGAAGACATTCACTGGCAAACCATGAAGATTCCTCGTTATCATATTATACAACCGCTTCCATATACTGAGATGAATTTGAATTTACTCTCTGGTAAAGAAAGGGAAATAGGTATCATTTCTATAATCTCAATCATCGTATTTTCAAATGGCCTGTTGTTTTATCTTCAAAATATTACAGAAGCTGATCTCAGAAAAAGTGTATTTGAACAAGAAAAGCAACTCCAGATACAATCTACCAAGGAGGTAGCTCAGCATATAGGCTCAGACATCGGTTTAGTTATTTCTATGCTACGAGGTTTGGCAAATTCAGAATCTATACAACAAGGGCAATTGGGCAGCGAAAAAACAGCAAAGCTGTTACAAGACACTTATATCACTTATAACCTTACAATTGATAGGCTATTTGTTCTTGATAAGAACGATACTCTAGTAGCTAATTTGGCATCTCTACCCTCAGAATTTTTTCTTGGAGAAGATTTTTCATTTAGAGACTGGGTAAAACAGACAAAGCTCACTCTTTCACCAGTCTTTGCTGGGGATTATGAGAGAGAAGGCATATACAGAGAATTCATTACCTTTCCTATAGTAAACAGAGACAATGGTGCATATATTGGAACGATTGTAACGTCAATACCTACTGTCCAATTCTTTGCACATTATGGAAATGTTGCACATATCAGTTCCAAATTCTTAGCTGCATATGATAAGAAAGGAATCATATTAGCTAATGGGGCTAGCGGTGAATTGGTAGGAAAAGAGTTCTTCGGTAGATATACACAACAATTTGTAAACCACAATATAGTTTTGGATAACCTAACGCGTAATTTATTAGCCGGCAATTCCGGCTCTGCGGTTTATGATTATGGAAAAGGGGAAAGATTAACTACCTCCTATCCTGTGTTCGTTAATGGTAAGCCTATTTTTTTTCTTCAGATAGTAACACCGAGTTCAGAAATATACTCTAAAGTAGATAGCGTTCTATCTATCCAAAGACTGAAAATGTTTTCACTGTTCGCAGCTGCCAGTATTGTTGCTATCATAGTGTTATTGATTTTACTTCAAAAATGGAACATAATCCTAAAGAAGGAAGTAAAAAGAAGGACACAAGAATTAGAAGACTCATATGAGGGGATGAAAAATTATTTAGAGTCAGTTCTTAAGGAGGTCGAGAAAACTCGAACTCAAAATCAGAGTTGATGTAACAGATAGTAAGGCAAAAATTTAACCATAGGTAGATTTTGCGGCAGGAAAAGTAAGATAAGAGCGCTACTAAAAGTCAGTTGCAACAAGATGACGCATACAAAAAATTTGTTTATGAGTTCCGAAGATACTTGCCCGATATATATGATTAGTCAAGGCGTGCTTCAAACTGGTAAACACAAGATCCCTCCTGTTATGCTCCTGTGAGATGACGATGTCGTTTATAAACATGGAACAAAGGTGACCTTATAGCCTTTACCATCCTAGTGCTTTGGCGGATTTTGTTGCTGCTTCATCTAAAGCTTGTTTCGGCTCCTTGGTACCATTATAAATCTGCTCTATTGCTTGTCGTATGTCTTCAGCTATCAGTGGATACTCCGGTATATTTGGTCTCGTTCGTCCTATTGACAACATGGAAATCAATTGATCGTAATAAGGAATTGTTTGATTGAGCAAAGCTGCATAAGGGCCGTTTCCTATGGATATCTGTGACGGTAATAAACCATATTTTACATGATATGGGATCATTATTTTAGGCTCTAGTATTATCGTTGTTAATTCCCATGCAAGATCCTTATTTCTTGACGTTTGAGGGATACTAAATTCGAATCCTCCTAGCAATGTAGCACTGTGATAACTAAGGTTTGGGACGGGAAACATTGGAAAGAAACCCACATTCCGTTCGAAAGCTTGTTTTTGCTCGGTTGTATTCAAATGTACATGGTTCTGCACAGCCTCCAACATGACGGCAAATTTTCTATCAAGAAACTCTTGGCCCCAAAAATGTTGCCTTTGTGGTTTTACTCCTGCATCAATTTGTGCTTTGATGAATCCTAGTGCCTTAACTCCCTCAGTACCATTAAATGCAGGAAACCAATATGTACCTTTTGTTGGATGACCAGTTTTTTGTTTGACGATTTCTCCTCCGAGCATCCACAAATAGGGGTAAAATTCTATATCAGGTGAATGGCCGACCCCAACAAGGTGCACTGCTTCTATCCCTTGAGGTCTCAATATGGCATTCATCTTCTTTGCTGATGCAATATATCCATCCCACGTCCTTAATGAGTTGGGATCAACACCTGTCTTATTCAAAAGATCCTTCCAATACCACATTCCCCTTATATCACCGTAAGGGTTGATGCCATAGACTTTGTGATTATATAAGCCGGCAGCCCAGCTTGCTGGATACCAATCACTTTGTCTCCCCCAACTCTGAATACGACTTGTTAATTCAGTAAGAAATCCTTTTTGAACAAACTCGCCTAACCAGATCTGATCTAGTGTGATAAAATCAACCGGGGTTTGATTAGCGATTGTTTTCAGAAGCTGGGTGTGTAAGTTCAAATATGGAATAGGTCTGTAGTCTAACTTAATATCTATATCTGGATGTCTGGCTCTTAGCTCCGTCAGAGCCGGTTGAAACCACATCTTCATTGCTCTCTGTGGATCACCTTGATCATCTAGAATAGCTGTAAGCGTAACTTGCCTTTTCTGGGCTGCCATCGGCACAGAAAAAGCACCAGATGCAAATCCGATGCTTAAAATTAATGCAAGAGCAAAACTGATACCAACGATTGATAGTTTTGCTGTTTTCCTCAACAACATAGAACCGTTCAAGCTACACTCTTAAACTTTTCCAAACAGATAATGGCACTGTTCACTTAGCATTAAGCCTATAGCTAAAGAGGTTC
>DATDFS010000065.1:0-5226 GCA_036522495.1 Nitrososphaeraceae archaeon | reverse complement strand
GTGTGTCAATGCGGCCATCATAGGTTAGCGCATATAACGACTGGTCGCTGTGACGATGACAATTGTGGTTGTGAAAAGTTTCGTTACTGATTTGCTTGGTGGACCAATGAGTAATTTTATCCTATCAAATAATATAATATGGACATTCTCCCACCGCTAAAGCGCCGTGCTTCTCATCTTGTCGACGATAATTGTGAACTATACAAAAGCGAACTATACAAAGGTAAGTTAACCATTATATCTTAGTGCTGTATTTCAATACGGTATATTTAGTTGTCAAGCACCATTACCAAAATGAACACTAGTGTTGAAGCCTAAACCAGCACAGAAAAACACCATTTTAAAGTCTTTAACGACTGCAAAATACATAATTTAAATTCATCTTATGAATAATAATTAGCAACTCAAAGGTAATTTGAATGCAGACATCATCCTCATCACAACAACAAAAACAGGATTTCAAAAGCATCCTCAATGATAATTCACTTACATTTGCAGAGAAGGCAATAAGCCTAAAGAACGCTCAAACAAAAGGCGATAGTGATAATGAAACCAAAGTAGTATCTATCGCAGGTGACATTGTTATTGTAGATGTTGACCTTGCTATGGCACAAGACAGCACCGGACCCTTGGCGATACGATCGCTTAATGAGATGGATATCGACAAGCTCCATGATCCTTCAAAGGTTTTACTGGTTATCGACCATACGTTTCCTGCAGCAGACGAAAAGGTGGCAAATTTACATGAACTGATAAGAGATTTTGCCTTCAAACACAACTGTATGTTAGTTGAAGGATCAATCTCCCATCAACATATTCTTGAATATCTTGCGACTCCCGGTATGATGATACTAGGAGCAGACTCACACACTTGCCAAGCTGGGTCCGTGTCTGCATTTGCTAGCGGAATTGGAAGTACAGAAATTGCAGCGGCCTGGGCCACAGGTCAGTTATGGTTACGAGTGCCTGAAACAATAAAAATTAGGCTATCTGGGACTCTCAGTAAAGGTGTATTTGCACGAGACTTAATTCTAGACTATATTGGAAAAGTAGGCGAAGATGGGGCAAACTACAAGGCATTAGAATGGAAATTTTCAAATGATTACGTTAAGAGACAATTTAGTATGGATTCCAGAGCTTGTATATGCAATGCATCAATGGAATGTGGAGCCAAGATCTCGGTATTCCCAACTGACGAGATTACAACAAAATTTTTGGACGAACATCCTAGAATTAAAAATGATAGCAGCCGAGCAAAAATCGAAATCCAACCAGGCAGTTCTGCAAAGTACCAAGATGAATATGAGATAGAATGTGGCAAGATAGAACCAAAAGTTTCTGGTCCAGATAATGTGGATAGAGTACATTCTGTAGAGGAGTTGGCAAACGTGGAAATTGATCAAGCGTTTATAGGCTCTTCCACGAACGGAAGGATAGAAGATCTTGAGATAGCAGCACGTATATTAAAGGGCAGAAAAGTTCATAAAAATACGCGATGTGTAGTCACTCCCGCGTCTGTCAAAGTATATGAAGATGCAATTAAACGCGGGTACGTCGAGATTTATCTGGAGGCGGGAGCAGTATTTACCAACGCTACATGCGGAGCATGTGTTGGTACTCATCTTGGCGTGCTAGGAGAGAATGAAAACTGCATATCGTCATCTTCACGGAATTTTGTAGGAAGAATGGGCGCACTTTCATCAAAAGTATATCTAGCATCCCCCGCAACAGTAGCTGCATCTGCAATTGATGGTAAAATAGCTGATCCAAGGAGGTATTTATGACTCTGAGCGAGCAGCCAATTATCATTAGATCTTTCAAAGGAAGCTTTTGGTATTTGCCCCAAGGTTGAGATAGTTGTAGTAGGCCGAAACTTTGGACGAGGCTCTAGTAAAGAACAGGGCCCAGTAGCGTTAAAATACGCCATAGCACAATTAGAAGTAAATTTCTATTGGGGTAATGAGTCAATGACACGAATGTAGATAGAAAGCTTAAACTTTGCCAATTCATAATTAGCCAGCTATGATTTTTTTGAAAGTATGTTCAAGGTGAAAGTATTATCAATGATTGATGCAATAGCAATAACCATATTGACCTCCGCGGGGTTACTTATTATCCCCTTTTTTCTCATATATTCAAGGACAGACACAAACACAAATTACAATATTTACTGGACCAATATACCTAGGTAATGGCCACACTTATTGGACAAAATTTCATATTCCTCAGAACGTCAAAAGCTCATATCTGAGAGGTTATGTACGTGCACCTGGGAGTATACTCAATACGGTGAGTGTAAGATTGTACGACTTCGACAAATGTCCTCAGCCTGATTCAACAGGTAGTATTGACTTTAGCAGCTGCAGTTCGCCTTTGCTATATGGCGATTTTTTGCAAGCACAGGAAATTCTAAAATACATCAATCATCCAGGCAACTTCTATCTTGTTTTGAAAAACAATTCACCTCTTTTTGATAAGACGGTATCTGGAAACCTTGTCATAGGGTACTTAGGATAGTAGTTAGATAATAGAAGAAACGGATATAGCTGAATAGCATCTAGCTAATAGAAGAAATACAGCAAATACATTCAGAAAATCAATTGTACGTTAGATGATGAAGAATAATAGAGTTATTCCGCTGTATTTGAGGGGAATAAAATTATTCCGACGCTATTAAGCCTATTAAAAGGCAGACCAAACAAAACTTATAACAGTAGTTCGAGAACAGTCTATTAAAGAATAACAGAGATGAACGGTCATTATAGATGTTTTTATTGCTACTAAGTCGACACCCTATCCGATAACATAAATGTCTATAATGCATCTTCATAGCCGAGATTATCCTAAGAATTGATAAGCATTAAGAACCTCGTTAAGACTTATGACAGTTTGACTGCTATCGACAATGTTAATCTTGACATTTATGATAACGAGGTATTTGGACTTCTTGGTCCAAATGGTGCAGGCAAGACTACGCTGATACACATTCTTGCGACTTTGATTAAGCCTACTACGGGTAGTGCCAGTGTAAATGGATATGATATAGTAAAAGAATCTTCCAAAGTTAGGTCAAGTATAGGTATTGTATTTCAGGCACCAAGTAGTGATGATATGCTCACAGGTTATGAGAACTTGAAGTTGCATTCACTTTTATATGCTGTTCCAATACACGCTAGAGAAAAAAGAATTAATGATGTTTTAGAATTAGTAGGACTAACAGATAGAAAAAATCATCAGGTGAAGAAATATTCCGGAGGTATGCGTAGACGCTTAGAAATCGCTAGAGGGCTCCTTCATAAACCGAAGGTGATGTTCCTAGATGAACCAACGTTGGGTTTGGATCCAAATAGCAGAGAAATAATGTGGAAATATATTGATAGGTTAGTAAAAGATGAGAAAGTTACGTTAATACTGACAACTCATTATATGGAAGAAGCAGATTTTCTCTGTAATAGGATTGGTATTATAGATAAGGGTAAAATAATTGCACTTGATTCACCCTCGAGATTAAAAGAAAGTCTTGGCGGCGAGATAATAAAAATAGAGTTAAAAAATAAAGAAGAGCGTATGAAGACTCTTGTAGGAAGTATTCTAAAACCATATGACTTTGTACATAAAGTAGAGGTAAATGATGAAGAAAATGTGGTTATTGTTTATGTAGACAATGCAAGCCGTAACCTACCAACTATTCTCAAAGCAATTGATGACAATGTTAAATCAGTAGACTTCAGAAGTCCAACTCTGAATGATGTTTTTCTAAAATATACAGGGAGACATATTATGGCACAGCAAGAAGATCATGCTGAGGGAGGTTTTATGGAAAGATATGCTCAATATGAAAATAAATAAAAATTTCATAGAAATAGAACTAGGCAAATTATATGCTATTTGGCTTAGAGAATTCAAAGTCTTTTTAAGAGAAAAAAGTAGAATCGTTGCATCTACATTTACTCCTTTACTATGGCTATTTGTTCTTGGAGCAGGATTTGGGACTATTGCAACTAATCCGTCCGCAATTTCTGGAACAGGTCAGATAGCGTCAGGTGGAGGACCTGGAATAGATTATCAAAAGTTCATATTCCCAGGTATAGTTAGCATGTCTATTATATTCAGCTCAGTATTCTTTGGTTCTTACATAATTTGGGACAGAAAGTTTGATTTTCTTAAAAGTGTAATGGTTGCTCCTGTTAGCAGAACAACAATTTTCATAGGAAAGACCTTCGGAGGTATGACCACGTCGTTAATGCAAGCTGCTATACTGTTAGTAGTCGGACTATTCCTTGGAATCCATTACACTCCATTTTCCATAGTACTTATTGTTGTTATAATTTTATTTCTTTCATTTGCACTAACATCGCTAGGTCTTGCTATTGGAAGTTACATGGAAAGTTTAGAAGGTTTTCAACTAATAGTAAGCTTTGTAGTATTCCCTCTATACTTTCTAAGCGGAGCGCTGTTTCCACTAAATAACCTTCCGCCTTGGCTTTCTATTCTAACGGCACTGGATCCTGCTACTTATGCAGTGGATGCATTAAGAAATACAATGGTTGGAATAACGGGAAAGAACCCGTTTGTTGTAGATATTGGTATTTTGCTAGGGTATGTAATAGTTTTAGGAACAATTGGAATGCTCTCCTTTAGAAGAATGAAGGCTGTTTAGACAGCTAGCTGTCCCACTTGGTACCTTTTGTTTTTAATTTATGCCTCGGTCGGGATGTAAGTTTGACATTAGATCGGGCCAAAGGTAATGGGCATGGTCCTCATGGTTCGTCGTATCAATTTCAGGATCAAGATAGACCAAGCGTTGTATTGGTTTGAACATCTACAATTACTCTAAAATATAAGCCTGCTCATATGCAACAACCACCATATTATATCAGATAAACATGATGAGGTTTCTACATCGTGAGAAAAGCCATCGTAATATATGTCATGAGAGATTTGATAAGCAGCCAGATCTGATGCAACATGATAAGAAAGTCCATCATTAGACTAAAATAAGATGCCGCAATTGCAGACTTGAGTTGTTACACGAAGAGAGAGGTTACACCATGCACAACAGGAAAAAGAGGAAAAGGTGTCTACCTACATGCTATTACATTGAGTCTGCATTTGGCAGAAAAAATTAATTTACAGCCAGATCTTCAAGGGGTATTAGTAAATACAATAGTAATAGGGATACGGCAGATAAAGCCGGACAAATGGAAGTATAACCAATAGGTGTGG
>DATDFS010000064.1:0-45166 GCA_036522495.1 Nitrososphaeraceae archaeon | reverse complement strand
GCACTTGGTATCTATCCTCAAGCTTGTAAATTTTTGAAGTTAAAGCATCATATTCACTCATCAAATGAGAAAAGTCTCATTGAGCGTGCAATCCAATACATAAAGGACAGAACGGAATGTTTTGATGACTATTTTCCTTGTCGAAAAGAAAAGTGTAAGTACGAATTCCTCCTGGTTTGCATTTATTACCTGGATGAACGGCAAAACGGCAACCATGTTATTATTCCGATTGGCTGCTGCCGACCTGGCCGAATCCTCTATCGGTTTTTCCAGAGTTGGAAATCGCCCTGGAGTGCTCGCGCATTAGTTGACAGCCGTCTTCAGGCTTTCCTTCCCCTTTTATTTTATTACTTTGAATCATGGCAAGGAAACTCCTGTAACCTTTAACTGACTGATCACATACCTAACATGCTCAGGCTTTACTCTCTTTACAGTCGAACCTTCTGTATGGTGTAGCATTGCGTTGATAAGTCCAGCTATCATATCTGCATCATAAAAAGCTGTTGACTGTGAGAGTAATTCCGCCATTTTGGATACATCAGTGCCACTTGTGATCTTGCCGCTTGTAATTAGGCTTCCAAATTTCTGAACTGATTCATACACTCCTATGTTATATGCTATAAATGCAATTTGTTCAGAAGGTATAGCATCATCAATGGGTTCCATTATATGTGTCGTGGATAGTAAGTCCGGAGATAATAAATTAATATGAAACGGAAATGAAGATATGACCGAAACACTCTATCTACATCCAATACGTGATACCTTCGTTTCTATAAAAACATACCCTTACTCCCTCTTTGTTAATTCAGTTAGGCGTAATCACAGGTTCTGCTAGCTGCGGATGATAGCTTTCCGACATTATATTATTTATGTATCATAATTCGTAAAGATCATATCTTTCGAATTGGTTAGGTACTGTTCCTCATGACGACTGTATCTATCCAGAGGATATAACTTTTGTAATACCTGCAAGGTAGTAGTTCCAACCAACCATTAGGATGTCTCTTGTATATCCAATTTTTAGTTTATATTACCTAGCAAGAGATTAGTTATAGTATTCGCATTGTGATTCCTAGAGGATTGCACGCGTGCCTTGTTCCCGGTACAAATGACAGTCAAGATAGGGCTGCTGTCACAATGCGAATATCTTATATAGCTATGCTGATCATATGAAACGCCAGATTTATTCATAACTTCGAGCAATACGAATAGAAAGGTAAATGTGCAGGTCTGCTGATATTTGTTAAAGACGTTGAAAGCCCGAGATAATGTCAACGACGATCGCCTCAAATTGATCCGTGATGCTCACAATACAAAAAAAGAGGAAGAAGAACAACACACGGACAGAATGGAAGACTATCTAGAAGTCATTTATGAACTGATACAACAGAAAGGTTATGCTACAGCAGTAGACATTTCTGAATCTCTGAATGTAAGTTCCCCGAGCGTAACTAGAATGTTGCGCCGGTTGGATGACAGCAGCTATCTACGCTATGAAAAATATCGAGGGATCTGTCTTACTCAACATGGAATCAATGTTGCAAAGAACATGCATGAGAAGCATGGCTTATTGGCTGATTTTTTGAAGATGATCGGAGTTGATGAAAATACCGCAAACATAGATGCTGAGGGTATTGAGCATCACATACATCCAGCGACATTAGAAAAGTTAGAAAGATTCGTAAAGATTGTAAAAAGCAGCGCGGAATTTAGTGTAATGCGGGATCCAAAAATACATACTGACAGGAGTTCCTCCCATAGGTTGAAAATCAAGAGTGAATGAAAGTAAGTAAGTTAGTATAGTAAATATTTGTATGATATAGAATGACTCCAATAAATATGCTACTCACACCGCTACCTTAAGACCAACAAAAGCATTGTTACTTATCAATTATCTTACCTAACCTGTGATCGAGGTAACTGACTTACCTGCAAGGCAAAAAACAAGAAGGCCAGGATGATTGAGCTGCTTTCAAGCGGAAATCAGTCTGTGCAAGAAATTGCCATGATGTTGGGACAACTTCAGCAAACGTGTGGAAAGAAAAAAGTAGGTTAAGGTCTAGAGGTCTACCTGTCAGCAGTAGAACCGGAACAATCACGTAAGAAAAAGAACGATGAAACGATAATAGTTTCAGCTGAGGAATGAAGATCGAGGTCAGATAATAATTATCACCGGTTCCTCAATCTTCCGCCACTTGATCCAAACGCAGTCAAAAGACTTTATGGTGAGTTTAGGACAGGCAGGAAACCCGTAGACATTATTGCTGACAATGAATTTCATCCAGAGGTGGTAGCAAACGAGTACCAAAGATATATGAAATTCTCCCAGCGAGACATACGCACATTACAAGACAGATACATTTCCAGCATCATCCAATACTCAATCGCAAAAGCAGAGCCATTAATTAAAAAATATCCGATTAAAGGGTACCTTACTAACATTGAGTTTCTTGAGCTTTTGAAACTAAAATCAGAACATGACAAGGATAGAGGAACATGGGAGAAATCCAGGAGATGAAGAATATGATGGTAATAATATTTTTGATAAAGTTTAATCAATGATTGAAGAATCTAGGCCGACTTGTAGTGAACAAAGTGATTCCTAACACTATTGATTGCGTTGTTGTCTTATACCGACACTCTCACTGTTGACATCATAAGTCAGAATAAGAGCCTGCCGTCCCCATTCAATAAGCCAGTCAAATTCTTTTGAGCTATCGCTATCCGTAGCTGATACATTACGACTAGAAATAAATTCTAAGACGTCGCTCTTTATAATATGCCCATTCTCACTTTGTCTTATGAGTTCGACTAATTTCTTGAATACATCCAACTTGATGAGTGTTTCCCGTAATATTTTTTTTCTTACTTTTGGACTAGCTACTATGAATAAATGTCCTTTTTCAGTTATGGATACGTCGCCTGCTCGGACTTGAATCAATCCTAACATTTCTCCTGATTCAAGTATTGGCAAAAGATCATCTAACTCCAGACCTTGTTTAGACGCAATACCCGCTACGTCTGACTTGTTACCTAAATCATCCAAGACTTCTAAAAATCCAAGAAGAACGGAATAATTAACTGCCGGTATCTCCAACTTTTTTGTATGCCATAATTATTTAGTTTATCAATGATTTAAATTTTTATTTAACTTAGGGGCGTCAATGGTGTAGTGAACTGGATAATTATCAAAACGACGTCATCACGCACTAACCTGGTGGTGTGTGTATTACCGGACTTAACTACTTACAATCACATTTATCCCTACCAAGTCATATTTGCTCTATATAGAAAATTTACGTTAAAGAGGTGAATACTAATTTGGAAATACGCTTTCAACAACTTAGCTGCTCATGCTATATTTTCTTATTACTTTTTTATGTAGTCGTCTCCACACTAAACGGTTGATTGTAACGATTACTGCGGACATTACACCAACTATCAAAAGTAGCAGTATGGTATTTCCTACATCGTATGCAGCTTTATCCAAAAGAGATCCCATGCCAAGTACAGAATATTTGTAGTTTCCGAATACAAGATATTCGGCCACTATCAAAGAGTTCCATCCTCCTCCCCAACCTGTGATACTGCCGGTTATAAATGATGGGTATATTGATGGAAACAGGATCCGTCTAATGTACAGGGCTTTAGTAGTTCTGAATGCTCGCGCTGTTTCTTCTATGTCTCCAGATATTGAGCGCACTCCCCCAATTAGGTTGAATAACACGTACCATTGCATTCCTGTCAGTATCAATAATATGGATAGAAATTCAAATCCTCCTGGTACATAATTTACAAGTATGACCATAAATGGAAAGAATGCAGTAGCAGGGATAGCAGCAAAGGTTTGAAATAGAGGCATAATAAGATCAAATCTTGGATTATGTGCAATCCTGATGGCTACAGGTATAGTCCATGCCAACGTAATAAGATAGGCTGCTGATAATCTGAGATAAGACAGCAAAAGTGCTAGGGGAATTTGGGAAACAATCCTTACGCTACGTGGATCATCGTAGAGTGATGAATACATGTTAGAGAGAGCAGAAAAGGATTTGTATATTACTTCACCGTCAAAGATGATAATCAATAGCGCAAGCGCTATTAGAACTGGTAATGCGATGTACTCAAATGTCCTGAGATTTCTCTTATCGTCGAACCATTTATGGATGGCAGGAAATACTTTTAGTTCAGTGCCATATGCCATTTTTGTCATTATTTCTATCAACCTGTTTGACCTTAAGTGTAATAGAGGCCTTGGATTTCTAAGCGAGAGATATGATAGGTGAATTGATGGAAATGCAGTTCTTCTCAGTGCAAGTCCAAAATGGTGGTGATGCCTAGGACCATCCATATCAAGAGAGGAAGAATAATCATATTTGAAGCGGGTGGCATATGATTCCAATGGCCGCCAAAAGAAGAAATCCGTCAACATAATAATTGAAATCAATGTAGCCAGTGCTACTAAGGCCTGTATGTATTGTCCAGAAGAAACAGAATTACCAAGTAGACTGCCTAATCCCTGCAGTGTAAATGTCTTTGATCCTAAGGATATTATCTCGGCTGCTGTAAGAAAATACCATCCACCAGCCCATGAGACGATACTATTGTAGATCAATTTAGGTACGCTGGCTGGAAGGTAGAGCCTTCTTAACTGCAGAATGGGGTTTGCTCTATAGACATAGGTTGTTTCGAGTAGCTCTGATGGGATTGAGAGTACAGATTCATAGACTGAAAATATCATATTCCATACCATGCTGGTGAATATCAGAAATATTGCAGCTAATTCGATTCCTATCGGGCTCCCATTGAATATGGCTATAAAAAATGCGATGGCTGCAGGAAAGAAACCAAGTATTGGAACTGACTGCAGAATATCTAAAATTGGTATAATTACTTTAGACGCCAAAGGTTTTCTGGCTGCCGTAATTCCAATTATCGTTGCAACAAGAAATGACAATCCTAATGCTGCGAACATTCTATAGACAGAAGATATAGAATCAGACAATAAGTCTATAAGACTTATACTCCACTTTTGGGTTGGGGATTTATCAACCTTATTACTAACAATTGTCTGGCTGTGTGTGTTGTTCTTGTTGTTAATGCTGATGCTGGTACTGTTATTCATACTGTCATTCCGGTTTTCGTTTTGCGAACTCATTGTCGTCTGGCCAGAGGCTTTGGGAATATAGAAAAAGTTCAACAGTATTCGTTCAGATGAATCTATTGTCCTATAACAGACTACCAAAGCGTGTAGTATACTTGGCAAAACTAACAGAATGCAGATGAGCGTTAAGCAAGTGACAGTGAAAGTACTTCTTTCCATGTTCTATTCCCCCTTGTAGTGGCAGCTTTCAATCTAATTCAATTAATAATAAGGTTTAGCCAACCAAATAACATGTTTTGAATGTCATAGTCATATAGCGAGTTAGCAATTAGTACCATATTCATACAGAAAGAATGAGCGCTCTTCGCTAGCAATGACCTCTTTCGGTAATACACTTTGATTTTATACCTTAATTTGTTTATCAAGAAAAGATTTGATAGAAACTTGCCTTCACGAATTACTAGTGCCTTAAACTAGGGTAAAATTGTTTCTGGTAGGTGCAATCTCAGGCTCATGTATTAAGGAGGCCGCGAATACTGTAACAGAATCAGGCGGCGTTATAGGTAAATAACCGGCTCAATAGATAAAGACAAACTGGACTACACGAAAAAATAATACAACGTAAAATAACGAACGTACCTACCTATGTATCTATTGCAATAGTACTAAAATCTAAATACATCATATCCAGACGTGCGCCTGCTATTTTTAGACTGTTGTCTTCATTCATCCACATAATCGTCACAGCTATCATCACAACTGGAACCAATGACGTCGTACTTATCTTTCACATATTCTCTACTATATATCACCCTCATTGTTAGGCTATTTGAATACCTGCAATATTAGCACATCCGAAACTACCCGGAAAATGTCTTTTGTACCAATAAACGAAATACTTTATTCAAAATAACTATATCAGGTTTAGGCAATGAATTCTGACTAAATTAGAATATATTGATATTCATTGGCAATATTGGGATATTTTACTCGATTGTTTACAAGTTTTTTATATAATAGCAGAGATTCGTGCATTTAGATAATGCGTACAAACAAAGCATCATCAGGATTGATCATGCTTGCTATTGTAACGGCAATAGCACTTTTAACAGCAGGTGGTATTACTACTTCTGCATTGGCCGCCAAAAAAAGCACCAGTACCATCGGCGCCAAAAGTTCAACATCCACAGGCTCACTTAGTAAAGTCATGGGTTGTCTAAAACTAATCTCAGGGCCCCTTACCCGAGCTCAGCTTGACCAATGTTATAATATCGTATATGCCAGTGGAAATCCTCCCGTCGCTCCTGGTGCCGGTTCTACTCCTCCTCCCGCCCGTTTAGGAGCCGGGTCAACATCCTCTTCTACTGCAGCCCCTTAGCTGTAAGCAAGATAACAAACCTTACAAACGGCAAATTTGTGCGAAGCTCGACAACAACAGGTCCTCTCTCCACTATTTTTTGCTAGCTAATTTTTGTATTATATTTGCTAACGATTCGGAGTATAGTCTTGGAGCAAGTACACTGTGGTAACTGAAACAGCAGAACGATATGACTTACCTACTACTGCTGCCTTCAGTGAAAAGTGGGTCATACCCGTATAACTTGTATGGATTGTACTCATGCTAGGCTTCTAGGCAAGAGTTCAAATAAATTATATAATGTACTGACACGGGTCAAGAATGACATACAGAATACTCCAAAGACGTATGGAAGGAAAAAGACCATCTGCACTTGCCTTATTTTTTATAAAGAACCAAAAAATGGTTTCATAATTTTACTTCCAATTTGTATCTGACTTTTAACAATGTCTGTCAGAGCTGTGTCTAACTTCACTCGATCTTGATCTTGTCATTAGGTTAGAACTTGTTTATAATTAGCTGTGAATGGCATATAGAGGATAGACAGGAAATGTAAGATCATGTCGAGATGACTATATCTATTACTTCTCTCTGGTTGACAACCATGGTAATAAAATCCATATACATCTCTATTTTTTCGATACGGATTGCTACTCTTCTTATTTCATCGGTATGGTTGGCAGTAAGGCAAAAAAGCGGCGAGAATGGATATTTACATCCTGATTCCAGTTTTTGAGTGGTAGCAAAAAATTATGGCCATCTTGAATTAATATAGAAGATCAATATTCTTGCTATTATACTTCCCCCTACAACTATCAATATAATTTTTATTTTTCTTTTAGTTGACCTATCCAATCTAATGCATATTATTTATAAGACGCAATTTAGTGTATACTGGCAATCCTAACGGGAACTGGCGTTATGGAATCTATCTTTGCAGTAAATAAAATGTCTTCTTATCCACAATGTCTGAGTTGATTTGGCACTGCTATTATTGGAGTCAGAACACATTACCTCATCTTAGTTCTGAAGACAATAAAGAAATACAAGTTGATGCTGCAAAATAAAGTGCGCAGAAAAATATTTACAATAAATGAAATAGCATCTGATATTATTACACGAGTCCTTAGGGGTTGGATTTTTTATGGCTGATGCCATTTGAACACAAATTTTGGTTTGGTATTAACCTGTCATTTCCTGTACATACGTACACAGATACCGAGTCGGCAATTTATTCGATCTTGACTGAGAGGAATCCATAGGAAGCAACTCCTATAGGTAGTTCATGTAATAATGTAAGTTCAGTTACCGTATCGTACGGCATAACTAAACAACCTTCTCTTTAGCAGTTATCCGTCTAATTGCATCAACAATCTTGCTTACTCCCTCAGACATTTCTTTAGAATCATTAGTCCATGTTGTTGTATGTGTTCTGTTACCCATTGTAATCGACAGGTTATACGCAACCAAGCTTGGGTCTTCCTTTTCGGGCGGATAATCAAGTTTGGAGCCAAAGAAATCATTGTTAGTAATTTCGTGTTTTAACTCTTCTTTTTCAGAGTTGTGGATAGGTTTATGGGATAAATTGCTCCCGCTGATATCGGTAGAAGAAGTAAGTGTGTTTGTTTTAGAATCGAAAAATATCATCAAATAACGTGGTGTCATTCCACCTGACTCTGTGAACTTGAATGTAAAATCGTCATTAGAGCTACCATCACTATGGCTAGTATCCGTAGACATGATGCCCTATGCAGTTTATTAGTTTTTATACCTTTCCTATTCCTATTTCCGTTTTGTTGAGTGTTTCTTTAAGGGTTTTAACACTGGAAAGGCAGTAGGAATGGTGGAATATACACTCGAAGCGTGGCCTGGCGTTACTGCTTAGGGAAATCTTATTGCGCAAGTGCTCTTTTTACAGTGAAAAGAAACCGTTCTTGATTTGCTGGCTTTTCAATAGCATCTTCTAATCACACGAGGCAACATGCTCATCATCTCTTCTGTACTATCGAGAACGCACGCACAAGAAATCTTAATGTCACGATCATTGCCTTTAATCTATAAGTATAGATGGAGTCCGTTAAGGCGGTTCAATGATTGATTTCTCTATAGCAATTTCATACTCGTGTTCAATCGCTTTCAGTATAGCCCTTCCATCGATAGTATCTTTTGATCTTAGCATTGAAGTAATTGAGACGCCACCTGAACCTACACCCTCCTTTACATAGCCATTTGCAAAAGCCCGCAATCCAGGTTTGCTGGATTCAACCATGTGGAGGTTTGATGAATAAATTGGAACGTCTTTTGATATTAACTTCATAAGATCGACAAGATTTGAGGAGCGATCCGCTGCAACGTACGATGTGGTTCCGATACACAGATTATCAACTGATATGTGTAGTGCATTTAGTATAGCGACTACTGCAGACATCTGTGTACCGCCAGCAAGCATAACTCTGCCTTTGGAACTCATTACCCCGGCGGCTATACCTGCAACAGAAGGTATCATTGGATCTCCAAATAGGGATACTGCCTTGAATGGATAATCTTTAAGCCCGCCATAACTGATTCCGGCCCTTCTCATACCTTCATCAACGATACTGTTTTTGAGAAGGTGAGGATTCTCTGGCATGCTGCTACTCACT
Organism: Nitrososphaeraceae archaeon; assembly: GCA_036522495.1. Classification (GTDB taxonomy): domain Archaea; phylum Thermoproteota; class Nitrososphaeria; order Nitrososphaerales; family Nitrososphaeraceae; genus Nitrososphaera_A. Next base: position 36,060 of record DATDFS010000064.1, on the reverse strand, counting down.
TTGAATTTCGCATCAACTCCAAGTGCAATTAAAACCCCTAATGCCGTAGTCGTACCACCCGGAATACTTTCGCCGACTACTACCAAGTCATTAGTTTTTGAAAGTTGTTTACCAAATATAACTCCATAATCAAATGCCTTTTTAACATCGTTAATATCCACTCCCACAGCGTATTTGATATTTTTTCCAGATTCAACGCTAAACGAAATATATGGAATACAAGGTTTAATTTTAGAACCCGCATCAACTATCAGAAATGGTATATCGGTCAATTGCAAAGCACTTCTAGTGACAATGGCGGGGGTCGGCTTTCCGTCAGGAGTAACTGGAACTTTATTAATGCATTTACAACGTCCATAATAAAGAAATTCTGAATCTGCTGCTGAAGTAAATTTCAAAAGCTCTGCGTTTGCACCTGCCATAGTGATGCCCGGAATCTCACTAGTTCTAGTATAGGATATTACGCAAATAAAAATCGGATTGGTTATGGTCGAGATTTTAGCTAGCCCTGAATGAGATTGATTTAAACTTTTTATGTCGCGATACTCAGACTTTCTTTCTTCATATGGCAAGTACTAATCATCACTTGCCATAAAGCCAAGAAATTCCTGTATTGATCTTGGTTGCAGCACGTAATTGCTTTTTTTCTCTTGACCAATTGTCGATGTTGGATGCGATCCGTAATCATGCCCTGGATACACTATAAGAGAATCTTCAAGTTTTGAGACTTTTTGAAACAGGCTATTATACATGTCTTTAGAGTTACTCTCTGGAAGATCCACCCTTCCGCAATTTCCCACGAATAATGTATCGCCTGTAAATACCAGTTCACCGTCAACTACAAGACACATGCTATCTTGAGAGTGGCCGGGCGTGTGCAATACCCTTATCTGAATCTTCCCGATCTTAATTATATCGCCGTCGGATACTGACAATTGTTTGATAAGTTTTGAATCTTTATGCTGAATGATCTGAGCGCCGGTGATTTCAGCTACTTGTTCGTTGCCTAAAACGTGATCAAAGTGAGTGTGTGTATTCACAATGTATTTTGCTTTCCAGCTATTTTTCTTTAATGTTTCGAAAATCCTCTCTAGTTCCCAGGACGGATCAATTATAGCAGCTTCACTGCTTTCTTCATCAGCTATGACATAGGTAAAATTTGCCATTTGGCCGACTGGAATTTGTACAACCCTCAATGTGGTACTACACTACTCCCCTTTCAGCTTCTTCAGGGATTCCTATCCGTTCTATATGAATCACACCTGTGTATTTTTTGTTATTGACTAGCCCAATTTTCATCCTGTGGAAAGTAACCGTGGCATTAGCCTTTACACATCTATCATGGGCTTTCCCCGTGTTAGGATCGATCCCTGATGGAATATCAACAGAAACAACATATGCATTTGATTTATTTATCATCTCGATGATAGTTCCGTGGGGTTCACGAATTTCTCCTTTAATTCCAGTTCCAAAAATTCCATCGATAATAATATCGGCCCTGGAAATTTTCCTTTTAATTTCATCGCTTATTTCATCGCCAAACATGGTTTCTAAAGAAACCATGTTTTCAATTATGCTCCAGTTAATCTTTGCTTCCTCAGTTCGAATTTCAGTAGGAAAGCCTAATAACAAAACTCTCACGTTTGCACCATAATAACCGGATAAATGTCTTGATGTAACAAAGCCGTCTCCTCCATTATTGCCTGTACCACATATGGCAAGAATTTCCTTTCCTTTTAATTTGGTCTTAAACTTGTCAATTATAAAATCCGCAAGCCCGTGTCCTGCATTTTCCATCATGTATACTCGATGCATTCCAATCAAATTATGCCCATTGTCTTCTATTTTATACATTTGATCCGAAGTAATAGCTTTTTCTTTTGTCATATGTTTATCCTTCAAACACTAGTATCAATATGAGAAAATTTGCTACTAAATATGCCTTTGGAAGTGAATAGATTTTTTTTTTGACGACGAGGAAGGAGAAGAATGAGAAGGTTCTGCTTGCAAAGTTGATGCTGATCTTTGAAACGGCATTTTATAATCAGGCAGATTAAGCTTTACAGATTTTTTTCCATGAATAGCAAAAGTTTTCCCTTCATAAGTGCACTTCACACACGGGATATCATTCATAGCATCAAACATATCTGCGACTTTATAATACTCAATTAATTTACGGTGTTCGTAAGTAATTCCTCCATTTCTTTGGAACCGCTTTTTTCTCATAAACTTGAAGGCCAATATAAAATGTCTCGTCGTGTAAAAGCTAAACATATTTCGTATAAGTATACTTCTTCTTATCTGATCTTGAGGAACATATAGGATGTCACCCGTTCCTGACTTTGCTTCTATAGATAACAGAATGGCATCGATGTTGTTAACAGCAATGATGTCAGGTAATCCGGTGCTGGAACCGCCTAAGCGTCGGGCATTCCACTCTCCATTATTCAACCTCTGTACTAATGTGTGTTCAAAGCTATAACCTCTACTTCTACGAATATTACCCAATTAAATAACCCTCCCTACAGACATTTTTCCAAATTCCTCTCGAGCAACACTCCCGAATGTTGATTGTAAGAGGAGCATATAATAACTTGATCTATATGGGAATGGTGCGTGCAATCTTGGTCGATATTGCCTATCGTATAATAGCAAAGTCTTTATTGAAATATGATAAAAGCTTCTACGTTGCTTGACAATGTTCGAAGCTCATTAGATGAGATTAATCATGATCTGAGAAATGTTGAAGAAAGACGGGAAAAATTAATTAAAGGAACCCGCGATGTTATTGCACTTTGTAGCAAATCGATTATAGCATTGCACCGCAGTGAAATAGACCAAGCACAAATAAATATCCACCAAGCGAAGACTATGCTTGAGGAATTCAGGCAATATTCTAAAACCGATTTATACAAGTATATTGCAACTGCTGAACAGGAGCTGGTTGAGGCTTATGGACTAAAGTGCGTCCTACAAGACTCACCAATACCTAGCATGAAAGAACTCAATGTCTCGGGATCATCATATATAACAGGATTACTGGATTGCATAGGAGAGGTAAAGAGAATGGTATACGACAAGATGAGGGTGGGAAAAGCACAAGATGCTGCGAGATTATTCTTGCTAATGCAAGATATTTATGGTGCTGTATATCCCTTCGCTGTTTACGACCATCTCGTGTCAGGGATGCGAAGAAAATTGGATGTTGCAAAGATGCTGATAGAGGATGTTCGAGCAGTGGTTACTGAAGAAACCAGACGCGAAGTAATTGTAAAGGCGATTGATAATCTGGAAAAGAAACTTCAAGAGCCCACTCGCTGACCATTCCTTCAACGAATGCAATATTTTATTTCAAGTATATAGATTGTAAAATAAAATAATAAAGCTGGCTTGGTTAGCTTAATTTCTCTATGATTATATTAATTCATAGTTCTCTTTATTAACCTGCATTCACCATGTGTACAAGCACAAGATTGTTCCCCTTGCAACCGCAACTACAACATATAAAAATGCAGTAGAAAGGATGTAAACTCCCTCACGAATCAGGAATAACATTATCTAATCATTTAAATTTTGAAAACGCTCCACCCAAATAGTTATTCAGAATCTGCTGCCACTGTGGAAATACCTCGGGGCTATATGGATAATTAAAGTAGTGCTCTACTAGTTTTTCATTTAATTTAGAAGTATATGCCAGATTTTCCGCCAAGCTTTTGTTAAGCGCTCCTCTTATGAACATGCCTATTTTTTCCACAGTGCCAAATTCAGGATGCTCCCCTTTGCTAATTTTATCAACGTCCATTTTTGACAAAAAATGCTTCATACCATAGTTAATTTGTTCGTTTGTCAATCCCTGCAACATCCTGCGAAACACTTCAAGGCCTGCCGTCTTATACCCATAATCATTGATAAATTCCTTATTATACTTCCACAAACCTTTCTCTGATGTATCATTTGACTCAATCGCCTCTACAGCAGTTTTTCCAGCGATAGTAGCTGCAATAATTGCTGGGCCAATCCCACCAGCGTCAAGTGGTTTTGGCATCCATGCGGAATCTCCGACAAGCATGTACCCGTTTGCAACCATGCAATCATTCTGTCTTCTGACCGACACTTGCCAGGTACCCCAACCATTGCCTTCATCAAATTCCCCATCAGAAATTTTTGGATTCGAAATAACGGCGTTGAGCTGGACATATTCATCTATAAGCGTTTTCAAATTCTTATGAACGCCTGTCTCCTTGTTCATTGTATCAAAGGCTTTTTGCTGTATGCCAAGACCAATGTTGACCTTGTTCTCTCCTTTTGGAAAAACCCAACCATACCCCCCTGGGGCCAGTTTTTGATCTAAGTGTATAATGCAGTAGTTTGGATCGAAATATGTTTTGTCTTCCTTTGCAATGTCAAAGTTGTAAATGTATCTACCTGTACCCTCCAGATCATCTCTATGGATTCTCCTTTGAATAAACGACTTTATTGGGAAGTTAGTCCTCAGAACGGATGTAACACCGGTACAATCTACAACTATCTTTGCAGTCTTTTTGAATGGACACTTGTTAGCAAGATCATCCCCTTCGACCCCAATGATTGTACCATTATTACCAGTCTCTACAATTAATGAGCGTAAAGCGACCATGTCCTTCAGTTCGACCCCGACTTTCAATGCATCCTTCATTTGTTTTTGAGGCAATATCTTTCTGTTGAGAATGTACCCATCTCCATCGAAAGGCACGGCAGTTTCATGATCAGGTGAATATGCCATTACACCTTTTACAGGATGCTCAATTTCCGGATATCCCCATTTAGTGCCGATCCGGTCCGACATATAATCAACGGTATTTTTCCCAACAGCATCACCACATACCCAGCCTGTAATAGTTTTTTTGCCTACTATGCGTAATGGATTTCTATCGACAACCAGAATACGCAGCGTTTGTTCTGAATAGTATGCCGCAGATGAAGCTACAATCATTCCTGCGAGTCCTCCACCTGCTACGATAATATCATAATCTCTTTTATCTGGAAGCGTCATTGAACTGATGACGCGTGAATTGTATAAAGGCTATTTAAAGTTAAGTTATTATCCGCATATGCTGGTATAAACTAAGGAAAACTAAGGATACCAAATTCTCTTCTTAGTCTTCCCTTCGTTCCAAGGTATTTGACCTTTCTTTAATTCCATCATTTTCTTTATTAATCTAAGAACTCCAAGAGTTCAAGCCAATTAATTTTATCCAATATTCAGTCAAAAAATTTAGGGCATAATCTCAAATCTTGAGATACATTAAATAACCATCCGACTAGCCAGAAGAGAAAAAGAACGATCTATCATCATTCAGAATCTTCGCAATGGGTAAAGGCCTACTATGTCAATAGAAATGATGAGTTGCCGTGTGTATCAGGGGAAATAAGTGATGGCTCCTCTCCTGCGGAACTGGGCAATAGTCCATTCATGCGACGGTAAGGGCAAACCAGAAGGCTGCCTGGAAACCTGTGAATGCGGTCTTAAAAGGAGAGCCACATCTCTTTGAGAATCGGATTTTATTATTATTGCACTTTTAACGTAGTCTGGATTTGTTCAGGCATTAATAATTGCATCCCATCAGTTATAAAAACTGACAAGCCAATGTATTTCTTTAAAGTCTTATATAACACACAAGGAAATTAGGTACGATCATCTGATTCTTGCGTATTTTGTGGTTTAACTGGCGGGACATCAAGAATCCTGATGCTGGAGGAGCTGAAGTGTTTACGCATGAAATAATGCGTCGATTAGCCAACAAAGGATACAAGATGACCCTTTTTACATCAAAAATACCAACTGGCGTACAGAACGAAAACATTGATGGAGTTAACATAATAAGGGCAGGTGGTAACAATACTGTATATAATAAAGCAAAAACATATTACAACAAAAACAAAGACAGTTATGATTTCATTATTGATGAGATAAATACAAGACCGTTTCTAACGCCTAAATACGTCAAGAAACATCCGATCCTGGCAATATTTCATCAGTTGGCTCGAGAATTTTGGTTCTATGAAACATTCTTCCCGTTAAGTTATATCGGCTATTACTACCTTGAGAGAAAATGGTTATCATATTACCAAGAGGTTCCAACAATCACAGTATCTAATTCATCCAAAGAGGATTTGAAAGCACTTGGTTTCAAAAAAATTTTGACAGTACCAGAAGGGTTAAGCGTTATTCCACTTAGCAAGGTACCATCAAAAGAAACAAAACCAACGTGTGTTTTCATAGGTAGATTAAAAAAAGCTAAATTGCCGCATCATGCAATACAAGCGTTTTCCTTAATTAAAAAGGAGATACCTGACGCAAAAATGTGGATCATAGGCAATGGATATTTGTATCGAGAACTTAAAAAATTAAATATTAAGGATGTCTTTTTTTATGGTTATATAAAAAATGAACTAAAATTCGAAATGCTAGGGAAAGCACATATAATATTGATACCCGCGGTCCGTGAAGGTTGGGGTTTGGTCGTTACCGAATCCAACGCAATGGGAACGCCTGCTGTAGCGTATAATGTCCCGGGTTTAAGAGATTCTATCAGACATGGAGAAACTGGGATATTAGTCAAAGATAACTCGCCACATGAGCTTGCAACCTCTGCAGTTTGGTTGTTAAGAAATCAGGGTCTCCTTACTAAATATAGTAATAATGCACTTGCTTTTTCAAAGCAGTTCAATTGGGATAATACCGTAGACGAATTTGACAAGATTATACGTCAAATGACGTAGGTATACCTATAGCCGTAATTTGTCATAATAATTAAGAAACCAGAACTTGGCTATCCCGCAACGAATTGAACGAATTAAACAGCTTCTATTTATCATGGTCTGTGAAACCAACAATAAAAAAGCCATGACAAATTTATGAATTTTTTACGGCGAGTCCATCAATCCACGTAATCGTTATAGATATATTTTAACATGTATTCTCTACTTTACCGTGACTGATTTTGCTAAATTGCGCGGGTAATCCGGATCTACATTCTTCTTAAGAGCTAAATAGTACGCTAGAATCTGCAATGGAATTACCTCGATTAATGGGAATAGGGCCTCCTTGACCTTGGGTATTTTTATAAAGTGATCATAGAGATCGTTCTCTTTGTCTGAAATCCCGATCACAAAGGCACCTCTAGCCTTGATTTCGTGTGCATTTGAGATTGTATCATCGAACGTTGAATCAGATGGATTAATTACTATCACTATGGTGTTCTTGTCTATTAGTGCTAGTGGCCCATGTTTCAATTCACCCGCTGCAATACCCTCCGCGTGAATATATGCCAGCTCTTTTATTTTCAAGGCGCCTTCCAGGGCAATGGGGTAATGCAACGATCTTCCCAGAATATAGATATCCTTCACATCATACATTGTATTGACTATCTTGGCAATATTGTTCTCTGTAGAAAGGATAAGATTCACCGCTGCAATCAGTTCATTCTTGTTTGCTGCAATCCCAATACAACCATGACATAACGTATCAGTAACATTATAAAGAGCTGAAAGCTGTCCAGTAAAACTTTTTGTGGCTGCAACTCCGATTTCAGGCCCACAATTTACATTAAGAAAGCTGTTACTAATTCGTGCCAATGATGAAGTCGGAACATTTACAATTGAAAGTATCTTTGCCCTCATCTGTTTGGCTGCCTTGACAGATTGCAAAACATCAGCTGTCTCTCCACTCTGGGAAATCGCGATCAACACTGAAGTTTCATCAATAGGATCTTGTGCCATATATTGAAACTCACTTGACATTATAGCCTCCGATCTGATTTTAGCAAACTTGCCAAAAATGTGTTTTAGAATTAGGGCGGAGTGATAGCTGGTTCCGCTTCCTGTAATGTATATTGATTTAGCATTTGTGAGAAAACTGCAGAATGCCTCCATTTTTTCCTTATCATCACTCATTCCCTCAATTATAGTCTGGACTTGTTGATGAATTTCTTTCAAAGTATGATGTGCGTAGGCACCCTTCTCCACAGCTGCTAGTTCCCAAGCTACCTGGGTAATAGGTCGTTTGATTGAAAAACCCTCAAAATCGAATAGTTCCAATTTTTCCCCATCAATAATTGCAATATCTTTATTATCGAGAAAAATAGATTTGTCTGTATACTTCAGGAAGCCGAGAATATCACTTGATATGAAATATCCATTATCCACTGTCCCGATTATAAGGGGCTCGTCAAATCTCGCACCGCTAATGGTACCTTCTTCAAAGACTGCAACGAAGGCGTAAGCTCCTTTTAACCTCTTACATGTTTCAATCATTGCTTGTTTTATACTTCCTTCTTTTGAATAGTGCGCCTCAAGCAAGTGTGCTATAACTTCGCTATCCGTCTGGCTCTTAAATATGTGCCCCTGAAGCATCAGTTCCTCTTTTAATTCACTATAGTTTTCGATAATTCCATTATGCACAACTGCAATATCATTTGTGCAAGCTGAATGAGGATGTGCGTTACTATCGGTTACTCCCCCATGTGTTGCCCATCTAGTATGCCCTATTCCCATCTGTCCTGGCATTCTTCCTAAATCAAGTGATCTGTTTACTTCTGCTACTTTGCCCACTCCCTTTCGGACAAGAATTTTGCCATCCGTAATCGTGGCAATCCCCACGCTATCATATCCCCTATACTCCATCCTTTTGAGGCTGTCAATTAATACAGGAGCTGCGAGTACGTTTCCTTTATATCCTATAATAGAACACACTACTAACAAAAGAATTATAGATCTTAAAACCTTTATCAAAATACCGACGTACCGCTATACGCTTATTTGGGTCTTCAGGAGGTCATACAAACGTGGATTACGGATAGGACACAAAAAATTTCGTTACCGGTAAATAACAATATATAACTCTGTGTCTCAGAAATCGTATTTGCAACAAAAGACTCTTGTATATGACGAAAATGGCAAACTTTTTGGTAAAAAAATGGTTGTCTTTGATAACGTGAAGCAGATGCGGGTTCTCTCTAACCCTTTAGCTTGGAGAATAATGGAGTTGCTATCACAGAAGTCCATGTATCCTGCACAGATTGCAAAAGATCTTAAGATTTATGAGCAGAGTGTGTATTACTATATTCGCAAGCTATCGGCAAGTGGAGTGATAGAAGAGGTCGCAACTAATCTTGTAAAGGGCGGCACCGCTAGACTTTACAGGCCCTCAAGCCCATCATTTGGTATTGAAATGAATTGGGGAGAAAAACAATTAGATTTTCAGGCAGGGGTTCAAAGGAAACATCATCAAGCTCATGAATTTTTTGGCGATTATATTGTGAATGGTTCGTTCCAGGGTCTTATAATAGTGGGTGCACCAGACCCACATGGACCGTACAAATCATCAGCGCGAGATGGACACTATGCGGTTCATTTGGCATTTTTCTTGGGGACATTCGGCGACATTCCGTCCGAGTTCACAGTCAAGCTAGATGCTGATGCAAAAGCAGAAAAGGTGCTGGAGGGTGGTAATCTGATTTCTATCGGCGGCCCGGGCACAAACATAGTGACGGCTGAATTTAACAAATACTTGCCAATAAAATTCAATGAAGCAAATTTCTGGTCAGGTCTGGTAGGCAAATCAGGTAAACTCTACAACTCAAATAATCATGGTTTGATAGCAAAAATAAAAAACCCTTATAGTAACAATGGAACTGTGATTGTAATTGCTGGAGTGAGATCTATCGGAACTAAATCCGCAGTTATTGCTTTGACAAACTATAGCCAGGAAATTTTAGAAAATTATCAGAATCAAGAGAAATGGGCTATAGTAGTACAAGGATTTGATATGAACTCTGATGGGAAAATTGATCACGTAGACATTGTGTCGGAAGTGTAGAGCTAGGAATGCATTAGCGGTTGGGAAGTAGAACCACCACCCAGTGTCGTATGTAATAGAATGGATGCCTCTTCTTCCCGCCTTACAAGGTATCCAGGGACATTTACAAATCTATCGCCCAGGGAAACGTGTCCATGAACCACAACTTGCCGAGCCTGATGAGGCGATTTTGTACCCCCTTTCTTCATCACTATTGTTTGAAGCCTACGTTCAAGAAGGTCTTCAATCTTAAGATTCAGAACATCGTCAAGTGTTGCAGATTCACTTACGAGCCCGAGTCTGTTCAAGAAGCCTAACAATTGTGTTTCTTTCTCGGATCTTACATCCGATGGAAGTGCGAGCAGTGCTCGTGACTGATTTCTGAATCTAGCAACCTCTGACTGCGCCTTCCACAATTCACGTTTATTTCTTAGGCCATACGATCCAATAATATAAAGTTCAGCATTAAGCTGGTCAGATGTCCATATTCTTCTCGGCCTATGGAACGTCTTTTTTGATTTACGAGGATCTCCCATTCCCGCTTCGCTCCAATTACTTCTTGACCATCTCTTTTGAAGACGATTCGACAGCTTTAGAAGGCTCAGTTGTAGGCGTTTGGGTTGTTGTTACTCCAACTGCAGGTGTGCCTGATGGACCTCCTGGCATAGGTTTGCCTGTCCTCTTGACACCCACTGCTCCCCCTCTTCTCCCAGTCGTTCGTGTACACTGACCTCTGACCCTCAGACCAAACATGTGCCTGTAGCCGCGCCAACTCATTACATTCTTTTCACGATCAATGTCATTTGAGATTGCAAAGTCAAGATCAGATGTAATCAGGTGCTGATCAGAACCTGTATCCATGTCTTTTCTTCTGTTGACATACCAATATGGCATACCTGATCTGGAAGGGTTTTTAATAGCTGTCTCAATGTCTGCCAGTTCCTTGTCTGTTAAAAATCCCACACGAATGTTGGAGCTTATATTCAAAGATTGAAGTAAAACTTGAGCAAAATTATAACCAATCCCCTTGACTTCACTCAATGCAACAATCAATTTCTTGCTTCCTACAATGTCTTTACCTGCAATTCTAAGAATGTGTTTATAGTCTGATACCGACAAAGTAAAGACTAAAAATAACGCCCGCAATAAAAACTATGCTGGATTTGCCAACATCTGAAAAGTGTTCTCGAAAAGTCTGAAAACTGATAAAAAATCACATATAAAAGTCAACCTTTAATCCGACGCATAGGTGTAAATGATTATATGCAGATTATATCAGTGGAATACCATTATCAGAGATAAACGCCCATTATTTTAGGTGAAAAAGAAGATAAAAATAATCATTTCACACTTACTATGTGATAAAAAAATGAATTTCAATGGAGAATGTTTAAATTCGTGAGAAAAGGATGCGAACTTCATAATTTATGAGTTCAAAAACTATAGAAGACATTGTACATCGCTCCTATAATGTAAAGCCCAAATATACAGAAATACTACCGGGTGTTCCGGAGGATTATAAAGAGATCAAAACATTACGGGATTTGCTACAAATCAATTATAAACACGTTTCAGTTGAAGAACAAATACGCGGTAATCTTATAGCAAAAATGAAGAAGGGTGAGCATCCATACAGAGGTATTATTGGATATGAGGATGATGTTATTCCAGCAATAAACAGAGCTATTCTATCTGGTCACGACATTCTTTTCGTAGGACAGATTGGACAAGCAAAAACAAGAGTTGCCGAATCAATCGCTAAGAATCTTCTTTCATTGATCCCTGTGGTCAGGGGGACCATGACAAATGATATTCCAAGTTCCATTCCTGAAGAACAACTTATTGACCTGCTGAATGGTTCAGAAGTCATTCGTTCTTCGCCTGAATTTGCTGTTTCTAAAGAATGCGAAGATATCATAAGTAATAACAAGATGGATACTAAAATTGATTGGATAAGTGGAACCCATCGATATAGATACATCCTCGCTACACCCGATATTTCCGTGAAGGACCTGGTAGGCCAAATTGATGCAATTAAAATTGCCAAGAAAGGTGTTGAACTGTATAGTATTGAATCGTATTCTCCTGGTCAACTATTACAAGCCCGACATGGGATTCTATGTATTGACGAGTTGCCAGTACTCGATCCACGAAAACAGGTTGCATTGTTGAGCGTTCTACAGGAAGGAAAATTCACGACGGGAGCCTATCCTGTAGTTTTCAAGCCAGATGTAAAAATTATTGCAACATCTAATCCAATTGACTACACACATTCTGGCAAGATTATCGAACCATTGTTTGATAGATTGAGAAGCCATATAGATACCCACTACCCAAAAAATACTATTGACGAGATGCTCATCATAGTTCAGGAGGCACGAATTGCTGATACCAAAAATGTGTTTTTACCAGTTTTCATCCTAAGGACCGTCGCTAAGATCACGCAGTTAGCTAGGGATCACCATGATATCAACCAGGATAAAGGTGTAAGTGTTAGAATGGGAGTCCATTCTATGGAGCTTTTGATAGGTGAAGCAGAACGAACTCGGTCAATATTACATTATGTAAATGCAGTGCCTCGATTTTGTGACTTCCATAGCATCCATCAATCGTCTAAATTCGAGTTATCGGAGTTGGAGGACAACCGCCAAAATAGGACGAATACGCTTGATTCAATAATCAGTAGCGCAACAAAAGATGTTTCACTGGAATACGTCCAAAGACTCTCTTCTGAACAAATAATAAAATTGAAAAACGATTTTGAAGAAAACAAAGCCTTTCATGTATCCCAGATGATGCTAGGTCGTAAGAAATCTGAGTTTGGTGACTACGAATCACAAATAGTAAGCTTCCCCACCCTAAAACAAGTCTTGGTTGAAACCATGGCATACATCAAAGATGAACAAACTAAGCTTGTAGATAAAGCGCATCAATTTGGAATAAAAACCGATAATATTCGTACAAGACAGGACTTGGATGGGGAATTTTCTGCATCGGTTATCGAGGTGGTTCTAGAGGGCTTGAGATGGATTCAACCTCCATTGCTAGACAAGAGTGATAATAACAGATATGGTCTCGTTCAGCAACGATAGCCCTGGCTCAAAAGGATTCGTTTATTTTCCCTACGAAGATCTGAAAGAGTCGCAAAATAGAAGAGAAGAAGAACAACGAGAACAGAACATATCTGATGAGTTGCTGAATAAATTACTAAGAACTATTGGTCGGGAAGTGCTGAGGGAAAAGATTCCGAATCTGCAAGAACTTGAACAAACGTTACAGGATATCTTGGCAGTACCTGATAGCGATCAGGAAAACCATAACCAAAAGCAGGAGAGAAATCAAAGTGTGAGGGCTACAGGAGCACCAAGTCAGGTCTCTGCCCAACAACCCATAATAAGACAGCTTATCCATAAAGGATATCTTAAAGAGTCGCAAAAATGGCTTAGCTCAAAGGGTTTTGTAAATATCGGCGGAAAAATTTTGAATGATGTAATGAAAGCTTTGAAATCTGGTGACTTTGGAGTTCATAATACTACCACCTTAGGATATGGCTCCATCATACTCGATACGAACAAAAAGTATGAACCTGGTGATGACATTCGACTTCTTAACGTTCCAAACTCATTGCTGAATACTGTTCGAAGGGTAGCAAAGAAAACCACACAAATCGAAATACCATTAAAAATCGATATAGATGACTTGGAAGAATATGAAACAATGCAGGATGTCAGAGTAGCATTGGTCTATTGCATTGACTTAAGCTCAACCATGCGTTATTCTTCTATGTTTGGCGATATGAGTAGAATTGAAGCTGCCAAAAGAGCACTTTGGAGCCTATTTCTTTTAAATCGGAAATATTTTCCTTCAGACTCGATCTACATTGTTGGGTTTGGAGCTTTGGCCTCAAAGGTTGATCCCCATGATATCCCATATCTAAAGACATTTGAGCCGGGTTCTGATTTTTTGCACTATACAAATTACCAATCAGCTTTTCGACTGGGAAATAAAATCCTCCAAAAAGATGGTGCGACAAATAAAAGAATTGTCCTAATAACTGATGGCCATCCAAGTGCTTGTTTTATAGATAATGAAAAAGAGAAAGATGAGATTCTATCTCAAAAACCATATTCCCATTTTTACACTGCAGACAAAGAAACCCTCCACTATGTCAAAGAAAATCAGGATATGAATCTGGACATCAGCTCAGGAGAAGTAGTATATCTTTGTTATCGTTACAAGCAGGTGGATCAATATGTTGGGGACAGGACGATTGAAGAAGCTAGAAAATGTCACAGACTTGGAATTGAAATTGACACAATCATGATAAGTGAAGAGGATTCATTACTAGGTTATGTCAATGAAATGGAAAAGCCTGTTAAAGGCAGGTCATATTATATTAACCCAGGAATAATCGACAAGGCACTTCTCACTGACTATTTGAGCAACAAAAAACAGATTATTCGAGCTCGTTCCTAGCCACCAAATTCAACCATAAAAAAGGAAGATATTATCGGGTACCAACTAATGTATTAGGACACATCATCATATTATTATATTATCATCTGTGTAACAGGATTGGAATCGAGGATGATGCTGGAAGTTAATTATCTTGACTGGAATAATGCCCTTGGTATATTAGGCAAGGCATATCAAACAGGATTATTTGCTTTGATCATAGGTCCAAAAGGAACAGGCAAAACAACTTTGGTAAGGAAATTTGCATCACAGATCAAAAAAGAATTATACTCTGTAAACTTTAGTCTCCGTACAAGAGAATCTCACTTAATTGGTACAAAAACTCTCGATAACGGAGAAATTAGCTTTGTAGAAGGCATACTCGTGAAGTCTATGCGAGATGCGAGTATGCTATATCTAGATGAGCTAAATGCAGCGGAAGCAGATGTCTTATTGAGACTTGATGAAGCACTCGATGACAGAAGGCAATTGGTATTAAAAGAAGCTGAAGGTCAGATCGTTAATGCGTCTTCAGATTGGTTTGTAATTGCTACAATCAATCCATTGTCGCATGTAGGAACAAAAGAGTTACCCCCTCAACTGCTGAGCAGATTTCCAATTAGACTAAGATTGGACTATCCTCCAGAAGAAACAGAGCTTCAAATTATTAACCAGCACACAAAAATCGATAGCTCAAAAATAGACGATGTAAAGCGAGCAATTAAGCTTGCAAAGGTTTTGAGAGAGGCGGCAGCTTTGGAAGAACTATACTATAGTCCTAGTTTGAGAGAAACAATTGCCTTTGCAAAGCTGCTCAATACAGGTATCATGAGCAAGCAGGCAGCAGAGATCGTATATGCAAATGTATATGACCAATGGGGCGAGGTAGAATATCGAAAGGTTATGGACATGATAACATCTATTTTTGGCGACTAATATCTGGGGAGAGTATGGAATAGCCGCCATGATAATGCGTAATGATGTCTTACTAGAGATCGCGACCTTTTTGGCCAGAAGATGGTCTGGCAATTCTAAGATTGTGATAGTTCTGTCACAAGACACGGCTCCCATATCTAAACCTGACAAAAACCAAATCATAGTTCCCCTTATTAATTACTATCCTGGAAATGATTTTCAAAAATATAGACAATGGCGTGTTGCACTATGGTATGAATCAATGAGAATGCTTTATTCAACAAAGGTTCTAAGTTATGATCACGCATTTGGACTTCTGCTTAATACTATTGAAACTAAACGTCTTGAAATTCTTGGACTTCGTGAATGGGAAGGTATGATAAAAGAGATTATTTTCAATGAAAGTATATCTTGGTTGTCGCGTCCTCTTCTGAATTCTCTTTATGGAAGACACAAGGTTGTTGAGGCCTTTTCACAGTACTTCCTAACAGGATATCTAAAAGGTGAACTATTTGGAAGTGAATTTGATAGAGTGAAGAAGGCATCAGACTTTGCGAACCAGTTGATCGAAGAGGCAATTAAAGGTGGTGAAGGTACTAATTTGATTGAAAGGCATATTCCTCGGCTAATCAAAATTCTTGAAATAGATCCTCTTACATCAATTCCAATCATTGCTCCAAAGACAAGAAGCGGTATGTCACTTAACCAAAGTGATCTGTTAAAGCAGATAGAAAAGGCGGTCACTACCAGGCAAAAACACGATGACATTGACAAGGCAACAAAAAACGTTGTTGAAGGAAACGATGTATTGAGAGAATTTGAAACTCTTCTAATGGAAAGTACAAAAACAGAAAACAAAGGTTATGAAAGCTTAGAAAACCTTGGTTTAAGCATTCCTGAAAGAATGGATTTGGATGAAACACGAATTTACGACATCGATTTAATTCAAAAGATAAAGGCAGCATTTAGGGATTGGAGGACTGGTTGGATCGAACGGCATGATAAAACTGGCGAGGAATTTGACCCTGAAAGTTATACTGAAGCATTGCCAAAACCGTTTTTGACAGACTTTAAACTTTCGATCAAGACTAAGGTTGCAATTTTGCTTGATCACTCTAGTAGTATCGAAGACGCAGAGTTGGAATACAAACAGGCAACAATTGCTCTATGTGAAGCATTACATTACCTTGGAATAAAATTTGCAGTTTATGCTTTTAATACAGAAGCCAGGAAAGTAAAATGCTGGATAGTGAAACCTCCAAACGTAAAATGGTCAGTGATTAGCGCGAGAAGATTAGTGCAGATAGGGGCTAGTGGTGGGACTCCTCTAGCAGAAATATATGGTTTATTAATTCCTGTTGCAAAATCATTCAAGCCAGATATCATGGTGACATTAACTGATGGCGAACCGTCTGATTTTGAGGCCGTGCGGGAAATGGTTCTATCATATCGAAAGATGGGGATAAAAATGGTAGCGCTTGGAGTGGGTAGAAATTTAAATGATTCTGTGGGTATAGCTCATAATCTAAAATACTTAAACTACGAGAAAACACTTGCTGTCAGCAGGTTACAAGACATGCCTAAAAAAGTCATAAATCTGCTGCGAGCCTAAGCTATGATATTGAGTTTTTGGTTCTTATAGAACTTTAACTAGAATTAGTAATTGAATTGGTCAGACAAAGACAGACTATTGGACTCGTAGGTATGTTTTTTGCATTAACGGGTGGCGTGCTGTGGTTTTTTCAGCAGACACTTTTTGCAGTAATGCTATGGGGCATCGCAGGAATAATACTACTTAAATTGAATAAACAAAAAACAAGATTTAGATCAAAGAAGCAAAATAAGAAGGAACGTGTCTAGATTCGTTAGTGAGCTAGATCGTTAGTTTAGGATTTTCTTTCTTAACTTTTTCCCAATCAGATAAGAACGCTGCGAGGCCCCTCTCCGTAAGCGGGTGCATCATCATTTTTCCTAAAAGATCTGGAGGGAGTGTAACTACATCTGCTCCGACTTTTCCCGCTTCAATAACATGAACAGGGTGTCTTATACTTGCTACAAGAACTTGGGTTCTAAATTCATAATTTCTAAATATCTGTACAATATCTTTGATAATGATCATTCCTTCGTTCCCTATGTCATCTAACCTTCCAATAAAGGGACTGACATAAGATGCGCCTGCCTTTGCTGCCAGAATTGCCTGGTTTGCAGAAAAAACAAGTGTAACATTGGTTTCAATCCCTTCCTGCTTTAGCTTTTTGACTGCTTTCATGCCGTCTGGAATCATCGGAATTTTTACAATTACGTTTTGTCCATATTTCTTTAGGTTGTGGGCCTCCTCTAGTATCTCTTCAGTTTTCGTAGCTATAACTTCTAAACTCACAGGCCCCTTAACAACTCTCACAATTTCACGCATTATTTCAGCGGGATTCCCCTTCTCCTTTGAGAGAAGGCTAGGATTTGTTGTAATACCATCAACAAGCCCCATGTCATTGTATAGCTTAATAGCCTCCAGATTAGCAGTATCGAGAAAGATTTTCATCCTTTGCTCCTGCCTCTTGACTCAACAACTGCTCGAGCTATGTCTGTGGAAGTTAGCCCATACTTTTCAAGAAGTGCGTCAATCTCTTCATCCCTCGCAGATTCCCCAAACACATCTTTAACACCTATACGCTTAATTGGCACAGGATAACTCTCAGTAGATGCTTCGGCTACAGCTCCTCCGAGTCCACCAATGACGTTGTGTTCCTCAGCGGTCACGATAGCTCCAGTTTCTCTGCCACATTTCTCCACAAGCTCGGTATCAATAGGTTTGATCGAAAACATATCTACAACTCGACATGAAATATTTTCATTTCTTTTCAAGATGTCTGCTGCCTCCAAGGATCTTGCTACCATTAATCCACATGATATAATCGTTGCATCTGAACCGTCACGTAAAATGTTTCCTTTGCCTATGGTGAATACTGTTTCTTTTTCTGCATACAGGACGTCACTAGACGGTCTTGCAAGTCTAACATAAAATGGGCCAGGAGTATGAGCTATTGATTTTATCACGTGTTCCACTGATACTGCATCCGCAGGCACAATCACTCTAATGTTGGGAATAGCTCGCATAGTTGAAAAATCTTCAATCTGCTGATGCGATGCTCCATCAGGCCCCACAGTCAAGCCAGCGTGCGAGACAACAAGCTTTACATTAAGACTCGGATAACATATAGCGTTGCGAATTTGATCCAGACACCTACCTGGAAGAAAAGCTGCATAGGTACCGGCAAACGCAATTTTACCGGCTATTGCGAGCCCAGCGGCTATGGAAACGAGATTCGCCTCTGCAATTCCTATGTTAAACATTCTATCAGGAAATTTGTCTCCAAATTTCTTTGTCTTAAGTGAATCTGTAGTATCTGCTCCAATACAAACTACTTTGTTGTCTGTCCGGCCTAATTCTACTAAGGTATCTCCATAGACCCCCCTCATGTCGGCTGTCTTTTTCTCGCTACTTAACTGCATGTAGTTCGCCTTCTATCTCTAACTCATTTGCAAGAGGAATCAATATATGTTTACGTATCTTTATCCAGTCGGATCTTATTCCAATCGCACTTGCGTGCTCTATAAGCCTCCTTTCCAATGTTACGTTAGCTTTGTGTCTCAGTTCGATAATTGCTCCGTGAATATCAGAGCTTCCATATACAGCGTTGCCTGCTACCAGGATTCTAGCACCCGAATCATAGACCTGTTGCAAGGTTGTTTCATCGATGCCTCCATCAGCCTCTATATATCCTTTGAACCCATGCTCCCTAAGCTTTTTGTTTATCATTACCATTTTCGGCAAAACTTCTGGAATAAATTTTTGTCCTGCAGAACCTGGATTCACCGACATTATTATCACTACATCAATATTTTCTGTATGAGAATAAAGCCAATCTGGAATATCAGTAGACGGATTGATTGCGATCCCCGGGCTAATTCCATTAGATAGTAGTGCTTCCTTTATAGACACAAAATCACCTTCATCACAAGCTTCTGCATGGACTGTAACTATATCGCATCTAGCATCGATATAATCTTGTATATGTTTTAACGGATTCTCAATCATTAGATGAACATCAAACGGGAGGCTAGTTATATGGCGTAGTTTCCTAATTGTGTCTGCGAAAAAAGTTATGTTCGGTACAAATATGCCATCCATAACGTCTAAATGTACAATGTCTGCCCCACCGCGCTCCGCCTTTCTAACCTTTTCTTCGTAATTTTCCCGCTCTCCTGCGATAATCGATGGTGCAATCAAACATTCGCTTTCGAGTTCTTCCAATAATATCGGCGTATGTTTCCGTGGAGGGGCTTTGCCATGCCATTGCGGATTATTCGTCATGTGCTTAATGCCGTTACCCTTGATAGTATTGGCTATGATTAACGTGGGCTTATCTTCTACTTGATTTGCCTTGTTAAGTGCCTCTATAACTTGTTCGACCTTATGACCATCAATCTCAATTACATTCCAATTGAACGCCAACCACTTGTCACGCATTGGATCAAGAGGCATGATATCCTCAGTGAAGCCGTCTTGTTGGATACGATTGCGATCTAATATTGCAATAAGATTGTCTAATTTGAACTTAGAAGCAGCCATAGCTGCTTCCCATACTTGCCCTTCATTAGACTCGCCATCGCCGATCAAAGCATATACCCGGTTGTTTTTGCTATCAAGTTTATTGGCGATTGCAATACCTATTGACACGGATAAACCTATACCTTCAGAGCCACCAGAATATTCGACTCCTGGTATACTATGCTGTTTCTGCTGTTCTGAATACCTTACAGGGTGACCCTGAAGGCGAGAACCAATTCTTCTTAGAGTCTTCATTTCATCTGTTGCGAAGTAACCTGCCACAGCTAATGTGGCATAATATCCTGGTGCTGAGTGTGCTTTTGAGTTCACGAAATAATCTCTTTCCTTCCAATCTGGTTTAGAAGGATCGTGTTTCATCTTCCTAAAGTATATTGTACCCATAACCTCTGCCGCGGAGAATGATGCTCCAGGGTGACCTGAGCCAGCCTCTGCAATTCCTTGAATTGCCAGCATACGTACATCCCGTATTTTCCTTTTCAAATCCAGATAACGCATATTAAAATTCATAGAGACTATGACCGTCTGATATTACTAATATCATTATAAGAAAATGTGAACTAGGGGGATAAAAACATATAGCCTTATGCAAATTTCTTAATTATTGAATAATCCAAATGGTTTATTACTATCTTGAAAATTTGGCGTAATTTTCCTGCCTTGTCGACTTCTATGACATCTCATCATTTCTGTCACTTCCAATTTGAAGTGTACGTTGATGGTGATTGGTTAACTCATTGTTCTATCATTAACGACCACACAGGTGATACTCACAGCATTTGTTTCCTATGTAATGGATAGAATATCACATTCATCAAACATTCCGAAAAATGAAGCCTTTACTAGGATTATTTTCAATAGTTTAAAATAAAGTGACAATATCTACAACCTTCAAATGGTTCAGATCAAAGTCGAAAAGACAAAAATTGACCAGAAAAGGACCTCCCTTTTAGTAGTTGGTATTTTTGAAAATGAACGAGATTTCCCACAATCAAATGAACTCGATCCATCCGTAGCCATCACAATTAAAGAGATCATTGACAATAAAGAATTCAACGGTGGCTTGGGTTCGAGTGTTGTTCTACATACAATGGGAAAGGGACCTATGAAAAAAATCATGCTTGTCGGGCTTGGCAAGCGAGAAAAATTTACAGATGAAATTGCAAGGGTTATTGCAGGAAAAGCAGCTTTAAAGGCAAAGGAAACAGTACTAACAGAGTTTTCTATTTTACCCTTTTCTAAGTTAAATGACGGACTAATCCAAGCAATCTGTGAAGGCATTTGCCTTTCACTTTATTCTTTTACGCGATACAAGACAAACGACAATGAGAAGCAAACTCTAAAGATTAATGAAGTTACAATTCTAGTTACTTCAGAATCAACACTATTCCAATCTATCGTTAATAAGGTGAATCTAATAGTGGAGGCGGTATACCTTGCACGTGATTTAAGTAATCTTCCTCCAAACGAATGTTCGCCAGCTCATTTGGCTAGCGTTGCGTTGTCACTTGCAAATGAATATTCGGTAAAGGCAAGAATTATAGAAAAATATGAAATGGAATCAATGGGATTAGCTGCAGTGGTTGCTGTTGGAAAGGGAAGTAATAATCCACCTAAAATGATTGTCTTGGAATATAATGGAGCTTCAGACAATAGAAAACCATATCTCCTAATTGGAAAAGCAGTTACGTTTGATACCGGCGGAATTTCACTGAAGCCAGGAGATAAGATGGATGAAATGAAATTTGACAAATGTGGAGGATGTACAGTTCTTGGCACTATAAGAGCTATAGCATCATTAAAACTTCCGTTAAATGTCGTTGGCATTGTGCCATCTGTTGAAAACATGCCCTCTGCTACATCTTACAGGCCGGGAGATATAATAAACATGTACAATGGTAAAACCGTTGAAGTTTTAAATACGGATGCAGAAGGTAGACTGATTCTTGCGGACGCATTAGCATATGGTATCAAGCTCTACAATCCGCAAGCAATCATCGATTTGGCTACCTTAACAGGGGCATGTGTTATCGCACTCGGTGCTAATGTAGCTGGAGCGATTGGAACAAACAAACACCTAATTGAAAGATTGATAAAGGTCTCTGAGAAAACAGGAGAAAAAATCTGGGAGCTCCCTTTATTCGATGAATTTCAAGAACAGCTGAAAAGCACTGTGGCAGATATTAAAAATATCGGAGGAAGACCTGCAGGAGCTATAACTGCTGCTGCATTCCTGTCAAACTTCACTGGCAGTATTCCCTGGATCCACGTTGATATCGCAGGAACTGCTTGGACTCAAGAAGGTACATCTGAACGAAGCTATAATCCCAAAGGTGCTACAGGCTTCGGACTAAGAACACTAGTAAAGTTATTAGAAGAGGAAAGTAGTATTGGACAATAAAGTGTTTTGCCTTGGTTGTTAGTTCGAGGCAATTCATCATCCGAGTTATAATTAACTTACTATTCAAAGTCAACTATCATATGCTTTCTTTTTTATTCTACTCCACAATCCAGAAACTTTCGATTAACTATATCTAATACTTTGAAATAGTTATTTTGAAATACTAATGCCTATATTTCAAATCGGGGAACTGGTCAACCAGCTATTCTTACTTGGCATTAATTGCAAGGAAGGTAATGCGTTACTGGATATACCAGCTGCCCTTCGTCCTTACTTTGAAAGATGGCTCTTTCACAGGGATGGTTTTGTTAGGATGTACGATGAAAATATTGACTACATAGGGATTGAAGATATCGTACGTATGGGACCTTTTTACAACGTTTATTGTTTGATAGAAAATCAACATATTATAGAAAATGATGATAACGCTTTCAAACTATTATGTGCTAATCCGTACTTTAGTCTCCATAACGGAACGGTTACCGAGTTAGGCTGGAGCGGCGGTGTTCTAGCAGATGTTTTAACAAAGGATGTAGTGCTAAATGATTCCTTCGTCAAGAGCATAATGAAAGACGAGGTAAGGAACATCTCGATTAAAGTGGCAAATTACGCCTGTATTATCGAAACTCGGGCATGGGAGCCAGAAGGTTTGACATCGATCTATGATATTATTGATCGTATAGGATCTAATGTTAAGGAATTACTAAAACAAGTACATCTGGGAGATGACAGTCAGTTGAAATGACGATCAGTTAATCATTATTTATCACATTTTTCGTGCAGTCAAAGAAAATACATCCAATATTGACAACAACCAAGTACTGCCGGTCGACTAACATAATGATGATATATTATACTATGTTCTGCTACTTAATTTTACTGTCGACTGCTTCGTAAAATAGTCTTGCAATGTAAATGTCAATCGTTTCCCCTGCCTTCTAGAATAATAATGTGCGATGAAATTGGGGGTTGTTATATTAAATGCCAGCACTGCTGTTTTCCAACCGCTCACGCAGGTCAGTAACGCAGCAGCGTCGACAGGTTTGACTTCCGGGTTCGGAATGGGACCGGGTCGCACCCTGTTGCTATGGCCGGCTCAATCTATTTATTGACAAAGGGGTTAATTTAACCTTCCCATAATATGGAAGCTACGTTTTATTGGTTCGAACCTTCATAGAGAAAACTAATGGGTAAGATAAAAACACCGCAGTAAGTAGAATAGCCTATGGCTCATAAGCTATATAATACATTATTGCAAAAATGAATTGTATCATATTGGGTGATTCGACAAAATCGACACATAGGGTGGCCGTTCTAGATCAAGAGTTATGTCAGCCTAAGAAGTGTGGCCTGGAATGCATTATCTACTGTCCAGTAAATAAGACGGGTGGAGAATGCATAGTTCAGCGTCCAGACGACGGAAAAGCAGTAATTTCAGAAGACCTTTGTACTGGCTGCGGCATATGTGTAAAGAAGTGTCCTTTCGATGCAATTGTTATTGTTAACTTAGCTAAGGAGTTGGGAGAAGATAAAATTCATCAGTACGGTATCAATTCATTTAGACTATACCGCCTTCCAACTCCAAAGCAAGGATCAGTAGTAGGTTTGCTAGGGAGGAATGGCATAGGCAAATCTACCATAGTAAATATTCTGTCTGGAAGCATTATACCAAATTTTGGCAATTTTAATGACAAGGTAACGCATGATCAAGTTCTAGAAAACTTTCAAGGAACTGAACTAAAGTTGCATTTTGAGAGGATCGTTAATGGTACTATGCGCGCCTCAATCAAACCTCAGCTAGTCTATCTCATTCCGAAAACATTCAAGGGAACTGCCAAGGAATTATTATACAAATACGATGAGCGAAAAAAGGTAGAAATGTTGATAGATGATCTTGGACTGAAGAACGCACTCGATAGGAATGTCACAGAGTTAAGCGGTGGAGAGTTACAGAGATTGGCAGTGGCGGTAGCAGCTTCTAAGGATGCTGACTATTATTTCTTTGATGAACCTTCCTCTTACAATGACGTTTACCAACGGCTTGCAGTAGCCAAAGTTATTCAAAATCTTGCTGGAGAAGGAAAGAGCGTGATGGTAGTAGAACATGATATGACCCTTTTAGATTATCTTTCAGACTATGTTTATATCTTATATGGAGAACCCGGTGCATACGGTATTGTTTCTACCCTACAAAGTACCAAACTTGGCATCAACAACTTCCTAGAAGGATTCAGTCCATCAGAAAACGTACGGTTTCGGGAAAAGGCCTTCAGATTTGACACTACGAGCTCGGTTGATGATATGATTTCAGATATTACCGTAGCGCGTTATACAAATATCACCAAGTTATTTCCATCATTTAATCTAAACATAGCTTCTGGGCAGTTGAGGAAAGGAGAGATTGTGGGAATAGTAGGCGCAAATGCATTAGGAAAGACGACTTTCATGAGAATGTTGGCAGGAGTAGATAAGCCTGATTCCGGTAATATAGAAATTGGTGCTAGAATTTCGTTAAAACCTCAGTATCTTAATCAAGATTATGATGGTGATGTGCGCTCATTATTCCATATAGCTTATCAAAGAGAGATTGAAAATTCTCAAATAGAAGAGCAGATTTTGATGCCAATGGGAATGAAAAAACTCTATGAAAAAAATGTTAAAAACCTTAGTGGAGGTGAATTACAAAAGGTCGCAGTGGCAACGTCTTTGCTCCGACAGGCAGATATCTACGCATTAGACGAACCATCCGCATTCTTGGACATAGAGGATAGGATCTCACTCGCAAAATTCCTTCAACGTTTCGTCAGATCACAAGGAAAATCTGCAATAATCATAGATCATGACATGCAGCTGATAGACCTCGTAGCAGATTCATTAGTGATTTTCGAGGGACATCCTGGGTTAGAGGGTTCTGCCGGCTCCCCTATACACAAGGAGGCTGGAATGAACCAATTCTTAAAAGCCTTGTCTATAACATATCGAAGGGATGAAAATACTGGTAGGCCGCGGGTAAATAAAGAAGGGGGAAGACTAGACAGAATACAAAAAGAATCTGGTAACTACTACTACATTAAGAATCATTAAGAATTGTCTTATGACTCACATACTAAAAAGTATCCTAAAGGAAATTCTGACTCCTGAAGAAACATCCCAAATCTATTCTGCGTACGATATAATTGGCGACATAATAATAATAAAAATTCCAAGATCTTTAAACCTAAAAAAACAAATAATCGCGAAGACGATTCTTGAAAATGTTAAACCAGCAAAATCTATTTTTGCGCAAATTTCAGGTGTTCAGGGAGATTATAGAATCCGTAGTTTAGAATACCTTGCAGGTATCAACAGCACAGTTACCGAATATATAGAACATGGTTGTAGATTCAAAGTCGATGTTGTAAAAACATATTTTTCTCCAAGGTTATCAACGGAAAGATTGCGAATTACGAAATTGATAACGGATAATGAAATTATTACAAATATGTTTGGAGGAGTAGGAACATACTCTATTCTAATAGCCAAAAAAAATTTGACGTGCAATGTTTACAATATAGATTCTAACCCCGCAGCGAATGAATTGGCTCTTTTCAATGCAAAATTAAACAAGGTACAAGATAGGGTCTTTCCGATTTGCGGAGACGCGAGGGAGGTCATTAATGATCAACTTAAAGGTCTGTCTACTCGAGTGTTGATGCCGTTACCTGAGAAGGCAAAGGAATTTGTAGATTCAGCAGTATTGGCATTAAAAGGAAACAAAGGTATCATTCACTACTTTGCCCACGTAAAGGCTCATACAAAAAAACTCGCTTTAGAAATAGGCTCAGACGATACCAAACAAGCGTTTGTTAAATACGGGCATAGAATTATTGCGACGAGAGTAGTTAGAGAGGTAGGGCCACGAATATATCAAGTAGTATCTGACGTTTGTCTTACTGGGTGAAATATGCAAGGTCATTGTCCTTCTAGTTCTGGCGCCGTAGCCATTGTGTAGCCTATCCATGCTAATACTGCCAACAAGGCAGTAACTGCTCCAAGTACCGTAAGTCTAAGAACCACTATTCCCCAGTCCGTACCGAGAAGAAAGTAAGCATAGACAATAAATGCTATGATCGAAAAAATCAAAATAATAAGTCCTGCACCTTTGCCACGTCTTTTTCTCATGTTCCTACTTTTTGACATCAACGGCACCTTATTTATATATCTAGATAAATTCTAATGCCATAAGATAGGCATCCTCTCCATCTCTATAATATGTGCGTAGTCTAGATTTTATTTGAAAACCCAATTTTTCATACATTTTGATGGCTGGTTCATTGCTAATTCGAACCTCAAGGTAAATTTCATCACTCTTTCTGCTAACTACACCATTAACGCCTTCAAGCATCAAGGCCCTACCAACGCCTTTGCCACGATGCTGGTCTAAAACGGCTACAGAAACTACATGTCCCTTCTTTACAAATCCTAATTTCCTAAAGTTAGAGAAACCAAATTCAATCTTGCACATTATATAACCTATGATGTTGTCATTAACTTCCGCCACAACAAATGCCTCAGGTAGCTCACGTAGGATAGACTCGAAGAAGTAGTCCGAATAATGTTCAGGAAGGGTATTCATATTAATACTGATAACAGAGGTAAGATCCTTCTCTTCACATCTACGAATGATATAATCACCTACTCTCCGTAGAGTCGTTTGCAAACTGTCCGAATATGACAAAACAAATTATTTAACCTTATCAGATTAATGAAACTGTGCATCAGACAATAAATATAATGAACAAATTTCAAACTACAAGAATTACCAGATTTCGTGTTCTGAAAATAACTACAAACACCATAATGGTCTAAAACTTCTTTTTTAGAAAGACAATATCAGCATCAGAGAGTACAAGAACTTTATGGTATTTTCCATGCTTAGTAAATAATTTCTCTAACACACTTTTTAAGCTTATGTACACATCAAACCCTAGCTTTTTCAAATAATATTGTGGTAGTGTAGATACTATTCCTAATTCGTATTTCTGCCGCAATTCTTGGAGATATAGCAGATGTTCAAGACCATTGATATAGCTGGTTTTTAATTGTTCTTCAATCTTTAATCGTCCTTCAACATACATTTGTAATGCCCCTTCTCCAAGTCCTCTTCGATTTTCAGAAAGCAATATAGCTGACCCATTTTCTCTAACGATATGGATTGTATTCCACAATGAATTTAATGAATCTGAAAGTGTTAAATGCATGCCGATTTCACTACTCGTGCCGATAATTGCAGATTTAGTTGACTCCATTGTAATTGTGGAGACAGAATCCAAATGCGTAATTGCACTCTGCGATGCCTCACTAATACTCCCGTAGTAAATTCCAGCAATGCCAAAAGAATTTGCTACCAACTCAATAGATTTAGCAGAGATATTTTCCGAATTAGAGAGAGCAATCTTTAATGGTGGGCCTTTGACTCCCGGCTTGGGCAAATTGTCTTGTCTTGCAGTGAAAGCTTCTGACATACTCTCACGCATATAATTACGCAACAATATTGTGGGAGCACCGCCATACCCAAATAAAGGATCATATATTGTCTGGGAAATAAAAAGAATATTCTGATATTTTTCTATCATATTATGAAATGATTGATAATTGATTTGGTTCAACATACTTGCCTTATCCGCCAGATTATTCGCCAATACGCCCCCTGTTCTTGGAAGAACACCGATAGTCACGTTTGTAAGCCCTTTTGCTTGTGCCAACTCAAGCAGTAAAATAATAATCTTGGCAGCTAACCTTGTATCGGATAAGGCAAAAATTAGCAGATCATCCGCGAGGGAAACGTTGCTTAGACGCAATCTAATCTCATCCTCACTTAATAATGGCAAGTCTGAAGAGACATGCTTAAGCAGATTTTCATACTTAATATTCAACACAGCGTCAGTGGTGCCATACTTTAACCAGATCTCGGGCATTACAAATAATTGAAAGAGTTAAAATAAATCAATTTCATATAAAACGTAATGCAAACAGACTTTGTTTCAGAAATTGCATCCTTTCTACTAAAAACTAACGGTTTACAATTTGGAGTATTTAAATTGACCAGCGGCAAAGAAAGTCCCTATTATATCGACTTGCGAACAATAGCAAGTTTTCCCAGGCATTTCCGGCTTACAATAGGAGCTCTAAGGGACAAAATAGCGTCTAAAATCGATCTAGAGTTTGACTCACTTGGTTCAATCCCAACCTCAGGACTAGTATTTGGCTCTGCGTTGGCATATGAAATAGTAAAGCCGTTTATCTACGTCAGAAAAGAACCAAAAGGACACGGGATTACTAAAATGATCGAAGGGTATCTTAAACCTGGTGGAAAAGTATTGGTGGTTGATGATGTTGCTACTACAGGTATATCTACTAGTTATGCAGTAGATGTCATTCGGTCAAATGGTGGCGTTGTTGAAAATGTTCTTGCTATAGTAAGTAGACTTGAAGGAGCAGAAGAAAATCTAAGAAAAAAGGATGTAAATTTTATTTCGCTAACAACGATCGAAGAAATTGTTAGTGTTTTGAACAACAAAGGTCTCATTGACGAAAATATATTAGAATCCGTATTAAAATATAAATTCGAGTCGGAAACTAATTAGCTTTCATATATCATCAAATTCTTTTCTTCGAGCAAGGTATGTAGATTATGCACTGCTCTATATACTTCGCTTTCTTTCTTTGCGCCTGTACAAACTAGCTTACCACTAGCAAACAATAGTATTACTGTTTTTGGGTCCAGCATTCTGTGTATTAGACCTGGAAACTGTTCTGGCTCATACATACTTCTAGGTAGTACTCTAGCGGCAAGCTCGAGATGAATTTTCCCGCCAAGGCTTGCAGAGGCGACAATATTTTGGATTTCAATCTGTGGTTCGTGTTCAATTGGGATTCCACCCTTCTTCAATTTTTGAACTACATTTCTGACTGCTTTAATGGCTTGTTCTTCTGACTTTGCCCCGGTACATACCATCTTCCCAGAACTAAAAATCAACGTAGCTGTCTTCGGTGATTTTAATCTGAAAACAAGTCCAGGGAATTGATCTGGATGATACTCCACATCGGGAAAGATCTGCGTAATTAAGTTCAGATTTACAGTTTGGTTTACAGTTGCAGAAGCAACTACATTCTCGATGCTGACAATAGGCTTGGTTTGAGGCATCCTGAATTGGCTTTATAAATGGGCTGTATATATATCTGTTACATAATCTTTATAGTACATTTGACCAGTTTAAGGGGAAACAACAATGGTCCAGAAAAAAACTCCACATAATTACAATTAGAGACAATACATATATTAAATTGATAGCTTGTAACAAATAGATATGCCGACACACGGATCGTTGACTAAAGCTGGTAAAGTAAGAGGGCAGACCCCAAAAGTTCAGGGCAGACCCAGGCTGAGCCCTGTATCAAAAGTTCGTAATAAGAACAATTTTATCAGACGTTTTGAAAAAAGGAGGTTACCAGGACAGAAAAGGCCGGAGCGCGGAAGAAGATAATAAATGTCCTCAAAGCTCAAGTTTAATCGATTAACTTAGAGCGTCGACTATAAAGAATGTATGCTGATTCCTGGTCAAGTAAAGAATGTCAAAAAAAGTAGGCATCATAGGATGTGGCACTATCGGAAGCGAGCTTGCCTTTGCTGTTGACGAGGGTAAGATAAAGAATGCTTCTATTATTTCTCTTTTTGATGCAGCGGATCATGCCGCCCTATCACTGGGATCTAAACTCCGATCTAGTAATCCTCGTACATTTACCGACTTTTCAAAATTCATCGCTTCATCTTCTTTCAGAGATACGGATATTATTGTTGAGTCTGCCTCACAGGATGCTGTTAATCGATTTAGTAAAAAAATAGTAGAACAGGGTAAAAGTTTGATTATCATGAGTGTCGGTGCTCTTGCAGATCCAGTTCTCCTGTCCGAATTACTCGATATTGCATCTCATAGTTCCAGTCGTATTTATGTGCCTACTGGTGCCATAGCTGGTATTGATGCTATCCGTAGTGTAAGACAACTCCTTGATTCAGTAATACTTACTACAACAAAAAATCCAAGAGCCCTTGCTGATGCTCCTTTTTTCAATATGACAAGAATTGATGTATATGCTATAACTGAGAAAACAATAATCTACGAAGGTTCTGCTGCAGATGCTGTAAAGCAATTCCCAGCAAATGTAAATGTTGCTGCAATACTAAGTTTAGCTGGAATTGGAATAGAGAGAACAAAAGTCAAAATCATCGTAGACCCCTATACAAGTATGAATCAACATGAAATTGCCGCTAATGGCAAGTTTGGTGAAATGATAATTTCCGTTCGTAACATACCTAGTCCGACTAATCCGAAGACAAGTTTTCTGGCGGTGTTATCAGCAATAGAATGTTTACGTTCAGCTTGCGATGATAGCATTAGAATAGGAACATGATCGATTAAATGATTCATTTTTTTTACCATCTGGTGTACTCGACAGTTTATATGTGGTTTTGATTTGGTTCCAACTGGTATAAAGGATGAGCTACGGAGGATTTAGAAGAAACGACAACTTTGGTCCTAAGCCAGTCGAGACAGGCAAAGAATACGATGTTCAGGTCACAGAGATCAGCAGAAAGGGAGACGGTATTGCAAGAATACAGGGGTTTGTAATCTTTGTTAAGGACGGAAAGGTGGGTCAGAATGCAAAGATTCGGGTACTTCAAGTAGGAAACAGATTTGCCATCGCAGAAATAGTCGATGGTGCTTCAACCGCTACGACAACTACGGAACAGACAACAAGTTAAATACTGTACTAGCAGTAGAACCTTTGTTTTTTAATTTCATTCTATAGCAAGAATATGGCCAATAGTGTCTGATACTTTTAACCAAACACATGTTGTAAGTAACAGATGTTATTATCACACCCTCTTGATATCGAAAGGAGGCAAGTATTGCCTATACTATACAGCTATAGGACAATGCTGTCCTCGATTATACTACTTTAAATGTAGTAGTTGACATAGGATCCTTGTTATCTATCGAAATGACAATGCAGGATGTTGACCACAGGAACCGAATTTTGGCTTTAAAAGAACAAAAGAATGCAGTAATTATTGCACATAACTATCAGATCCCGGAAGTACAGGACGTAGCAGACTTCATAGGTGATTCATTAGCTCTATCAAGAAATGCTGCGCAAACTAAAGCTGACATTATAATATTCTGTGGTGTCCATTTCATGGCTGAAACAGCCTCAATCATCTGCCCAGAGAAGAAGGTCTTAATTCCTGATCTAGGCGCTGGATGTTCCCTAGCCTCTACGATTAACGCTGATGAATTAAAAACTTGGATCACAGAACATCCGAACGCGGTAATAGTATCTTATGTTAACACTTCAGCTGAAGTAAAGGCGCTATCGGATTATTGTTGTACGTCTTCCAATGCAGTTAAAGTGGTGAATAGCATACCCGCAAATAGAGAAATCCTTTTTCTACCCGATTTGTTCTTGGGATCTTACGTAGCAAAAGTAACTAAGAGGAAAAATATGTATATTTGGCCTGGTGAATGCCATGTACATGCTGGCATAAATGCAGAAGAAATCAATAATATGCTCTCAACTTTTCCAAACGCAGAATTTTTGGTTCATCCAGAATGCAGCTGTACATCATCTACACTCTATCATATGGCAACAGGTGAATTGACAAAGACAGGATATATATTATCAACAGAAGGAATGATGAATCATGCCAGAACATCAAATGCGAAGCAATTTGTAATTGCAACAGAGACGGGTATTATTCATAGAATGAAGAAGGAAAACCCCCAAAACAAAGAATTCATTCCACTCAAAGAAGATGCGGTATGCAAATATATGAAAAAGATTAATCTAGAAAAGGTTTACAATTCGCTTGTAAATGATGTATATGAAGTCAAGGTTCCCACTAATATTGCTGAGAAAGCTCAACGTTCAATAGCCCGAATGTTGGCAGTATCGTAGAAATTGTTAACTTAATATTCATTCTAAACTGCGGCCATTATCAGATTTTCTGGATCATCTCTAGACTGAAATCAACTGCCTCTGGCGAATGAGTTAGATGACCAATCGAAATTATATCGGGTTTTGATTTTGCATAAGATTTCACATTTTGCAAGGTTATTCCTCCAGAAATCTCCAATTTAGCTCTATTTCGAATGCCCTTTTTTGTGATTTCCCTTATTGTTCTAATTACCTCTGGTGGAGAAAAGTTATCGAGCATTATAATCTCAGCACCAGCATTGATCGCTGCAATTACATCATCCAATGTGGTCGCCTCACATTCCACTCTCACAGACGAGCCAGTATTCCGTCTTGCGAGTTTAATAGATTTTTCTATAGATTCAGAAAATACAAGATGATTATCCTTTATCAAAACCATGTCATCTAGAGCCATTCGGTGGGTATCTCCACCACCTATCGACACGGCCTTCTTATCGAAGAACCGCAAACCTGGCGCAGTTTTACGTGTACATGCAATTCTAACAGAATCCTTGTAAACACCTATCAACTCAATGAACTTTCTGGTTTCGGTTGCGATGCCGCTCATTCTCATTATTAAGTTGAGCGCAGTTCTTTCTGCCTTTAAAATAGATAGTGCTCTTCCGGTTACATCCATCACTACATCTTGATTTTTTACCATTCCACCATCCCTGACTAACGTCTGGGTCCTGCAATCACAAATGTCAAAAACCATACTGGCCTCTTCGAGACCGCAAACCATTGCCGTCTTTTTAGTTTTGCATATAATTTGGGCTCGAGCAGAAATATTAGGTGAAATAATGCTGTTGCTGGTTATGTCCCCAGTTTCAATATCTTCCCTCAGAAAACTTGTCAGTGATTCTCGAACCTTTAGATACATCTGCAAATTTTTCATTTTCTCGGTAACTTCTATGAAACTTTGAGAGCGTACTTGTGAGGAATTGAAATGTCAAGAGTAGCGGCTATTTGAGATTTTGAAGCATCAAAAATGATAATAATTCCAGACCAGTCTGGAGTGAGATCTGTTGATTTACAAATAGGACATACTTTTCCAATAGTAACAGCTTTGCACTTTTTACAGGCAACTTCTCTAGTCACCTACTTGCTGCCCCTCCTTTCTTTGTCGCTGCAGCTGCTGGCGGCTGTTTTGCCTTCTTTATTTCCTGCTCTATCCATTCGCTTGCGCCAAGGAATGGTTGTCTGCAAGTTATGCCAATTTTGCCCATTGCGGCTCCCTTACCAAGACTTACGGCTGTCACCCTAGCACGTATTCTTGAACCTATCTTGAGCGACTTTGCACTTTGATTAGCGACAATTACTCCCTGCTTTACGTCACTTTTCAGATAATCATCTGTTATTTGGGATAAATGTAGCAGAGCATCAGTCGGCCCAATCCTAACAAAAGCTCCGAAGTCAGTAATCTCTACAACTTCACCTTCGACTACTTCTTGGAGTTTTGGATAAAATGTCAATGCCTCAAAAGTAACCTTGTGGTAAGTTGCCCCATCACCTGCAACCAACTTCCCAACAGCATTCGCAGTTGCATCTATAATCATTACTACGTAACCGAGCTCTGGACTGATCATGCTTTCATACTTTTCCTTTAAAATTCCAATAGCAGTGTCCTTCAGAGAGTTTGTCAGTCTATTAGGAGGAATTCTCACTACATCACTCATGTATGCTCTGGCAAACATTTTTGAATGCATTGATAACCTAAATATCAATTTATGAACCTTTGGATAATTTATTATTGATGGTTATTGACCAAGTTCTTTATTTCAAATTTAACCGAAGAGTCTGTCACTTCAAATATCGCGTCTCTCCCAATAGTATTTTTCAGAGCGGAGCTGAGGTATCCTTCAAAGAATTTTGATCCATTTCTCCCTAACCGATGTCTTATTACAATAGTTCGACTGCTAGATTGAGACACTTCATCGTAGGTACCAAGATAACCATATCTACAAATAATTTTTTCTATATACTCTAATACAGATTCTTCAGATAGATCCTTTTTCCAGAACATAATTGTATCAACCGGTACTGTCTTCCCTAACTTTACACCCAACTCATAGAGATAGTCCTCATCACTGGATTCAAGCAAAGAAATCAACAACTCGCGGTTAACAACAATCATGTCTATCTTCGATAAATACCTCGTAAACTCACTATACCTTTTCAGAATGATGCCGACCAATGCATTTACAGAAACACCCATTCTTCCTGCCTCCTCGTCTAAAATTTTTGATAAAGCACTTTCAAACCTAAACGATCTAGTTACCGTTGCAGAACGGGCGTCACCGGTTAAATTTGGTGCCATATTAACACACAGTGATTGTTTTAGATTCACTGTAATAAAGAGCTTCTGAAGGTATGATCCTGTATTCAAAATAACGAAATGAACACTTTGAATGCACTAAAAGTGCTATTGTAAACATGTTCCCTATATTGACTACAACTCTCTTATTGACGATAATAAGAATTGATGAAACAAGAACCATGGGCTTCGTTCAAGGTTGGAAATGATGTATGCGGACTTTGCGATAGCAGGGCTTTAGTCTTCGATGCAGAAACTAGCGAAACAGTGTGTAGTTCATGTGGAATGGTAGTTCGTGACAACAACGAGTCTTTGGGACCCGAATGGAGAATTTATTCAGGTGAGGATATTGAAAGTAAGAGTCGGACCGGGATGCCAACGTCCTTAGCATTCCATGATATGGGCCTTTCTACCTTCATATCTTACTCAAATGTAGATGCAAATGGCGCTGCAATTAGTTCTGACCAGATGAGTAAAGTGCAAAGGATGCGGCGATGGAATAAAATTTCCAGCAATAATAGAAGTTATCACCGCAACCTCAAGAATGCTTTTGCTATTTTGAGTACGATAAAGGATAAGCTTTCTTTAAATGACGCGCTAATAGAAAAATCAGCGTACAATTACCGTAAGGCACTTGATAAACGAATCATTAAAGGAAGATCAATTCGAGCCTTAATTGTTGCCTCGGTTTATGCGGCATGTAGGGAATTGAACATACCCCGAACACTTGACGAAATCGCAGAGACTGCGAATACGGATTCAATATTTGCTGGAAAATGTTATCGGTTGCTTGTAAGGCATTTGAAGCTTCATTTGCCAGTAATCGATTCTAACGTATATCTTGCCAAAATAGCCAATAAAGCAAAGGTAAGCGAAAAAGCATATAGAAAAGCTCTTGAAATGCTAACTACAATCAAAGAAAATCCCGTGTCATATGGCAAGGACCCCAATGCTCTTGCTGTGGCAGTACTATACGCCGCGTGTTTAAAGGAAAATGAAAAAGTCAGCCAAGCACAGATTGCCGTTGCCGGAGACACCAGTATAGTAACATTAAGAAAAAGATTTCAAGATGTGAAGAAGATCTTTCCATAATAAGTTTGTATTAAATCAATCGTATTACATGTCATAACATCAGGCAGTATTGTAGACAAACCTGTTGTATGCACAATCTTGTGATATGCTGGCTCCTAGATGGCTTTGTTCACTTAGCAAATATAATCATACTCCTTTCTAGAGAAATACGCATGCATACATATCCAGAATTGTTTTACTTTTAGGTTCAATTGCAATCCATCCATCCATCTATAACCAGACTACTACTTCTTCTCTCTACCTACCTACTCAAATCACTGGTTCATCTATATAATGAATTGCGATATTTTCGTTCTCTCTTCTTCTGCCATACCTTTGTTGGTCGGTTTATAATAATGTAGTATCCAATTCCAGATTGATTGATACATGATTTCTTTTGACAAATGGCAATAATAAATGCTCTG
>DATDFS010000063.1:0-3081 GCA_036522495.1 Nitrososphaeraceae archaeon | reverse complement strand
GTGTATTTGTCAAGAAATCTTTTCTCTAGGTTCTCTACATCTAGAGGTAAATTATATTTTCTCTTAGCCGAAATAAGCTTTGCAATAAAATACCCCAAATCAAAAGCTGGATCAAATATGCAACTTTGCTCAAAATCTATTACTGTTAGATCATTTCCATCTACAAAGATATTATTGGGATTATAGTCGCCATGTATTAATACAAAACATTTTGAGTCAAGAGATCTTTCTTTGTCAAGAATGAGAGAAAACAGATTAGATATTTTTTCAGCAAAATCTGGATAGAGAAAGCATAGGTGCTCTGACCAATGTCTCAGCTTAGCCTCTTCCGTCTCTAAGGAGAAAGCCCTTCCAGATCTTAAATCGATACTGTGAAGTTTGGCCAACCAAGAGGCAGCCTGCATAATATAGTTTTCAAGCACGCTAGCATCGCCTCCCATTAGCATCTTTCCAAGTTCTATGCCATTAGCTTTAGATGCCAGCATAAGGTTGTAATCAGGGAAGTATGCTATGGGTTTAGATATCTTGAGGTAATCGTCATCTCCACTTTGAAATCCTTTGTACCATAATTCTTGTAAAAGATCGAAAGTTTCTTTGAGTAGTTCATCGTTCCTCCATTTACCCACGAGGTTTATAGACGTTTGTTGTTGTTTATGATTATCATTGTTGTTCTTATTGTTTAGCCATAATCTGAATTCTATAGCTGGTTTCCTTCTTCTACTTTTTAGACGGTTTATTTCACATTTCAAAATTCTAAACTCAGATAGATTCAACCTGGGTAAGACACGTGCTTCGAAGAAATTGCTGACAAATGCCTCGTTTAAGAAATAATCTACTGGGTTGATATTTATTGAGCCGTCTGGGATTTTCTCAGCCAAGATTATATACTCCACACTTATGTCATTACTAATAATTCTTGTGGAAACTCCCAACTGGGTATCTAAGGGCTAGCAGCATTTAGAGCAGATCTTTGAACATTATTATAACGCCGATAATATGTTCTCCTCGCGATGCAACTTATACAAGTAATGATCAATCGCTTTATGATTGATCGTGAAACAAACCATAATAATACAAACTATCAAAACGATTCCGCTAACATTTCGAGCAGAAAGGCCATTGCCGGCATAAGGAAAGAGAGAAAGTGAATCTGCCAAACTTGTATACTAATCCTATTACTGATGATGAAGGTCTATTACCATCAATAAATATTTATTAGTTAGAGTAATCGCAATACTATTGGCAAAGGCAATGGATGAAAAAATTCGTGGGCACTCCAAATTTTCTAATCCTCACGTGGGAATATCAACCAGAAATTATAGGCGATGAAGATAGTCATAAGTCGGGAACGTGTGCTTATGGATGCAAAATTCATGGAGGGCGGTCGGGTTTACAGTAGATTCTCACGCAAAGAAGATGCCTCAGATTAAGGATTTCTTAAATGAGTCGTTTGTTAAGGATTTCTTTCAGCAACAAAGTCATCGTCGCGCTCTAAGTTTGTCAGGCTCTAAAATCTTAAAGTGTGAAATAAACCCCTTAAAGATCGGAAACAGCAAGGCAGCGATCGAATTTATATTACAGCTAGACGCTGGCAAAAAAAAGGATCAAAGCAAGTATCATCAATATAATCATCATCCACTGTACAAGAGTTTCATAGGTAAATGGAGGCGTGATGGGAAAGGTAAGGAGATCTTTGTTCATTTGCAAAAGATATGGCATAGGGGATTTAATAGAGAAGGATTCGATATAAAAGACGGCCGACTCAAGATATACGAACCAATAGCGTATTTTCCTAGTCACAACCTTATGTTGACATCCAAAGCTAGCGGTATACGGCTCAAAGATATGTTCGTACAAAAACTAGTAGAAAAAGAAGAAATTGAGACGCATATAATGCAGGCTGCCTCTTGGTTGGCCAAACTTCACAGTATCCGTCCACTGCCTGGAGGTGTCTACTACTCTATGAAGGCAGAAGAAGAAAAGCTCAATGAGTGGTCCGAACATCTGCGGCACATTTATCCAGATTTTGCTGAAAAAATATGTAATATGGTATGTTATATCCTTGACAAAGAAAGATCTCTTGACTCAAAATGCTTTGGATTAATACATGGTGATTTTCACTCAGGAAATATCTTTGTAGATGGAAATGATATAACAGTGATAGATCTTGAAGCAAGCTGTATATTCGATCCAGCCAAAGATTTGGGGTATTTTATTGCAAAACTTCTTGCAACTAAGAAGAGATACCAGCTAGCTTTAGACATTCGGTTGCAGGAACGCTTTCTTGAAATTTATACTGCCAACATTCGGTCATCGTCTTATAAAAAAGGAATCTTGGAAAGGGTAGACATCTACAAAGCTAGAAGCTATATACAACTTCTCCATTCCAGATACTGCCGTCATATACATTTTAAAGATTATACTCGTTATGAAAAGCATAAACTAGATCCAATTGACTTTCGATACTGGATAAAGAGGGCTGAAGAATGTCTTCAGTGATGGTAAGTTATTATGGAATTTATCAATCTATATAAGAATTAATATTTGTAAGTTTCATTGCATTAAAGGTGGAGACGTGATACTTTTAATGTGGGCTGCTAATGTGTGGCAGAATACTCTTTGAACTAAATCATAACGATGTCTCATAGATACTTTCACTAATACCACTAATATCAGCAGTCAAAACTAATGAAAAAGCAAAACCTAATTCTAGCTAGCTTAATGCCTTGAGATAATATTTTTTACAGCTATATAAACTGGAATGTAATTGATTGTTAAAGAGAAAATACTTAAAATTACTAGCGTCTGCCGACAACTGTAATCAATTCATATCATGATTATCCTGTAAGGCGGCTATGGCCAACATACACTTCACTTCTATTGGGTATGTAGGGTATGCAGATTTCCTTTATCTATACAAATTCACATAATTCCCCAACATCTTTTTAAATTTACATAACAATTAGTAGTACTCGTCAAATAGCTTGGGGATGGCATAGGAACAATAACAGGTTTCTTATCCTTGTTTTTTGATATTGTATATGTGATGTGACCTTTACCCTATTTGAGCCGTGATTGCAT
>DATDFS010000062.1:0-2640 GCA_036522495.1 Nitrososphaeraceae archaeon | reverse complement strand
GTTTTCATCTATTAGCACTGACAATCCCTTCGGCAATAATTTATAGAATCTCTCACGTCTT
Source organism: Nitrososphaeraceae archaeon (assembly GCA_036522495.1). Lineage (GTDB taxonomy): Archaea > Thermoproteota > Nitrososphaeria > Nitrososphaerales > Nitrososphaeraceae > Nitrososphaera_A. The sequence goes on along the minus strand of DATDFS010000062.1, from coordinate 2,579 downwards.
ACGCCCTTTTTGAATTCAGGAACGTTTGCCCATCGGATTAGATCTACATCTTCCATTATTTTGAATGCATCAGAAATAGTAGAGGGTTTATACCCAAATTGGGAGGTAATTTCTTTCTGGGATGCCAGTCCTGATGATGCGATTAATTTTAAGATACCAATCTGAAGATGTGGCTTTTTTCTCTTATACCATTTTGTATCTAATTTAGGCATTTTGTTAAAATCCTAATAAACTCCTGAATATTAATTATACTGCATCCTACTGTTCCCGGGATAATGAATGCATTAGTTAACGTCGAGAACAAGATTTTGGGAAAGATAGAGGATCATGCAACTGTAAAGAAAATATGGCATAACTTGGCTGTTGAACATTTGCTTTCCAATACGATGGAGGTATGTTCACGATTCATACAGAGGCTAGAATTTAGAAGTCGCTTTGATCTTCCTACAGAGTGTAAAGCTTGTCGCGAGGGACATCACTATGGTTGCTCAGGCCAAGACAGGACAAACATTGACAATAGCGTTGTGAATCTAAGCTGTACTTGTAAAAGATGCAAAGAACAAGCTGCTGCAGCTGGGGTGGTGCTAAAATCTCAATGACCACATCCGGGCCGGCGTTTACTGAAGACGAATACAAGACAAGGACATACGAGGATCTTTCATCAGAATTTCAAAAATTATACTCCCAGGTAGTAAGAGCATATCAACTAATACCCCAGATGTATAACCGTCTGACCATTGTAGACAGATTATCGCATAAAGAAGCGATGTTAAAGATAGCAAACGATCACAAACACCTTCCAGGGTTTAGTGATAGAAACGTTCGAAGATACCTGCCGTCACATAATCCAAATATACCCCACAGAGTTAGGACGCCACGGCCTAAAAATAGTGCTACTATATCTGTTGACAATCCAAAGTTAAGTGTCAGTGAACATAAACAAAATGAGTTAAAAAACGCACCCACATCTAGGCATATCGAAACTTCCTCATCTGCAGACATGGACTATGACGTTACAAAAATATCACCACTTCAACTAGACAAACGTGGACAAATTGCACAAACACCACCATTACCACCACCGCCAACCATGACTTCAAAATCAACTATTGATCATCCTTCTTCACTATCTAATAATAGTAATCAAGTGCAAAATGACAAAAATGACAATCATTCGCACTTTGAATTTTCGCTACCTGCACATGAAGTTTTAGGCCATCTAATGCCAGGAATTCCAGGTATCATTACAAAGGGGCATAATGAAAAACAAATATGGTTTAGCGGGATTCTTGACAAAAGTACCGATCAGGTTATTTCGGCTACTGTCGGAAGAATATATCGTAAGACGACATGATAGATGACGAAAATGACATATTACTGTAGTATTACTGTAGTACAACTTGCAGGATGTTTATTTGCCAAGGATTAAGTTGAGTTAAGTTAAGTTGTCTAACTCCATGAAACGGTGAATAAAAGAAAGGAAATGTGATCTATATAGGATTCCAATATTTCTACTGGTACGATATTGTTCCTTGTGGTGGTATTTGTATTTAGAACATAATGTAGATTTCTTATCATTGCTATAACTTTACCACCACCTATTAACAAGCTCTGATGATGAGGAAGCACTTCCTCATGCTGCTCCCAACTACTAGAATATTCTTTCGTCTAGAATATGGTTGTGAAATCTGTTAGTTGCTTGTCATAAGCCATCATGTGTTCTATGCAACCTGCATCCCGCTTACCTAATCCATTGTAAGTGAATCGAGCATTGTAGGGAAGTGGCAAGGAGATATGTGGTCTTGACAAGTAGTATTAAAGATGTCTTTGTTAAGATGCCAGTCAACCGTCCTTACAGATTTTCTGACAATAAGAAATTATAGTAATACTGGTATAAATAAGAATGTCCAAATGCCAAGTACATTAAGAGTCAACAAGGCTTGTGGGAGCAAAATTCAATAAGTCCTAACTTCGTATAGGAAAATTTAATTTGGCAAATCTAGTAGTCGCAGGAGCAGATCTGGCTGAAGCCGATCTAAAGGGCTCGGATTTAAATCGAGCTATTTTGGCTGAGCCTATCCCAAAAATAGATTAACATATAGCTCGAAAACTTCCTTCTATAGATGTGCCTTATAGACGAATCAAATATCTTCCCACTATTAGAAAGACTCCAGATTCTCCTACTATCAATAACGGTAATTCTTTATCCAGCCTTGATATCAGCAATTATTCCGTTTCGCCTTTATTCCCTACCCTCTTTAATTGATGGCAAGTCAAAAGAAGTATATGTTGCTATTGCGAAGGAAAAATATGCCAATAATAACACAAACCTTTGATGTCAGGATCGCCCGGTTTGTCTATTTATAATAATCCTGTAGAGGTATCAAAACTCATAACACTCCAAAGGCCGATGAAGAAGATGATAATAATAATGATGATGATGTGTTAGCAATAACGATTTGTGCGATGAATGAATACTGATAGATAAGTGATGATGATTATTATTGTTTAATTTCGGAGTTTAGGCTTTTAAAATACTATCTTATCTAATCTTATCCTATCCTATTCTGTGACGATAA
>DATDFS010000061.1:0-32620 GCA_036522495.1 Nitrososphaeraceae archaeon | reverse complement strand
TGGTAGGTTAATATCATTAGTAACAGATCGTAAAAGTTTGGCTTGAACTCCAATAATGCAGCTAAAGGGTCATTATAGGTATATACTTCAAATTCTTATTATTGTTATTCTCCAAAGCTACTTTGAATATTATGATAGTATCAAGAATGCTCATCTATGATAAGAATCCTTTTACATAATGGTCTTGTTTAGTAATTGTAAATCTTTTTTGATTTTGTAAGAGATCCATCATCATCTAGTGGTTGATGAGGATTATAAGAAATACCACCATTATGATGATCTGCAAACACTCACCTGACATAGCAATACCAGTGGGTCTTCAACATATCAACAATAAGGATTACTCATAACATAATAGATTATACTCTTATAGGTATGCTAAAAGTAAATGTAGCACCTTTACCATCAGCGTTATTCACAGCCCATATTTTACCATTATGCGCCTCTACAATACTTTTTGAAATAAACAGTCCCAACCCAGTGCCTGTTTCTGATTTTGTAGCAAATTTTGAAAATAGTCTCGGTGATATCTCAGAATCTATGCCTTGACCACTATCCTTTATGCTAACAACAACTTGATTATCTCTCCTTTGTGCAATGACAGAAATAACTCCTTCTTTTGTAAATTTAACAGCATTGTTTAGAAGGTTGGAAATAACTTGGGTTATTCTTCCTTTATCTGCATCCACAATAATATCTTCAGGCTTGTAAAGTACCTCGACAGCATTATTATATCCATTATCTGTCGCAAGACGATTTCGGATGTCTTGTATACTATCCGATAATACATGATTTAGATTAAATTGTTCTTTATTTAGCCTCAACGACTGACTTTCAATTTTTGAAACGTCTAAGATATCTGACGCAAGATGCTCTAATCTTTTTGCATTACGAATAATTAATGCAATCTGTTCATCTTCTACTTCAACCTTCTTCTTATGATCAAATTGATGTTCAATATATTCTGCTTCTCCTAATATTGGCATAATGGGAGTGCGTAATTCATGAGCTGCTATATTAATAAACTCCTTTTGCATCTTGTCATGAACTTTCAGTTGTTCATTGGCCGCAGCAAGTAGTTTATTCGATTTAGTCAAAGAATCATTTGTTTCCTTTAGTTCTGTTGTCCTTGTATTTACAGCCGCCTCTAATCTCTTATTCCATGAGAGAATAAGAAATGCAATACCAAGTGCTATGCATCCAATTATTATAACCATGAGGGTGCTAAAATTCTTCTGCTGATCTATCAGAAAGCCGACATCGCTGGCAAGTATGTGTGGAGTGCCAATGAACAAAGTCCATAGCTGTTTTCCATCAATTAATACTGGTTGGTATGAAATGGTAGTCGTGTTAGAGTGGAATGTAATGTCCTCTGCCCCAGATTTACCTTCTAATGAACGCCTGAGAATGCTATTATACGAATCTTTTATCTCAGGGGAGATCAATGACTGGAATTCGTTTCCCAAATAGTTCTTACCAATTAGCGGTTGATTCCTAGCATATAATATTATTCCATTCTTGTCCATCAGACCTACATTGGTTACAATTTCAGGAAACAGTTCATTTTGCAAAAATTTACCTATAGTACTGACACTAATTCCAACAACTATAACGCCTTTGAATGTTTCTGTCTTACTAGCAGCAGCAGTATTGTTATCAGTTTTAGCTTGGTTATCAATTATTGGAAATGATATATACAGTCTAGGGACGTCGTCTGTTGATTGTAGTACGCTACTATAATATGGTGTATGTGTATTTTTCGGAATGATGAAATATTCATTAGAGGTTAGGTTTACTCCCTTATGCTGTTGAGGTGTAGTTTGGTTCATGTTACTCCACATTATTACTCTACCTTCTTTGTTAATCCAATAGTAGCCAGCTGTAAGTTCATGTGTCGATGCTTGTGCAGTATTAAAAAGAATCTGCGCTTTTTCAGTCTCATTATTTTGAATTGTGGGCGCATTAGCGAGTGTCCGTAAATTGGTGGTGATCGAGTCTATAGTATGCACTAATATTCTCGAAAGATCATATGCTTCGATTCTAGCGTTTAATCTTACATCTTGAGAAGCGGCTTTTGCTATTTCGTTAGCAGTAAAAGTAGAATATTGGTAAGAAAGAATGGATAGTGAAATTCCAACAGCTGCAATAATAAAAAGCAAAGTAATATTATTTTTGGATAAGTGTGTAAGCATCAATAAATTACAATCATTACTTCATTGTTCCTATAGATAAATTAAAGTGGTAAAATATTCTAGCAAATTTCATCTTGAGTAGATTACAATTGTTAGAATAGCTTACTGCAAACTACAATGCTTAAATATATATAACTATCTCTCTTGATTGATCTAAAACTGTCACTGAACATATACTTATCAAAGCATATAGGCAAGTAGTTTATCATAATTTCAGAGGAACTAATAATACAGGGGGTTTGTGACTAATTTGTCTCTTGATTTTAAGAAGATGGTGGAATTACTCCTAAAACAGAAGCCAGAAATCAAGGCTGAGCAGATCAGAGAATTGATCGACGAAAAAAAACGCAAGGTCGGTGCCGGTTATCTAACAGATCAAGGAGCATTATTTTTAGTAGCTGCTGACCTTGGTATTTCATTTGAAAATATTCCTAAATTGGGCTCGGAGATCAAAGATCTGTATATTGGTGCAAAAGAGGTAACTATCACCGCTAGGATTATGAATATTTATCCAGTTCGTAAGTTTATCAAAAAGGATACCAATGAAGAGATTATAAACCGAACTTTAACAGTCTACGATAAGGAAAGTAGCATTAAAGTTAAACTCTGGAATAATAATCAGATTAGTATTCTAGATGAATTGGGCTTGGAGCCTGGAGATTTAATAAAGATTTCTCGATGTTATGTAAAGTCTGGACTTGACGGTAAGCCAATTATCAGTTTAGGTTCAAACGGAAACATTGAACCAGTTGGCAATGATGACGGTTCTATTCCAAATATCGACTCAATGACAATCAAAATTGATGATGTCAAGGAGTTACAGGACAATGCTATAATTATAGGTAGTATCGATTCCAATCCAAGAATTTCTGAATTTAACAATGTTAGAGGAGAACTTCTTAAGTCGCTACAAATGCAAATCTCAAATGAGACCAGTACTCGTTCTTTACGTGTTGTTATATGGAACGTTGATGAGAAGAAGATCCCAAAGGTATTCGACACTGGTGCCAGTGTTCGGCTTATAGGAGTTAGGATCAAACCTGGTAATCTGCAATATGGCAATGGAGATCTTGAAATTCATGGCGATGAAGGAACTGTATTGCAATTTCCTGGATCGCAAAAAGAAGTCGAAGTTATACCGCTAAGAGTAATTTCAATTGGAAAAGAAACAGGCAAGGGCAACATAAACTGTCTAGCTGTGGATAGATCTAGTAAATTCTTATCTGTCGTTATTGATAATATGCTTATGACTAATGAAATAACTTCTGATACAATGATAGAATGCATTCCAAGCAGAATCTTTGGTAATTCTATTACTCTGTCCAGAGAGGACTCATATATTAGAATAATGGATAACGATCCCTCCTTTCTAACCTTGTCAAAATTAGAATCAAAAATTAAAGATATCCAGGTTTCAGAAAATCCTTATGTTATAGAGGCAATCGTATTACATGCACCTAATATGACAGAAGTAAACACAAAAAGTGGAGTTGTTCCTGTGACTGATACGCTACTTGGAGATGATACTGGGGAGATTCGCGTAGTAGGATGGCGTGACCAAAGCTCTTCTATAAACAAATTGAATGTGGGTGATAGGATAAAAGTGATAGGTGCTACAGGAAATAACGGAAGAGAGGGTAAGATAGAACTTACACTAAAGCCGTATTCTTCAATTATAAAAATCAGCTAGATCGATTAAATGTTATATTTTTTACAAATAATTTTAACCTAAATTAATGATCTGGATGTCTGGTCAGTAAGTGGAATCCTCCCTAAAACTGCATATCTTTTCCAATTTGTCATCTTTTCCCAAATGCACCACTATTCAATTCTGCCCAATCTTTTTATGGAAAAAACCTACTGGCACTATTAAGGTTCAGATTGGCTCAACTGATTCAATCTTAATTGAGTATGATATAGAATATTAGGAGCAAGTAATAGGGGAGATCAAAAGTAATCTCATAGAAAAGAACCAAGTATGGTTCTTACCGCACTGACAAAACGTGTTTCATCGACTGGCTTCCTTATAAAATCCCTGTGGCTTACATCAGGTAGTATACTTATCAGCTCTCCAGCTGCGTCAAGAGCAGATACAAAAAGTATCTTAACAGACATATTCATTGCTTTCAATCTATAGTATAGTTGAAGTCCGTTTAGACCAGGCATTCTTATATCCATTACTACCAAATTATAGTAGGAAGGCTTTTTTGTTGCAAAGCATTTCAATGCCTGCTGAGGATCTGTAAATGCATCAACATTGTAGCCTTCAGTAGCCAAGAATGTCTTGTAAGTCAAGAGTGCATCTGGTTCGTCATCCACTACCATAATATTAGGCAAATATTTTTGTTGATGTTCTTCGTCAGTAACAGGTGATTTTATTATCCGCTCAGCAGTTAAATGAGGCTGCATTTGGGTAAGTTCTAATTCTGAGACTTGTTTATCAGGGTTCAAAGGATTAATAATATTCTTATTTTTGCTTTCTACGGAATAGATGGGATATTTGTGCTTAAAGTCAATAATTAAGTATCCGCCTAATTCCTTGAAAAGATAATGATCATCAAAATAAGATTTTTTTTTTACAATTTGATATAGATCACCACCTATTACCATCCCATTTGGAGCAGCCTTAGAGTTTATTTTTGCACATAGATTTACTGTAGAACCAAACAAATCATCAGTCTGCGATGTTATTGACTTTGCTATCTCTACCTTACCATAGTCAGCACTAATTCTGTAGTAAAGAGGAGGAAATCCTCCTTCTTCCCTTAACTTTGCATTGATAACATCGTTAGCTGCTAGTGAAGTAATGCCACATTCAAGTACTGCTTTGAAAGCAGATCTGTTGGCAGAATCTGATGTTTTTGGAAAATAATATATCAAACAATCGCCAGTATTCTTAATTATCTTTGCGTCAAAGTCTCTCGCTATGGCTGCCATTGTGTTAATAAATATTGAATAATATATTCTAATTTTTCCTGCGTCAGCAATTTGGGCTGTGATTTTTGTAGAATCTACCATATCAACAAAACAAACACAATAGTTCTGTGAATGACCAGAGAATGATATTTCCTCAGATGGATTATTGAAATAGAAAGGGACAGACTCATTGTTATTCGCATTACCTTTTGAAGAAATCAATAACAGATGTCCTCTAGAATATGTATTCATTGAAACGTATATAAGCTATGATAGTAACTTTTATATATGTTAAATAATTGAAATCATAAATTTATTATCTTTAAATCATGGCTCTAATGGAGAAATAGAAGTTGAAAGATGCGCTAAATATATCGAATAACTAAACATCTTTCTGCTGTTAGATTCTTTACATAAGGATGCAGGCTGCACCCCATCGTTTTCCGATTATCATCTATTCTTCTTTGTACGTCTTTTGAGTTTTCGTGACCATCTCTATGATGGTAACGTGATAAATCTTTTGACAACCATGGCTTTTATTTGAATAGTGCTACGTCTGTTTGAGTTGTTATATGCATATACAAAAATGTCAATTGGCAAATCATCTTGTCGTCGCTATTTTTCAAAAGTCCAACCAATAATTAAGTGGCACTCAAATAGTATAGTATTCACTAAATATTATAAGAGTGGTTTCCTGAACTTGTAATCTTACGGATTTCTCAATGACGATGTCAAATATACTGGTTTAACCAAATCAGCTACATCGACCCAACATCTTGCAATTTTATCCATTGAATAAATTAAATTAAGAACCGCTATAGTTAATTCTGAGTTTTTTGATTCTGTCGTTGCAGACAGCTCCTTTATTGATTTTATGAGTTCGTTAAATTTATTATACATTTTTACAACTTCAATAGATTCTGCTCTATTCTTAGTTGTAAAAGCAGCCACAGACCTTTCATGCATCTTCTCAGTTAATATACTAAGCTCAGTAATTAGGTCAATGAGTTTTGTATGAAAAATATCCGGTACTGCTGATGCAAAGTCCGTAATATAATCACCAGCACTTTCAAGATGGTTAGCAGCAATTCTATAATCTAGAATGTCAATGTTGCTCAAATTGAGCTTACTTGCCAGTTTCTGATCCACCATGGCACTTCGTATCAACCTTACAAGCAAAAAGTATTGCCGGTCCACCTCATCATCTCTGCTCATTATTAATTTGCCAATATCATTTTCTTTGCTTCGCAGCCACTCAAGGGCGTCTCTATACATTCCTGCTATGATTGAGCTCATTCGTCTGAGGATCTTTTCTGCATCTAATGAATTCGCATCAAGCAAGAATTGTGAAGTAATATTATACCCATCTTCATCAATTATTTCTAAGCCGACAAGTTTTTGCATTGCGTGTTTAATGAGTTCTCGATTATCAAAAGATATTTGCGATTTGCCTTTAATATGTATTATATTGTAGCCAAGGAGATATGCACCATAGATCTGATTAACTAGACTATCCATTGATACAGGAGGATAAGGGATCGTTACTTCTTTCACATCTTCGTTACCTATGTCTGATGGAAGCAAAGAGATTGAATTATCCCTATTAATCTCAATTAACACCATATTTCCTTTTTTCAATCTGTGGTTTTTGATCCATTCACTAGGCAATGAAACCAACATGCTGCTGCCTATTTTTTGTAATCTTCTAGCATATCTAGCCATGATTACATTTATACTGATTTATACTAATTAAACACTATTCTTATATTTTTATTATCTATAAATTCTCTTATGACATCTGTAGTTGCAGAGCCTATTGCTATATCTAGAGCATTCAGCCCAGGTCACATTACTGGCTTTGTTGTGATGAAACCGGCTGCAACTAATAATAATAAGGATAATCTTTATGTCGGTTCCAAGGGTGCAGGTTTTTCAATTGACCGCGGGATTACAACTACTGTTGAAATTTATGACCATGAGTCAGTGAATTATCAGATTTCCATTAATGACATTCGAGTTGAGGATGCAGAAGTGTCAAAATGGGTTCTAGAAGAATATCTCAAACTCGTTGATCATCGCTATTATATCAATATCGAACATGAAATCAGCATTCCAGTAGGCTTTGGACTTGGTTCTAGTGGGGCTGCTGCTCTAAGTTTATCTTATGCGCTTAATGAAGCCTTTAATATAGGTCTGAACACGAAGGAAGCAGCGCAGATTGCACATAATGCAGAGATTGCTTGTAAGACAGGTCTGGGAACTGTAATCGCAGAATTTACAGGCGGATTTGAAATGCGAACTAATGCTGGTGCTCCAGGTATTGGTACTGTAGAAAAAATTGAACTCAAAAACCATAAAGCGATCATTTTCTGTATTTCTCCAATTTCTACAAAATCGTTTCTTAGCAATCGCATTCATTTGGCAGATGGAGTTGGTGAGAGTATGTTAAAAAGGTTAAGAGTATCAAGAGACATTGACGACTTTTTAGAGATGTCTTACTGCTTTGCTCATCATCTCGGATTAACTGAAGGCAGATGCAAACTTCCCATTCAAAGCCTAAGATCTCGAGGTTTTAGTTGTGGAGTGGCATTATTCGGAGAGACATTGTTTACAATAGTCCAGAGTGACCATGTAGAGGAAGCGAAAGAATGCCTTAAGGGTTTCAAAGGCAGTTTAATTGTATGCAATATTGATAATGCTGGAGCAAGGAATGCATAGTTAAAGCGTATATGAATATTCCATCAAACCATCCTCGCGCGAAATCTCTTTATATAAGAGAACTACTTGTTACTGGCTTTAGAAATGGATTGGTTGCTCCAGAGGGCTTGATTGCTTATGGGCGAGGAGAAGCTTTTGATTATCTTCTGGGTGAACATACAACTGAAGTTGCACGCGATGCAGCAAAGGCTGCTTCTTCTACACTTTTACTTGCAAAATATCCTGTAATTTCAATTAATGGTAATGTGGCTGCACTTTGTGCAAAAGAAATTGTAGAATTAAGCCACGTTACGGGTGCAGCAATAGAAGTTAACCTATTTTATCGTACTACAGAACGTGAAATAGCAATTGAAAAAGAATTGAAAAAGAATAAAGCAAAGATTGTCCTTGGAATCGGTTCCAACGCTTCTGTAAGAATTCCCGAACTACAAAGCGAACGAAGACGAGTAGATCCCAATGGGATCTATAAAGCTGATACTGTGCTTGTACCATTGGAAGATGGTGATCGGGCCGAAGCTCTCGTAAATATGGGTAAAACAGTGATCACAATCGATCTAAATCCACTATCAAGAACGGCAAAAGTAGCACATCTCACAATCGTAGATAACATTATCAGGGCCATTCCTGAGATGATTGTTGCTGCAAAGCAGCTGAAAGGGAAAAATGCCTCAGTAATGAAGAACATTGTGGAGCAATTTGATAACAAAGTGAACCTCGTAGAGTCACTCAAAAATATTCAAGGTGGTGGCAGAGTATAATGCAATACGAAAAAACTAATGATTGCAATAACGCAAGAAAAAAAGTGAGCGTAAATGACATCATATCAATGAAACAAAAAAAAGAAAAAGTTTCCGTTCTTACTGCATATGATTATTCTACTGCATCAATTTGTGATAAAGCAAATGTCGATATCTTGCTTGTAGGAGACAGTGCAGGGATGGTAATGCTTGGATATACAAACACAATTTCAGTAAGCATGGAAGAAATGTTACTATTCTGCAAGGCCGTATCACGAGGAACGAAGAGAGCAATGATCATAGCAGATATGCCATTTGGATCATATCAACCTAACATCGATAGTGCAATAAAAAATGCTATTCAATTTGTCAAAGTAGGATGTGATGCTGTAAAACTTGAAGGCGGAGTTGAAGTAGTTCATACAATTAGAGCTATAGTCAATGCAGGAATTCCTGTTATGGGACATATAGGGCTGAAACCCCAGACTTGTACATTATGGGAAGGCTATAAGCTACAAGGAAAGACAAAGTATTCAGCATTAAAACTGATTGCAGATGCAAAAGCATTGGAACAAGCGGGAGTATTTAGCATAGTATTGGAGATGGCTGCAAGTGAAGTTGCACAAGTAATTTCTAAAGATGCCACTGTCCCTATTATTGGAATAGGTTCTGGTCGTTATTGTGATGGTCAGGTGCTTGTCATACATGATATGCTTGGAATTTATGAAGACATCAAACCGAAATTTGTAAAGCGTTATGCAGAACTTTCCAAGTTAATCCTAGAAGCCATTTTGCAATATACCAATGACGTCAAAACAAGTAAATTTCCAGAGGAACAAAATACTTTTCATATGAATCCTAACGAACTTAAGGACTTAGATAAAGCATTAAAGGAAAAAATAGATTTTAAAAATGGATATAAGAAAGAAAAGAACTAGAAGAAGAATAATAATTCATCCATCAAAGGACATTACTGGTTTAGAAGGTAATGAACTAGTAGGAAAGAAAATAGTACTGTGTATAACTGGCAGTATAGCTGCATATAAAGCAATTGATTTAGCTCGTCTGCTTATGCGGCATGGCGCTGATGTTTATTCAGTAATGTCAAAAAAGGTAGCTCCCACGTTGCTTACCCCGGATATGATGAAATGGGCTACGGGTAACTACGTGGTTACAAAGTTAACTGGAGATCTTGAACACATATCTCTTGCTGATTATAATAAGTCGGACCTAATTCTTGTTTATCCGTGCACTGCCAATACAATAGGAAAAATGGCCAATGGAATTGATGATACACCAGTTACATCTGTTTTAAGTGTTGCTCTTGGATCTAAAATCCCAATAATGATTGCACTAGCTATGCATGAGTCAATGTATGACAATTCATTTGTCAAAGAGAATATTTGCAGATTAAAGAATCAAGGTGTCGAATTTTTAGAACCTTTGATCTCTGAAGGAAAAGCCAAAGTTGCTCACTCTGAACAAGTTCTAAAGTCAATTTTAAATAAATTTTATGAATCCCGAAAGGACAGAGTCTCTATGTTAGACGATAAGAAAGTCTTGGTTACTGCAGGCAGCACAATTGAATACATAGATCCAATTCGTGTAATTACAAATTTAAGTTCAGGTAAAATGGGAAATGCAATTGCTGAAGAGGCAAGGAGAATGGGTGCAAATGTTACAATGTTATGTGGCCATATGGCATATGGCACTTTTGGTACTTCAGATCTTAATATCATTAAAGTAACCACAAGTGAGGAAATGTATAACACCGTCATGTCTGAACTATCTTCAAAGAAATACGATATCGTTATTTTAGCCGCAGCAGTGGCAGATTTCACACCAGAACAGAAAAAATTTACAAAGAAAATTGATACCCGGAGAGGTAAGTTGTTGTTATCATTTTCACCTACAAAAAAAATTATCGATCAGGTCAAGCATACCAGCAAGAGTGATATATTCCTAGTTGCATTCAAGGCAGAACATCGTGTATCAAATTCATACTTAGTAGAGAGAGCATACCAGAAATTAAAAGAATGTAATGCTGATCTAATTGTTGCCAACGATATTGGCAGAGAAGGCTCTAAAGCAGGTTCTGATAACAATGAAGTGTTCATAATAGATAAACAGAAGAAAGTTATTCATTTACCGCTGCAAAATAAGAGAGCTGTAGCCAGAAAGTTGCTTGATATAATTGGGGAATATATTAATTCCAAAGAAATCAATAAATAATAATAATAACAATCCCATAAAATGGGTAACTCTTTACATGTGTAAATATCAATATTTATATCAAATTCTCTTCATAGAAGCACTGTTTTTCAAGCGATCGCTGTGAAATAGAATGTTGTGGCTGTAGAATATTTTGATACATCAAATTATCTCTGTCCACCTCACGATCTAATCACAATAATCTATCGGGTAATTGATTTCATTTACTCAAGGATGAGCTTGCTATGTGCTACTAATTGCATCAGATATTGATGCATGGTGGAATACTACTTTGTCAAATGCCTCTTTAGTAAAGCTGTGGCCGGACTTAACGAGGCAAAGAGCGATATGGCAATGGGATTTCCAACATATAGAAGGCGAGATAATAATAACCTCCATATTGAAAGTCCCAAAAATGAATATCTATGCCAAGGGAAGTAGCTAGTAGTCTTTCCCTTCAACAGGATTATTCATATTTGACAACTTTTGAATTAGCCTATTTATCATTCACTGTTGCTGCAATATCAAGACCATAAACAATGATTGAGCTTCGAAAAATTCTCCTTTTGAATAATACTGCAATAGCGAATTGTACTCCTTCACCTCTCCTCCTCTTCCATCTGGCATTCCTTTAGCATTTAGTCAAATATAACCGAGTTTTCTTCTCTTAATGCGTACTTGAATCTATCCCAAGGATGAATGTCTTTATGAAGAAGGTCTTTATCATATCACCGTATATGGTAGATTACTCATAATGGCACCTAAAGAATTACATGTTAAAGCAGAGATTTTAGGCCTAAAAATAGGTTGAATAGCACGGATGTATCTTCAAAGAGTATGGTTAAAATACCATAGTTTGGCATGTCTAGCATGATTTGTCAGGAAATATGCAGAGACCTGATTGGGCAGCATAGTCAATATGAGTATGTGTTCCCATACTACTAGTTACTGTCTAGGGTATATTTGATTTCATTTGTTAATTCGCTTGGGTCATATCGGTTTTTTAATAAAGCAATTCTCTTCGAGACTGTGATATATCTTCTTAAATTCTTCATAAGTATTCTCGGTAGCAGATAAAAAGCAATCTTTACCTTGCTATCATGTTCTTTTATCTTCTTGTATAATTAAGCCATTCATACATAGCACTCTAACATCAATAACTATCAAATCATACTGATCAGCTTGAAAATTATTCAAAGCTGTAATAGAATCAGTAATACATCAACATTAGTATATCCTCCTTGCGTTCAAGGCCATTTTTATGATTAAGGCATTATCAAACTCATCATCTATGACCAATATTTTTTGTCTAGAAGACATGTATATTGTGTGTATAATAACTGTACGATAAAGTATAAAAAAGCAAATCAATCTTTTCGGAATCTTTAGTATGACTATGAACTAAGTAAAAGAAGATTGTTGTTGTGTTTTTAAAAGTAGGTTAAAGACCTTGTCTGCTACGTTTTCACTGCTCATTGGCTTTAAAGCAAACTTATCCGTACCATAGTCTAATATCCTTGTTTTTATCGCTATCTTCGTCTGCAATTACTAATATTTTAGTATTCTGGTTGCTCCTCTTGATATTGAGGATTAGCCTTGCTATCCTGTCTGCTATTCCATCTGACATTACAACTGCATCTACTTTACCGTTAGCTCGTTTGTTATGTTTAAGCAAACATCAGAGTTATTAGCTATAAAAGTTATCATTCCTTTAAGCCAAAAAGTGCCAGCTGAGAGCATCTGTATCTAGTTAGTCATTATTCTATGTTTGTAAATGATCCGCAAATTCAAATTAAAGCAGAATCTGAGACGGCAAATAGCAAGACCTTCTACTATAATATATAAATTACTAATAACGGTCTACCTACCAATATCTACAGCTTAATTACTTCGCGGGACAGAGATAGGTTAGGCTCAGTATAGCTAAAAATAAACTTTATTAGGAGTTAGATTAATAATTTGACTTAGAGTCAACCATGTTTGTATCAAGTATGATTAATGCAGTGTAGATTTAATGATTTATATTTCTACTATTCTATATTTTCAGTGGTTTGTTGTGATGGTATCATTATGCGGTTAAGGCCTACCAAAACCCATTCTTCAAGCCATGTACATTTTTCTGGACTATATTGACTTGTCTCATCCTCTGATGAGCATAAATGCTGGTAAGTGCAACTGAAACATGGAGCACCTTCTACACTTGCTATTTCTATAGGTTTTTTAGCAAATTCTGTAACTGCCGGTGATTTTTTTACAATTACTTTGTATGTCCATCGACCATTATACAGCATTTTTTCACGTGATATGAGTGCACGCTTTTCCAAATTACTTACTAATCTGGAGCCATCTCTACTATCCAGAGAAAATACTTTGCATAGTTCTGTCTGAAATATTCCACCTTCACCGCTTTGTAAAATTGTCTCAAAGACCTGTTCAATCAAATTGCTTTTAGTTTTAATTGCTAGTTTTGTTGGGGTAATTATATCTGATGACAAAAGGATACTCTTTTCTTGTTAGTTATTCCTATAAAAATCTTCATATTACTTATTGAAAAACTAGCAACATACGATCGTCTCATCATCCAATTATAAATAATGATATGTGTAATGGCAGGAAATTATTTGATAAAGTGCGGTCACCGGGATTTGAACTCCCGCTCAATCTCATTACAAGATCGAGTCCCGGGTTACGGGCTGACCTCGCATTAATATATGTGTATATATATTGCATGGAAGGCCAGTGTCCTAACCAAACTAGACGATGACCGCATATTCTGTACAGTAGCCGAGCATGAAATGGATATTAAATCTTAGCGATCCACTAAGAAAAGAAAGAAAGGAAAAAGTTATTCCCCTTCAGGAAATATATGGTTAAGCAGAAGATCAATTGCTTTATCTTTTGCCTTTCTTTTGTAGTATCGTGTGCCCTTTTTCGGAATGTTCAACTCCTTTTCCCTCTCGACTTCATCGAAAGGTCTATGATCCAAAGCGCCTTGGAATTGAACTCTATATCCTTTTAGTTTAGAAAACACCATGGAATCGTAAATATCTCTGAGCCAAACAGAACCGACAAAATAAATATATGGTGGATTAATTTTGGTTTTGATACTATTTAGGAGATGATCAAAAGTCTGAGCCATATTTTCTGAAACACAGTCTGCCGCAATTATTTTTTCATCAACGCCTGCTGTCAACAATTTATTTTTAATATTTTGAGTAGATTTTCTATTTGCAACAATGATGATCGTAGTTTTATACTTGTCAGGTTTTGATCGCATAATAATTCTATAAATATCTACACATACCTTTATTCTCTCATTTATATAATCTGGTAAGCCATCTTCGATCGAAGTGCTTCCGTGTATTGCATATAGGATGATTAGATTTCCATCAGTAAAATGGTACTCAGACATATAATATACTGTTGTAGGTCGTCACAGCTTCATATATAGATTCTTTATGCTTAATCGGCTCAGTTCACTTACCTACTCTATTCCCAACAATTTCTTTGATGCATGTCAACTAAGATTTAACCAATTAACTATGTGTTGTAACTTACAATTATCTTTTCTACATGGAAGATAGTCATCAAAACATTCAGTTCTATTTTTTATGTATTGGATTGTTAGTTCAATGATGCTTTTCTCGAGAGAAGATTTAAGATGATGCTCTAGATTTAGAAACCTACACTCTTGTGGATATGGTTTGCCGCTATCAGTTGAAAGTGAATGTTTTCCATTTTTTCTAATTAAATGTTGATAAATGTTGAATGAATTGTTCCGCGATAAGTATATTCATTTCAAAAGATATTCTAATTTCTAAAACTGTCTTATTTGCAGGTTTGACTGCAATCCATAATAACCAGACGTATTCATTGTCAGCCTTGATAAGAGTTTCATCTATTATGAATTCTGCTATTCTCTTTCTGCCTTGAATTATTTTCCTTGGTTTATACCTTTGAATCCAATTCCAGATAGAAATATGACTTCCTTTAATAAGTGGTAATAACCTCTGTGATGTCTTTCGAAGTGAAAGCCCGGAAGAATATGACTGTAAGGAGTAGTCGATATATTCTAAAGGTGTTCTAATTCTTTTGAACATTATCATTTTAAGAAGTAGAATATCTAGCTATGGATTATCGTTAAATGAACAAGGCCGCTTAATCTATGCATGGATGATACAAGATCAACTATAAATAAAACATGATAGTCTTCCAATGTGAAAGATTTGTCTTATGTTCCAGATAACACCACATCGTTGCTATCGTCGCCAATCGAACTTATTTTAAACACAAATGTAATTATTCTAGAAAGTGACAGTCTTGCTAATGAAGCAATCACACTTATGAAAGAAAGAAATGCCCGTAGTGTTCTTGCATCGCATGATGGAGAAGTTATCGGTATAGTAAGCAAAACGGATATCCTTTTTAAGGTAATGTCACAAGGCAGGAATCCAGCAAAAGTTAAGCTTCGGGAAATTATGAATAGTCCTGTATTAGCTGTGGATCCGAAGGCTACAGTTCAAGAAGCACTCTCTATTATGGATAAGCATGTTATAAGACAAATAATCGTTAGTTCAAATGCAGCAGTCCTTGGAACGGTAGCACGAGATGATATCTTTGAAAAGATTCAGATGGCAACGATTTCTGCAGCAGATACGGCCATACGCGGAACACCAGTATGTATTATCAACCCAAAGGCGATTGTTTATATGAAGGATACTGGCACAGCTAAATTGATCTGTCCTTACTGCGAATCATCATTTGAATCGAAAGAGGCTTTATCTATGCATATGTATAGCCATCATACATGAGCAGGCGTGCTAGATGTCATACATATGTTTGAATAGATTATATTATCTTTAAAAAGAATTCTTGCTGCTGAACGCTGCTGAGCTCGCCGGGGTAGCTCAGCCTGGCTAGAGCGTTCGACTCATAATCGAAAGGTCGCGGGCTCGAATCCCGCCTCCGGCACTAATTACGACCGTGAAATTGAAATCTTTGCACATAATGCGCATTTCAATTACTAGTATCTAATTTGGATACTAGATGGGATACACCTAGAATTGGAATAAGGGAATAACGAGAAAATACTTCTATTTGCTGTGTAGATATAATGTTAAATTGATAAGTTAATGGTACTACGGATATAATATAAAAGAGATATGTCACCCAAATATATATGAGCTCAGTAAACGAGATAATGTCAGAAAAAGAGATTGTTACAATAACTACTGAATCTAGAGAAACTGCTCAAGATGTTGCTGATCTTATGGTGAAGAGGAAGGTCGGTTCGGTAATTGTGATAGATAAAAACGGCCAACATCATGGTATCATTACTGAACGTGATATGGTTAAGCGCGTCTGTCTAAAAAACATCGCTGCAAGCAGAATCAAACTAGAAGAAATCATGTCGTCCCCTCTTATAACAATCATGTCATACGATTCAATAGATACTGCCTCAAGAGTAATGACAAAAAACAAAATCAAACGACTTGCAGTTTTAGAAGAGGATAATAGAATTACAGGCTTGCTTAGCGTTACTGATATTACAAAGCATTTGGCAAAGATCTTGCTAAATGATTATAATAGATATAGGTCACTACGTTTTGCAGTGGATCTAACTTAACTTAAGGGTCCTTGCAATATTCATCGACACTATGTATATATTCTACTTAAAGATATTATTAACTAATATACCATTGACCCCTTCGATTTGACCTTTCTATAAAAATCCTATAAAAATTGTGATGATGATAGCAAATAATACCCTAATAATATAATTCATGTTTTTGGAAGTTCTTTCTGCAACTTTATAAATAATTCTTTTGCCTTCTTTCTAGATTCTTCTGTAATATCCTTATTGAATATTGTATTACTGAGAGAGTCTAGAATTATTTGCCATTCAGGCTCAGACAAGGCGAAATTAAATTTGCTACCGCTGCTCATAGTCTATATCTGCCAATTTACACAGTTATAAAATTCTATCCTCAAAGGTCTGCTTAATCATAACATCATATATCTTCTTGAAATAGAATCTGTTGATTTTAAATTGGCTTCTGGAGTATTGTCAACTTCTTATATCGGAACATTATAGATCCCATTTTTCAAAAAGTGAAGTACGTACCTATCAATGTATTTCAAAGACTTAACAAAGTATTAGTTCGTTTAACCGTTATCAAAAATTATTCACTGATCTACAGAGGTCTAAGCAAAAAGGATAAATGGATTTCATAAAGTGAAGTGTCCGTGATAAGACCATAAATATTGATGGAAATTCGCTAGATAATTCTAGGATCCGAGAAAACTGCTCTGGTTCTTCAACATTAAAACTTTAACTGATGGTATCTGTTCGTCGTGGGATGCTAGAATTTGTAATTGCTTATTGTATAGGATGATCAGAGTATTTTCGATTTGTTGATGTCAAATGAAGATTGTAATAAAAGAATCCAGATTTTGCACTTTAACCTTGGAAGATGAATCTAATAAGCTATCTGCAAAACACCTCTTCTATTCCAATCAGAATTTCACAATACAACACCAACAGTAAAGGGATTACCTATCATGATCAGTCTTAGTTCTTTAACAAAATCTACTAGTGTATTATAGCCAAGTTACCATCAAGCATTTACATATCATATTCTTGATAAATTGTAAATTTTAGAACAAATAATCACATATATCATCTACATTTTTAAAAGATGCATCTTGTGTCCATTCTTCTTGTGTGGTTGGCTTATAAGTAGCACTAAAGTCCCGCTTAGATAATCTTAAAACCATTTTCAAGAATAAGTTGCGAAGCAATATTATTAATTGCGACGATTGCAGATGCTCCTTTGGCTCACTGTTTCTTTCCGTAGTGCAACATCTTTTATATTAGATGTGTTGCAATTTTGCTACGTCTGTAATCTGGATGCGCTGGTGCCCCCAAGCCAAATGAATTTTTGTTTGGGCTTATGACTACACATGAGACTGCAACAGGAGAGTTGCCTTTCCTCTTATCTCTATTATCATTCTTTCTTTACCTAAGATCCGCATACCATAAATCCCATACCCGGGAAATATGATCCACGGCTAAAGGTATTAGTACAAAAACCCAATAATGTCTTTTTTATCTGATTTTCCTTGCTGCTCCTAACCATGATTGAATCATTAGTTCGGTATTTACTTTTTTGATGTCAATTACTTTTTCAACTTGACGAACATATTACTGTTGAAGTTATTTGGATATATGATACAAAGCACTCTACAAATTTACCAATAGCTGCTAATTATCAGAATTTGATGCATTATAAAGATGTCCACCATAAAGTGATTTCAGATAAAGACAATGACAATAAAATCAAACATGGTAAATATTCTATTATAAAGACATTTTATTGCAACATTGGTAAACACTTGTATTAGATAATTAGACTACTGCATGAATCTAAATAGTGATTGAATTTAACTCCTAGCTAGCGAATATTTTCATTCGATTATGTTGTAAGGCTTAAAATTGCTTGAGCCATATCACCTTTGGATTCACTTAATGCCTGAATTGCTCTCTCTTTTGAAGCATTTGCCTGTTGCATAACAAGGATGATGTCTTCTTCCTTAAATAGAGGCGTATCTCTCTGCTTCTCTTCGATATTTGTGGCTACCACCTGAAAAATAGTACTGTCTTTTCCTTTCATTTCTACTACTTGCGGCTTTATAAGATAAAGTTCCTTAGTCTCTGTTTTGATAATTACCTCTTCAATGCTACCTAAGTCTTTCATTTCGAGTCCCATCTTATCCAGCATACGTCTCATCTCGCGGTTACCGCCACGCATCATGTCGTTATTATTATTTTACTCGGCTTTTTATTCCTTCTCTAACCTTGACAGCAACTCCTTTGTGATATTCTTTCATCCTTTTGGATCCAAATAGCGATCTGCCTATTGCTATAACCCTATCATTTTTATCAATGATTGCAACATCCGATCCAACTTTGACATTTGAGCCACACCATTCTACGTGTTTACAGAATAAAGATCTACCCTCACTGACGAATGGTACTGCTTCATCAGATGGAATAACACAATTCTCTTTAAATTGCTTGTTCTTCAATAATTCTGATGCTCCGAATAGTGTTAGAGCAAGCCCCCCATCAGTCCGCAGTGTTGCAACCAAACGACTTCCGATACTGATGTTTTTAATCCGTCCCGTCCTTCTTGAATATTCAAACTGAAGACATTCTTCTGGAAGGATATCAGAAATTCCAACTCCAAAAATAGCATCAATATGACAATATATTTTATCCTTAGCGTTCAACGGTAAAGGTTTCATCATGAGTTAATTGAAATACTCACATAAAATTGTGTAAACTCGCATCTATGTGCTAAAATTATAACTAAATAAGGAGTATTACGATTATTATTACAAAGAACACAATATATTGGAAGAATTCTATACACGTTCTATAGCTTTTTGTTGAATTTTCAACTATGTAAGCCAAAGATTCGGTTATCCGATGCTCTTGCTCCTCATCTCTAAAATAGTGACTCAAATGATTACTTAACAACTTAGAAAAGCCTAAATTTACAACAATTAAAAATACGTTAGATGCCTTCGTTTTGTGAGCTATGTGGTCGTCGGGTAACAGATGGGAAAAAAACGGTTTTGATTGACAGTACAATATTCAATGTTTGTATGCCATGTTCAAAACGTGGAAAGCCATATGTACCAACTGTAACTACTAAAAAGAGAGCTAGTGCTACACCTACTCCAAAGAAAACTAATACAAAGATCAAGATGACGGATGATACAATACTCAGTCCAGAATTTGCAACATTAATTAGGCAAGCGCGTATGAAAAAAGGTTTTACACATGAACAACTAGGGACACAAATGAATGAAAAGGCAATGCTATTAAGAAAATTTGAAACAGGTGCATTAAAGCCTGATGAAATATTGGCTAAAAAATTAGAAAGGTTTCTAGGAATCAAATTGTACGTAAGTATTGAAGAGGAATGATAGTAGATGTCATGTCTAAGGAAGGCTATCTTGATCACATATCCTTTTGAGGAAGCAATAAAAGAAGCAACTTCTCTTGCAGATACAGTAGGGTATTCTGTTGAGAGAATAGTGAAACAACGTCATATTACACAATCAAGATATGGTATTGGCAGAGGAAAGGCAGAAGAGGTAAAAGAATTAGTTAAACAATTAGAACCAGAAGTAATTATTTTCGATGAGGTATTAAAGCCAACCCAACAATATAATCTAGCGTCGCTCTGTCAGGTTGAAATTATTGATAGGGAGCGGTTGATTTTAGAGATTTTCGAACGAAGAGCAAGTACCGCAGAATCCAGAATTCAGATCAAACTTGCACAGCTTCGATATGATATGGTTAGAGCACGAGAAAAAGTAAGGCTTGCAAAAATAGGTGAGCAACCAGGGTTTTTTGGCATGGGGAAATACGATGCCGATATTTACTATCTCGATATAAATAAACGTGCAGCAGTTCTAAAGAAAAAATTGGAAAGAGAAGAGAAAAGAAGAGATCTCCATAGAGTTCAACGCTCAAAAGCAGGTCTGTCTATCATTTCGATTGCCGGCTATACCTCTGCAGGAAAAACAACTCTATTCAATACTTTGACAGGGGAATCAAAAAATGCAGGACAAGGACTATTTACGACATTATCTACGTTCACCCGTGCAATGAAATTCAACACCAGGAAAGTTCTCGTCTCAGATACTGTAGGTTTCATAAGTAAGCTTCCACCCTATATGATTGATGCTTTTAAATCCACACTTCATGAGCTAACCCACTCTAATCTTATCTTGCTTGTACTCGATATAAGCCAGTCAATAGAAGAGATCGGGAGAAAATTAGACAGCTGTATTCATATAATGAATGAGCTTGGAGTACCAATGACAAAGGTCCTCTATGTACTAAACAAGGTAGATTTGATTAGTATCGATGATGCATTTGATAAATCTGAATATTTAGGCATTCCAGACTCTAAAAAACACATTTTGCCCGTCTCTGCAAAGACTGGATTCAACATTACTCAGCTAAAGAATTTAATATCATTACTAGTTTTTCCTGATGAGGAGCAAACAGCAGAAGAGCCAGTGAGTCTAGAGGAAACGAATGAAAGTAGAAGTTCTTAGAATAGGACATAGGTCGGTGCGAGATGATCGTATAACTACACATGCAGCCTTGGTCTCTAGAGCATTTGGTAGTGACAAAATCTACATGACAGAAGTAGACAACTCTATAAAAGAAACCTTAGAAGAGATCGCTAAAAGATGGGGAGGCAAGTATGATTTTGCCATTGAAATTATTGAAGATTGGAGAAAGGTGGTTAAGAACTGGAAGAAAGAGGGTGGAAAAGTAGTCCTTTTGACCATGTATGGTATCAATATAGATGATACTATAAGTCAAGTACAAAAAAAGGACAAGGTTCTTGTAATTATTGGTGCAGAAAAGGTTCCAAGAGAAACATATGACCTTGCGGACTATAATGTCGCGATCGGAAATCAGCCACATTCGGAAATTGCCGCATTAGCAATATTCTTAGACAGAATTTTCAATGGTAAACAATTGAAAAAGGACTTCAGTGGAGCAAAACTCAAAATTATTCCTATGGGGAAAGGCAAGATGGTTAAGGAGATACATAACAATAACAGCACTATATAAATCAGTATGTATTCTTGCATTCTGAGAGTTTACTATTGAAATAAAAACATTACAATGTTTATCTCATGTAGATAGGTCAAACAGAAGTGATAATTTTTTTGCAAAATCTAAATAAAGAGTATATTTAATTCAATAAGTCAACAATTTAAAGCTACATGTTGCGTTTTGTTTAAAATATTAGATATTACATATTGAGTGATGTCCCCGTATAACCTGTCAAAATGTTATTATTGTCATTGTTAAAATATTCTGAGTTAGCCTTATCAACTATGGTTCCTAACTTTATGTTTTGATATTCTATGGTCTATTTTCCAAGATTATTTTCATTTACCTATTCAGTTGTTTTCTTTGCATATGGGTATGGAGGCTGATCATATTCCTGGAAGAGAATAGCAGCCCGGTGGTATCTAAAAATCGATCTGATAATGGGTGTTGGTTGGCTTAGAATAGGCTCCTATCTTAGACCTATTGATCTATTAGTCATCGAATCATTTAGGACTCACTCATAAAAGAATGACAATTTGAAAATTACCTATCCTCAGCGGATGCGATATTCAACAATTTATAAGTTAAAGATGATAATCTTGTCTATCTTTTTACTTTAAAAGCAAGATAATTGTAGTTAGGATTGTTGTAATTTCATATCACGAAATAGATTGGTATCCGTGTAATTTTTTGCCGCTATTTTCATATGGAGGTACCAATACATCCTGTTTCCACAAGAGATATATGGTTTCTTTTTCCGGAATAGATCATATTGAAGAAGACTAATACTAATATTAGTTCTAAACAGAAGAACGTTCCGTTTCCAAAGCCTAATCCTAAATGGGGTAGAGAGGAGGAATCTGAGTCTTTCGCTCAGAAGGTTAGACTTTTCAGACAAGGCAGGTTATCTGAAGATGACTTTCGCCGTTTCAGATTACAGCATGGTGCCTATGGTTCTAGACTGCAGATGAATTATAGCATGGTTAGAATCAAAATTCCGAGTGGTGAAATTAGTCCAGAACAGCTTGAGACGATTGCAAGTTTGTCTGAGGCATTCTCGATCGGCTCGGCTCATGTCTCCACTCGCCAGAACATTCAGCTTCACTGGGTACAACTGGAAGATGTGAGCGAGGTGATGAGAGGCCTGGTTGAAGTAGGTCTCACTACAAGAGAAGCCTGTGGCAACACAGTTAGGAATGTAATGTGCAGCCACTTTGCTGGTGTCTGTCAAGAAGAAGCATTTGATGCTACTCCCTATGCCAAAGCAATTGCACGATTCTTTATCAGAAATCCGATGTGTCAGAACCTTCCACGCAAGTTTAAAATTAATTTTGGTTGTTGCAATAGACATGGGTTAGTAAGAATTGCAGATATCGGTTTGATACCTGTGACCAAGGATGGAGAAAGAGGCTTCAAGATTTATCTTGGCGGCGGTCTTGGTGCAGCCTCATTTATAGGTCATTTATTGGAGGACTTTACACCAGAGAATAAACTGCTTTCAACAAGCATGGCCACAATTAGACTGTTTGACAGACATGGCAACCGTGAAAATATGGCTAGAAACAGGATGCGCTATTTAGTTCATGAAATGGGCTGGGATAAATTCCAAAAGATGATATTCAAAGAGCGCTCAATAGTTCAGATGACGACCGCAGCCTCTACAGCAAAACTTTTTGATATCAGGGCAGAAGAAGAAACTAGACAATTACCAAAAACAGAAGATACAATGATAAAACTGCCCATTTTAAATGAACAGGCTACTACGGAAATCTCGGATTATGAAAGATGGTTACATACTAATGCTGTCCCACAAAAACAGGGAGGCTACTTTACAGTATTTGTAACGCTCGGAGCAGGTGATATTACAGCAAATCAGCTTCGAGTATTAGCAGGAGCGATCCGTGACTTCTCTGTAGAAGGTACTGCGAGAAACACGCCACAACAGAACTTTGCCATCCGTTTTGTAAAGGAGAATGACTTACATGAGTTTTACGACAGACTAGCATCTATTGGTTTGGCAAACCCTGGGGCATTAACAATTGCATCAGTGGTTGGATGTTCTGGAACTACCTCATGCAATCTGGCTATCACAAACTCCCATAGACTGGCAAAAGAGGTGCAGCACAAATTCTTGGAATTAGGACTCGATACTGACGATAGTCTTAGAGATTCAACGATCAAGATCAGTGGTTGTCCAAACTCATGTGGACAGCACGAAATTGCTACGATTGGATTCTTTGGTGGTGCATCAAGAATGGGAACTGCAATGGCTCCAACATATACAATGCTATTCGGTGGAAGCGCAGAAGAACAGGGGGAATTAGGCAAGGCAATAATGCGTGTACCAGCAAAGCGTGTCATCGATACAATTTGTAAGATAATTGAAATATACAAACAGGAAAGATCTGGGACAGAAACACTGAAGCAGTGGATTAATAAAATTGTAAAGGGCGACGGAACAGGCAGCATAAAGTGTATTGAAAATATCAAAGCAACACTCACTCCACTTACGCAGTTACCTCCAATAGAGCGAGATCCAGAATCATACAGAGATTATGGTACTGATATTAAATTTAGTGCAAAGACAGCCAGAGGAGAATGTGCAGCGTGAAAACTAAACTGGAAGACAAAAAGATAGATATCCCAAAAATAAAAAATATGGATGATAATAATAATTTTAGACTCCCCATTATCTGTGATACTGATACCTTACGAACATTGATGAGAAAAAAAGCGATCCGCGTAGTAGACGTGCGTAAAGCGGAAGATTACCAACAGGAACACATTCCAACTGCAGTTTCGCTGCCACTTGCGGTGCTATTAGGAAAAGACACGCCGTCTGGAATAGTGGATATTCTGGAGAATCTAGGGATATCGGATAAAATGCCAGTCGTCATTTATGATGACACATTTGGTGCGCTAGCAGCTCGAGTCGCTTGGACTTTTCAGTATGTTGGCCATACAAATACTGCACTGCTGGAAGTAACATTTAGTCATTGGAAGAGTTTAGGATTGGAAACTGATAAGAAGATCAACACTTTTCCAAGAATACAACATTCGCTAAATATAAATTGCGATATTCATGCGGATGCATCTTATGTTGAGACTGCAAAGGAACAGCCTAATAAAATATTGGTAGATTCTAGAGAGCGATTGAATTTTTTGACTGAGCATATTCCTGGTGCTAAAAATATTCCATATACTATGGTAGGATCCATCAACGGTAGTATATTACGCAAGCCTGAAGAAATAAAAAGATTTGTTGAAAACAGAGGAATCCCAGCTGACGCTGAAGTCATCACATATTGTGGCAGTGTTGGAACATTATCTGGCTTAACATACTATGCATTAAAATTGGCAGGAGTAAAGAATGTTAAGCTATATTCAAAATCATTTAGAGAATGGAAGTCTTTAGGGAAACCCAAAGAAGAATTTAAAGATGCCAACTACTGGGATTTATCAGCAGAATAAAATAATACTGCTCGTCGCAGTCTTGCAGGCTCATTTATCAGTGAAGTCACAGACCAGGGAGATGCTTGATTTTTGCAGCAAGCAAAACATAGTGTATGATATAGAACTTATCCTGATTGATAAGGTAAATTAGGCTTATGAGCGAGTTGTGAAGAGTGACGTTAGATACAGGTTTGTTATAGACGTTGCAAACTCACCCAAATGCAATGACTAATTACCCAGCATAATAACCCCTGATAATCCATCTGGACTATTTTTCTTCAGGATTGTTAAAAGTCATGAAACACATATCAAAGGCATATTTTCGTTAGGGTTGTTTTAGAAATATGGAAAAGATAAGGACGAGAATAAAAAATATGTTCATTGTCTAGACAGGCAAGAATACATGGATACTACTTGACGACACTTTATCTTGGTATCCTATCCTGATAGAGTCATGCTCATTACACAAAGCATTGACATTAAGGAATTCATCGATTCAAAAGGTTTTGATCCTTTACTGATAGAGAAAAGCTGCTACTATGTAGCGCCAGAAAAGAAAAAGAAGTCAGGCGTTATAGACAAAGCTTATTTGTTATTTGCCAAAGTAATGAGTGAGACGAACAAAATAGCAATAGGTAAGGTTGTTTTAAAAGATAGAGAACACCTGGTTGCACTGCCGATCAGTTAGTATCAGATGCAGTAGCAATATTCAAGTTAGTATGGAATAATAGTCAATCTTGTCGACAAATAATTAGAGAAACTGGAATGTATATGTATGTCTGGTAAGAAGCAATCTACTTTAGCAATAACGGCACTTGGTTCATTAAAATGGAGATTAAGTATAGTATAGCTAAAAAACTAAATGTACATTTTAGGTTAATAGACTCCAGAGTCATCGTGTTTGTATTTATGTATATTGATGCATTTTATATAGGATTATATACATATCTTAAATTGTTATGGAAAGTCAAAGCAAAAGTAAAAATGTAATTCATGTTACAACGAACTCATGGGATACCGATATACTAAAGTCTGATTTACCAGTTTTCGTGGACTTTTGGGCTGAATGGTGTGGTCCATGCAGAATGGTTGGTCCAGCAGTAGAGCAATTGTCACAAACAATGAGTGATAAAATAAAGGTAGCCAAACTAAATGTTGATGAAAATCAAGAGATTGCAATGAGATACGGTGTACGCTCAATTCCTTCTCTAATATTATTCAAAGCTGGAAAGGAAATCGCAAGAACAGTAGGTGCTGCTCCAAAAGAAGCATACCAGAAATTTGTAGAACAACATCTATCAAAGGTTTAGCTTACACAATACAACAAAATAGTGGCTTAATACACTACCTATAAAAAGAGTCCAGGTAGGTAGGCAGGTAGATTGTCTTAGGATGACTAAGCTATGACTACTGTTATAGCAGAAGCAACAGAACAGCAGAATAAGAATAACAATAACTGGAAAACGGCTGATCGAACACATACACATACTAAGATTAAAAAACACAACAAGAAGGTAATCACAAAGTCATTACAATTTCTTATACTATTGTACAAAAATGGAATAGTAGAGTTAAAGATCAAAAATCTAGGAATTATTTCTGATATCGATATATATAATATGATATGATATCAAAAGCATAATCAATCTCATGGTGGTAGAGTATGGGTTGAGGATGATGATGATACTAACAATAACAATAATAATGCTAATGGTTATGATGGCGCAGAAAAAAGAGGAGCTACTTTACATTCAGTCTCTCATTAAGCAAGGAACAACTACACGCGGAGTAAATTGATTACATGAAGAAAATCTTGGTAGTTGATGATGAGCCTGATGTTAATTTAACATTAAAAGTAACTCTTGAAGATAATGGATTCATGGCTGATACGTTTGATGATCCTCTTCTTGCACTAGAGAATTTTAGAGCAGGTCAATCGTATGACCTTTTAATTCTTGATGTTAAGATGCCAAAGATGAATGGATTTGAGTTATATAGGGAAATAAGGAAGATAAATGATAAGGTTAGGGTATGCTTTCTAACAGCCGGTGAAATGTATTATGATGATATATATTCAGACATATTTGATGGAAAAAATCAATTTATTAGGAAGCCAATTGAAAATGAAGAGTTGATAAAAAGAGTAAATCAAATAATGATGGAGGGAGAACAGGCGAGCTAAATATCTATTTGCATCAATATTTTCAATATATTTTATTTTACTTTATTTTACTCACTCGCATAAGGTTGTTATTGTTACTTCCAAGAAATATCATTAGTATAGGTTCATAGACATTCACCTCTCTTGTTGGTTCTCCGTGGTAGTCGTTTATTGCAAAATACTGGTTTATTTTGTGCCGTTGAATAGAGCTCGCTCGCTCGTTGATTTTATCCCTGTGTCCTTCATATACTTCAGTACTTATGCAAAGTATGACGCCGGCATGACCATTGTTCAAACCCGGGCGATGATAGTGGAGAATGCACCTCTAGGAGTCAAAGCTGCAAATAAGGCGGGAATTCAGTTATAGTAGTGTTAAATGATACTGCCCTGACTATTGAGAATTTTAAATCTGTGATTGATGAAGATAGAACTCTTAAGGATACCCGATCTACAACGACAGTTGTGCTACAGTTGTGCTAGGTTGGTATAATAAATACTAGACTATGTCTTGCAGGTGGTTGATGATACTGCTTCTCGACAAATTGTCTGCAAAATTATCAGAAGATGACACATAGTTGATAAGATACAAGGTTTGTCAATCGCTGAAAGGTGTTGTGAAATGAGATTATGGGGTGGACAACGCTATCTGATCTGTGCCTACGTACAGAAAGCAATCAAAGAATGAGAGGAGATGCTGTCTACAGACTAGAGGAAAGAAAACATCGAAACAATCAACCGCCAATAAAATTCATGAGGAGAGAATCTTTTAAGAACTATGGAGCGAAGAATAAATCAAAATCTTGACTCATCCAAAATGTAATTGCAATCATTCAACTTAGAATGAGGAGAATCTTGTGACTTAAGAAGAAGCGGCTCTAATATAGGCTAATAGATTATCAAAATGACGCATGTACTTCAATTTTTACGAGGTATTTGTTTGATTTTCTGGCTGTCTATCAAGGTGTTGGGAATTTTGTTACGCTCCTATATCATGATATACCAAACCTTGTGATATAATGAATTCATAGCACGTCAGACTATAGTATAATTTAATATGTGTTCTCTGTTCATGGCATCCATATTTTGTTGTATAATGGATGCGCAGCATGTCATGCTTTCGTGTAACATTTTTTTACATATTATATCCCTTCCCCTAAAATTCTCTTAACGTAATACCACATATTGGTGGTGTGTTGCTTTAGTTCTTCTCTGGAGTTAAATTTCCCATTGCATATTTCACATTAAAAGGTTGCAGAAATATTAGTAGTAGCCTCATCTGATTTTCCTTATCTACTAATACTAATATCTCCCCTAGAACTCATCTTATTTGGTTCTTCTGCTCCTTTCTAACATCCCAATAAACAAAGCATTCTGATTAAATTAGAGTTGGGCACCAGTAAAAGAATAAGCAGTGAAAAGGGTTGTAATGACTATCGGTATGTTTGAGTAGCTATTGAATGGCCACTATTCAGATTTATTAGCGTAAGGTAGTATGCCATCAGTCCTACTTAAAAAATGAGAAGGCTATCTTTAGCCCTTGTGATTCTATTTATTTGCCTGTAGCATTTGTCATGTTCGCTGCAGTCGCTGCAGTGCTCATGTTTTTAGCGGCTACAGTGCCAGGCGTTTCCTTCGCTTGTAAACTTGGTGATTTTGTTGCGTTTGTTGTGTTGCCTATGCTGGTCATCTTACTGCCTCCGGTATTAGATGTGGAGTTCTGGGCTAATGCTTTCTGAGAGAATTCCGCAGAAGCTACATAAAATGATGCTAGAAGTACGGCACAAACAGCTATTCCAGTTATCATCGCTTTGTGTTGTTTAAACATCAAACCAAACAATTTTCTATCAAATTTAATAATTTGTAGATTGTCTTCTAACATTATATTCTGCTTCATCTATTCAGAATTATATTGTAGATGATTGATTGTGATGAGGCGAGTAGTATGATAACCTCGTCCTAACTAGTTCTTCAGTACCTTAGTAAACTGATATCATGTGTTTGGGATGATTTTAGCGTATAAGCGGGCAATTTTCGCATTGAGTGTTGAGGTGTCAATTGGTACACGTGGGTTGGCAAGCTGATATTGTATTTTGAGAACATATATTACATCTTTAGTTATGATCATATCTTGTTATTTTTTGTCGTTATTAATTCGTAAATCTTGGATAGTATTTATTTATGCTATTGCTCTCTCAGCAGAATCTATTATAATTGAATATTTGACGTCTTCGTTTATTCAAATTTCTCCAATTATGCTTTCAGCGATAAGCATTACTTCAGCAGGAATAATGTTGTTAATGGTAGCGGCTTTTATATCTAAAGAGAAGAAAGAAATACTATTTCTTTTCAACAAATCATGGAAAAACCTTATTCTGGCGTCTTTATCACTCTCATTGGGAATATTTACGTGGTACGATTCAATTAAAAGAATAGGTGCATCAAAGGAGGTTCTTATCGCTGGACCACTCGAAATA
This sequence comes from Nitrososphaeraceae archaeon, assembly GCA_036522495.1. GTDB lineage: Archaea > Thermoproteota > Nitrososphaeria > Nitrososphaerales > Nitrososphaeraceae > Nitrososphaera_A. Next base: position 3,107 of record DATDFS010000061.1, on the reverse strand, counting down.
GTCGTCATAGTCATGTTAGCACGAGTATTCTTGAATGAAAGACTGAACAGGTTTCACATTATTGGTATTAGTATGGCACTGACGGGCTTCTTTATGGCTGTTGCAAGCGATGCCAATATTGGCGTTGGTGGTAATATCGTAGAGACGATAAAGACAACATCGTTATTGTCAATAATTAGCTTTGGAGATATAGAAGCAATTCTTTCTGCATTTGGTTTTGCAATTGGTGTTCTCTTTCTAAGCAAACTCGTCTTAAAGCATTCATCTATAGAAGTGGCAGCGGCCTCTATGTTTACTTCTGGATTAATTCTAGTTGGTTTTATGATTATTGGATTATTGTCATATGAATCTAATCATATAGCATTACAGTCAAATGAAGTACGATTATTGCGGCAACCATTAATAAATCCTATCACTATCTTATTCTTATTCTCATTACTTCCACTTATTGGTTCTTTGTCATATTCTACTGGCTTAAGTATGATAGGTGCATCCCTTACAGCAACAATAGGATCTTCCAGTATTCTCATCACGATCATGATACAAATGGTGTTAAAGGAATTCAACATTGCTAGTCATTTACCCGAAAACATATTCCTTGCCGTTTTGGGAGGTGTTAGTGGATTTCTTGGTATATGTATAATCCATATGTCTGATTATTCTATACCAATGATAAAGAGAAAATGAGGTCCCATGAAAGATATCTTCATTTCATTATTGTTAAATTACTACTTATGGATAGTAATACCAGCCTTTTCAAATGATACTATAAAACAAATATCGTTACTCTTAATTTCGCAGAGTTCGTTTCTTACACTCTATTAGACCCATTAGTTGAAAGCCATATTCGAGATTGTGTTTGACATGGTTTATACCATGCGTGTCATGTGGTACAAATTTGCCATCAAGAATGTTTTTAATATATGTTCTGACTTTTCTTATGGAATTAATAGCACGTTGCAGCTGACTATCTGTGAGTTTTCTTCCAAGTTCTCTTTCGACCTCATGTCTAAATTCTTCTTGTGACTCTTGTATTATCCTACTATATTTTTGTAATTTATTATAGTTAAGACAAAGATTACTAATCTTTTTAACATCTGAACTCTGCATTTTTGCAAGCGACTCTCTTAAATCCTTCATTTCCATACCAGTTATCTGGGAAAGGTTTTCAACAAGATCTTGCTGTTCTTCTTTATCATAAGATTCGAGTATGCATAGATCTTTCTGCAAAGTTTTTTCCTCACCTTTTTCCTGTGCTTTTATTATCTTTCGTGATTGATAATATTCATATAAATTGTAAACACTTATTTTATTGCCTTCAGTATCAATTGCCTTGTTAATAATAGACATAACATCAATGATAATTCCTGGGTAATTTGACTTTAAACTATGATCAAAGTTTTGATAATTTTCCATAATATCATTATAGATTTTGAAGATTACATCACTTACTATTTGTGTTCTCATTCTTTTTTCATTTATGCCTTTTGCAGCCAAAGTTAGAAAGTCAGACAATTCTGATTGTGAAAAGATATAACTATTATTGCTGTTGTTATCTTTTATTGAACAGGCTTCTGCTATAACCTTCATAGATGTAACCCATTCGTTACTATCATCATTTGCAGATTCTACCGGAATTTTTTGAATAAGTTCGAGAGCATTTTTATGAGTTTGAGTATCTTCCTTTATTTTTAACATATTAAGACAATAGATTAGCGTTTTTATCATGGATATAGAATAATAAACGACCTTCTCACCTTTATCTTTCGAAGAGAAATGTCTTTGATCATAGTAATGTAATATCCTTCTAGTAATAATAGATCCCTCTCTAGTTAACAGTTGATATCATCAGATTGTTTCCCATATGGCAGTAGTTGTTGAATAAACTAATAAAATTTGGAACACCTTGCTGGGAGGGGGGATAAAATAAAATAATAATATGCCTGTTATTCCAGAAAAATAACTGAGCACATGCATGCGTATAAAATTGTAAAGCGTTTACCGTTCATTCTCTCCCTCTATTCTAAGACCATCTTTGGTTTATTTTGGTTGGTTAGTGCCATGTATCGACAAAATATCAACATATTATGCAGGAAATTGGCTTCTATTGTTATAGAAGATGCATTTCCCAATTCTTTGTGCTTCGTAAGTTAACGTGTGTTCAGCTACAATTGATGCAATATTATCTACTAATTATAAAGAAGGTAGTAAAAGCAGCAACAAACGTTCGATTCAAATTGGGAAGCAAAAATAAGATGATTTAGATTTATATTACTACTAATACATTATAATTGTGAAAGTCATTTGTAAATTTCTTTTAAGCTATTATATCAATAGAAGAGCAACAACAGAATGAAGAATGGCTGCCAGAAGTTTTTGGAAAGGAAGCATTTCATTTGGACTTGTCAATATTCCGGTGAAACTTTATACTACTGCTGACAATAGCAAGGATTTTTCATTTAACCAGTTAGATGAAAAAGGTCATAGAATTCAGCAGAAAAAATGGTGTCCTGTTGAAGATAAAGAAATTCCATATTCAGAAATCAAGAAAGGTTATCAGATTTCAAAGAATAACTATGTAGTAGTTGAGAAAGAGGATTTAGAAAAAATTAAAATAAAAACTACACAAAGCATTGACATTAAGGAATTCATCGATTCAAAAGGTTTTGATCCTTTACTGATAGAGAAAAGCTACTATGTAGCGCCAGAAAAGAAAAAGAAGTCAGGCGTTATAGACAAAGCTTATTTGTTATTTGCCAAAGTAATGAGTGAGACGAACAAAATAGCAATAGGTAAGGTTGTTTTAAAAGATAGAGAACACCTGGTTGCGCTAAGATCTTACCAGAAAGGGATAGTGATGCATCAATTGCGTTATATAGATGAGATAAAACCAGTAGATGAGGTTGAAGAAATGTCAGAAGCTGCTTCTTTTTCTTCTCAACCTCCAATTGACAATAAAGAACTATCGCTGGGAAAAACATTAGTGGAGAGCCTCACAAGCAAAGAGTTTGATATCAGCCAGTATTCTGATGAGTATACAAAGCAATTAGAACAGCTAATAAATTCCAAAGCAAGTGGGAAGAAAACAACTCACGCTGCACCATCTG